>NZ_JBEPSX010000003.1:0-478066 GCF_040548995.1 Rhodococcus sp. PvR044
GTGGTCATGGGTACAACCTTTTGATGTGAGCGGGACTGCCGCGGCCCGCGGTGTGTTGGGGGGTCACTCGTTCCGTGCGAGTTCAGTCACCATAGATGCCCGGTGTGGCGCCTGTCACCCCCAAGGAACAAGATTCTTCTCGTCTGACTGTTATTCGGGCAACTGATCGGGGTCAGATCGGCTCAATTGTCTAAGTTTGCGGGCGAAATTCTGCTCAAGCCTTGTCTTCGCTCCTCCGATCTGGTCATACTGATCCGCACGTCGACCGCCGGGCACCGCGCGGCCGACCTGTTTCCGGGCCCTATGCCGCAGGGCTCCGCACCCGTTCGTTCCGTCCGAGTCACCGTCAATTCGCATGAGCCGCAGGCTCTTTCCGATCACGTGACTAGGAACCCCAATGACAGAGACCGCTTCCACAGAACAACCCGCACCCACGCTGCACAAGACCATGCGGTGGTACGACGGCTTCGCGATGTCGCTGACCATGCCCGCCGCGTTGATCGCCTCGCTCGGTGCGTCGATCGTCGGCCTCGGCGGCTGGGGGGCCGTACTCCTGTGGACCATCTCGATGCTGCTGGCGACGGTGGCCAACTGGATCTACACCGAGCTCGCGGCGATGTTCCCGGACACGTCCGGTGGCATCGCGGCGTACGCGGCGGAGGCATGGAAGGAACGGGCACCGATCGTCGGTCCACTCGCCGCCGTCGGCTACTGGTTCCCCTGGACCACCGCGCTGTCGGTCTACGCCGGCATCATCGGTGCACTCGTGCAGTCCCAGTGGTTCCCTGACCAGGACTGGTCGATCAGTCTCGGGCCGATCGGGCTCGACTTCCCGATCATGGTCGGGCTGATGGTGATCGGAATCCTCTACGTGCTCAACATCGTCGGGGTCCGGATCACGATGACCTTCGTCTACATCACCGGCGGCATCCTGCTGATCCCGCTGGCGGTGTTCATCATCGGGCCGCTGATCACGGGCGGTTTCCACATCTCCGAGCTGACCTGGAATCTGCACGGCATCGAGGGTCTGCGCACCTCCTTGGTCTGGCTGTACGTCATGGCCTGGACCTCGTTCGGCGTCGAGGTCTGCGCGACGTTTGCCCCGGAGTACCGCAACACCGTCTCCGATACGGCGAAGGCGTTGAAGGCCGGCGTGCTCTTCTCGCTCGGCGTCTTCGTGTTGCTGCCCCTCATCCTCACCGGCTACGTCGGCGAGGCCGCGATCGCCGAGGCACCGACGACCTTCTATGTGTCGGCGTTCCAGGATCTCGTCGGTGGCGCCGCAGATGTCATGGTCCTGTTCCTGATCTGCTCGCTGCTGCTGATCATGGTGACCGGTCTCGCGGACGGATCCCGCGTGCTCTACAACATGGGCAAGGAGGGCACGAGTATCCGGCAGGTCGGCGTGCTGAACAGCCGGGGCATCCCCGTCCGGGCCCTGACGGTGGCCCTCGTGGTCAACGTGCTCGTCCTGACCGTGTTGAAGACGCCGCTGGCGATCATCGTCACCGGCAACCTCGGCTACATCCTCGCGCACATCTTCGCCCTGTCCGGGTTCTTCCTGCTCCGTAAGGACCGCCCGGATCTGGCGCGGCCGATCCGCCTGCCCGCGGTGTTCGTTCCGCTTTCCCTCGCGCTGGCCGCCGTCCTCGTGGTGATCCTGGTCGTGGGCGCCACCGGCTTCGAGGTGACCGGATACGGCGGCTTCAAGGAACTCGCTGTCGCGCTCGGTGTGTTGGCGCTGGGTGTCGTGCTCTGGCTGTACCGGCGCAAGGTCCAGGACCGCGGCGAGGTGACTGAGCAGGCGGTTTCGTGAACGCCTATGCCCTGCTGGCGGGGGCGATCGCGTGCGAGATCGTCGCCACCCTCTCGCTCAAGGCCGCCGACGGTTTCAGCCGTCCGCTGCCGTCGATCGTGGTCGTCATCGGGTACGCGGCCAGCTTCACGCTGCTCGGGTTCGCGCTGGCCCGCGGGCTCAACGTCGGGGTCGGGTACGCGATCTGGTCCGGCGTGGGAACGACGGTCGTCGCGATCCTCGGCGTGCTCATCTTTCGGGACACGCTCTCGGCCACCGCGATCGGAGGCATCGTCCTGATCGTCGCCGGGGTGGTGCTGCTCAATATCGGCCACGGCGGGAACCCCGAGGAGTCCGCAAGTCCCGGGGGTGCGTCGGTCGGCGCACCCGTCGGGGCGGCCCCGCACGGCGACGCCTGACGCCACGCCCACGACGCCGTCCCCGCTCGTGCCGGCGTTGCCATACCCCTTCACACAAAGGAACTCACATGTCGCCCATCACCCGTCGCTCGATGCTCGTCGGTTCACTCGGTGTCGCCGCCGCATTCGGTCTCAGTTCCTGCGCGACGTCCTCAGCTCAGTCGTCATCGTCCCCGGGCGCTCGGTACGACGTGATCGTCATCGGCGCCGGGGCGGCAGGGCTGGGGGCAGCCAAGCGGATCCATGAGGCGGGCAAGAAGGTCCTGGTGCTCGAGGCACGGGACCGGATCGGCGGTCGCGTCTGGACGGATCGAACGACCATGAGCATTCCGTTCGAGCGTGGAGCCGAGCTCCTGCACGGCGGTCCGGACATCTCCACGTGGGCCTACGTGACGGATATGGGCTTGGGCACGCACCGCCTCGACCCGAACTACTCCCGCTTCGACCCGCAGTCTCCCTGGGAGGTGCAGGGCTCCGCGCAGTTCTATCGATTCCCGAACGGGGTTCCTGCCGTCGGTCCAACGGCGCCGGCCCCGGCGGACGGCGAGACGGCGGAGGCCTACCTCGCCCGGTTGGGCATTCCGCGCTCGAACTACCCGCTCGCGCTGCTCATCATCGAGGTCGACGACGAGCAGTTCGATGTCTTGCCTGCGGAGAACGTCGTCGACACCCTGCAGGAGTGCCTCGATGTCGAGCGGACCGGCGAGGCACCGGTCGACGACTATGCGGGCGACTTCCGGGTGATCGGCGGCTACGACCAGATCATCCGCGCAATCGGTGAGCGGGTGGAGATCAAGACGAACACCGTCGTCGACACGATCACGCACAGCGCAGGCGGGGTCTCCGTTTCGGCGGGTGGCCGCGACTACGAGGCGGCACGGTGCGTCGTCGCGGTCCCCGCCGGAGTCCTCAAGGCGGGGAGGATCGAGTTCTCGCCCGCCCTCCCGGACACGAAACTCGATGCGATCGAACAGGTTCGGTACCTGTCCGTGTACAAGGCGATCCTCGAATTCTCGCGTCCGGTCATCTCCATGCCGTTCGGGCTGGCCGAAACGTACTCGCTCCGGCCGCCAGTGCTGTGGGACGCGTCCGCCGGTACCCCGGGATTCACGGGACAACTGCTCGTCGCCTGGGCAACCGGTGCTCAGGCCGACGAGTTGCTCGCGCTCCCGGAACACGAGCGTTTCGAGAGGTCGCTCGAGACGGTCCGCAGGCTGGGCGGCGACGCAAACGTCACCTATTCGAAGGCCTCGACCTACGACTGGTCCAAGGACGAGTTCGCGCTCGGCGCCTACCCGGAGAAGTCGGACAAGGTCATCTATGAGCCCGTCAACGGGGTGCTGCATTTCGCGGGGATGGTGACGAGCACCGTCCACAGGTCGCTCAACACGGGTACGGACGCCGCAGACTCCGTCCTTCGGTCGCTCTGATCTGTACCGAAACCTATTGACTCAGTTCACCAATCGAGAGGAATACATGTTCACCGAGTTCGTGAAATCCGGCCCCCGCTCGGGCGCCCGACGTGCCCGTCTGGTCAGCGTGAGCATCGGTGCTGCCGCGGCGGTGGCGATCGGCCTGATGTCGACCGGTGCGGCGCATGCCGACACGTTTGTGCCGCTGCCGGACGGGCAGAAGGCCGGGCCGGGTGCGGTGGTCTCCCGTACCGGTGAGAGTGTCCTGATCTCGCCGTCGCTGGCCGCCAATGGTGCCGGCCGCACCGCGTGGGTCTCGGGCACGGTGACCGCCGATGTCACCGGTGTCTCCGGTGAGGGCGAGGCGGGTCCGTGGAACGGTGCGACGAACGACAAGGGCACCAACAACTCCTCGACGCACGGGGTCTCGCGGATCAGCACCGGCTACATCGTGGGCTGCCAGGTCGACATCACCGGTCTCGGTGGGTCGATCGGGATGGGCGTGAGCATGGACGGCCCGTCGATCTCCGGGTCGCTGACGGTCCCGGTCTCGGCCGGCCAGGTGAAGTTCGTGGGTGTCGCGGGTAAGGACATCAAGAAGAACGGCAAGTACGCCGTGCAGTACCAGGACACCCAGATCGAGATCCAGAACTGCGGCGGCTACGCGCAGGCCCGCTCATACACGGTGGTCGAGATCGTCGGCAACGACTACTCCAAGACCACCCTGTACGGCCAGCCCTTCAGCATCGGCTGACCCAGTCCCCGCCTGAACTCGATACCTGAACCCTCAGAGGAAAATTCATGAACACCAGCAAGAATGGCCTGCGTCGCGGGCTGCGGATCTCCGCCGTCGGCGCGGCCACCGCGATTGCGGTCGGCTTCCTGTCGGCGGGTGCGGCGAACGCCGACACCTTCGTGCCGCTGCCCGGCGGCACCATCACCAAGACGCTCGCCGACGGCACCATCGTCACCGTCACCATGACCGGTGAGTCCGCGAACATCTCCGGCTCCATGGGTGCGACCCCGCTGCACCGCAACGTGTGGGTCTCCGGCTCGGCGAAGGTCGAGATCTCCGGCGGCTCCGGCGCCGAGGGCGGTTACATCGAGCCCGGCTACGTCGTGGCCTGCCAGCTCACCCTCGGCGGCGAGGCCGGCGGTGAGTCCGGTATGGGTGCCGGCTGGGACGGCACCGCGGGCGAGCCCGAGGCCGCCACCGCGGGCAACGTCTCCATCGGACCCGGCGAGGCCGCGAGCTTCTCGGTCCTCGACCTCGAGTATGCGGACGATTTCGGTGGCGAGTCGCACTCCGGCGAGCACTCCTTCGAGGGCGCCACCGGCAGCGTCACCTGGGCCGACTCCACCATGGGCGTCGAGGGCTGCGCCGGCTACGCGCAGGCCCGCTCCTACGTCAACGTCACCGTCGACACCGAGAACGTCAAGGGCACCGTCACCCTCTGGGGACAGCCCTTCAGCATCGGCTGACCGCCGCACGCAAGGACCCGGCCCGCGCACCCCAGGAACTGCGGGGGTGCGTGGACCGGGTCCTGGTTCGACGCGTGGTGCCGCTGCGGAAGTCCATGCACCGCGAGTAACTTCGGTCGACATGACGGACGATCCGATCGACCCCCGGCTCCAAGAGATCGCGGAGCGCGTCTTCGACGCGGCCAGGACGGGTGATTCCGCGACCATCGCCGCCTATCTCGATGCGGGTGTCCCGGTGAATCTCACCAACGGCGCCGGCGACACGTTGGTGATGCTCGCCGCGTACCACGGGCACGTCGAGGTGGTGCAGCTGCTGATCGACCGGGGCGCGGACGTCGACCGCCTCAACGGTCGCGGTCAGTCGCCGGTCGCGGGGGCCATCTTCAAGGGCGAGGAGGCAGTGGTGCGTGCGCTCGCCGCCGCCGGGGCCGATCCGAACGCCGGCCACCCGACCGCGGTCGACTCGGCGAAGATGTTCGGCAGGGAGGACTACCTACAGCTGTGGGGCTCGTAGTCGGTCAGCCGAGGTCGACGCCGAGCCGGTCGGCGAGCTCGCGCAGTTTCTGCATGTCGTCGATGCCGACCGCGACATAGGCGTGCAGGCCGTCCGGGTCCTCGCGGAGCAGGTACTCGTAGTCGCCGGTGGTCAGCGTCTCGCCTGCGGAGTCCAGAAAGCGCCATCGCACCCGGACCCGCACCAGCCGGTCGGTGAGCGCGACCGATTCGAGGAGCTCGTGCGCGACCCCTGCGACTCCTCCGAAGCGCCACTATCGACCACCTTGATCGCGCAGCCGCTAATTATCGAGGTAGTTGAGACCTGGGTCATGGGTATCGACCCGTTGTCCTCTGCATACGCCTTCTCGTGCTCTCAGCCCTGCTCGCCGCGCACCGACTGCCAGATCCGTTCGGGCAGTACCTTCGCCGCCTCGTCCAGGTCGATTCCCGGCGCAGCCGACAGCCAGCGCCTGCTGGTCTCCGCGACCGGTCCGATCACCAGCATCTCGATCAGCGCGGGGGACAGCGCGACCACCCGGCCCGCCTCGACGTGCGGGGTCATCCAGTCGGACATCGCCCGCATGCGGGGTTCCTTCTCGGCCGCGAGCTCCTCTGCGTGCGCGGGTAGAAAGCCCGAGTACGCCGAGGCGTGGATGAAGTGTGCCTGGGCGCGGTGTCGCCCCACCCAGCGCAGGTAGGCCGCGGCCATCGCCTTGACCCCCGTCCGCGCGGTGCGGCAGCGGACCAACTCGGCGATCAGCGAGTCCAGCAGATCGGACATGCACCGGCTGTACAGCGCCGCGGACAGGCCGTCGAAGCTGCCGAAGTGGTGGTAGAGGCTGCCGACGCTGACCCCGCTCTCCGTGGTCACCGCGGTCATGGTGAATCCGGAGGGCCCGGACCGTGCGAACACCGCCAACGCCCCGTCGAGGAGTCGCTGCCTGGTCTCGGTGCCCCGATGCTGCGTGCCGATGTCCACCTCCAGGGCCCACGGGCATGCCATTGACAGGCCGCCGCGCATTGACAATGCTTTCTAGAAAAGCTCTCTAATTTTAGCGGAGGGATCTGCGCATGCGCGAGTTCGAACTTCCAGCGACGTTCACCATCCCGGCGGATGTGTCGATGGCGGACACGGTATTCCGGTACGCGCAGGTCTCGCCGGATTTCGTCCCGTTCCAGCTGCCGTCCGGGTCCGGCTGGTCCGATGTCACCGCCGCCCGGTTCGCCGAGGGCGTCACCGCGGTGGCGAAGGGCCTGATCGCCTCCGGGGTCGCGCCGGGGGACCGCGTCGCGATCATGTCGGCGACCAGGTACGAGTGGGTGCTGCTCGACTACGCCATCTGGACCGCGGGCGCCTGCACGGTGGCGATCTACGAGACTTCGGCTGCGGCACAGGCGAAGTGGATCCTCGAGGACTCGGGGACCACGCTGCTGATCGTCGAGGCGCAGCGGCACGCCGACACGGTCCGAGAGGTGGCGGCCACCGCGCCCGCGCTGCGCGAGACGCTGCAGATCGACGAGGGCGCTGTCGACGAGCTGATTCGCCGCGGGGCGGGGGTGGACGACGCGGAGCTGCGCGCCAGGCGCACCGCGGTGGGGGCGAGCTCGCCGGCCACGCTCATCTACACCTCCGGCACCACCGGTCGCCCGAAGGGCGTGCAGCTGACCCACGCGAACCTGTTCGCGGAGTCGGTGGCCGTGCGCACCGCGCTGAGCGAGGCCCTCGTCGAGGGCAAGCGGACCCTGATGTTCCTGCCGCTGGCGCACGTGTTCGCCCGCGCCATCTCGGTGGGTGCATTCGACGCCAAGGTCACCGTCGCGCACACCTCGGACTGGACGACGCTGGTCGACCAGTTCGCAGCGTTCAAACCGAATTTCATCCTGTCCGTGCCGCGGGTGTTCGAGAAGGTCTACAACGCGTCCCGGCAGAAGGCCGTCGACGGCGGCAAGGCCAAGATCTTCGACAAGGCGGCGGCGACCGCGATCGAATGGAGTCGCGCCCGGGACGAGGGCGGCCCGGGCCTGGGGCTTCGGCTGCGGCACGCACTGTTCGACCGGCTGGTCTACGGGAAGCTGCGGGCGGCGCTCGGCGGCGAGTGCGACCTCGCCGTCTCCGGTGGTGGCCCGCTCGGCGCCCGGCTCGGGCACTTCTTCCGCGGCGTCGGCCTGCCGATCTACGAGGGGTACGGCCTCACCGAGACCACCGCCGCGGTCACCGTGAACACCTCGTCCCGCCAGCGGGTCGGCACCGTGGGCCGTCCGCTCGACGGACACGGGGCGCGGATCGCCGACGACGGCGAGCTACTGGTGCGCGGCCCGGTGGTGTTCGACGGGTACTGGCACAACGAGGAGGCCACCGCGGACGCCTTCGTCGACGGCTGGTTCCGCACCGGCGATCTCGGCACGATCGACGAGGCCGGGTTCGTCACCATCACCGGCCGCAAGAAGGAGATCATCGTGACCGCGGCGGGCAAGAACGTCTCCCCGTCGCAGCCCGAGGACGCGCTTCGGGCGCACCCGCTGATCGGTCAGTGCATGGTCGTCGGCGACGCGAAACCCTTTGTCGGGGCGCTGATCACGATCGACCCGGAGGCACTGACCGGATGGCGGGAGCGCAACGGGGTGGCCGCCGACGTGCCGCTCGTGGAGCTGATCGGTCACCCGGCGCTCGTCGCGGAGATCGATGCCGCGGTCGCGGAGACCAATGCCCAGGTGTCCTCGGCCGAGCAGATCAAGAAGGTCCGGATCCTGGCCGTCGACTGGACGCAGGAGACCGGCGAGCTGACCCCGAAGATGTCGCTCAAGCGCAACGTGGTCCTCGAGCGCCACGCGATCGATGTCGAGGAGATCTACACCTGACGGTCAGCGGGCGCCGGTCACGAGGTCGCGCTCGGCGTCCGCGCGGAGGTCGTACTCGGCGCGGGCCTTGGCGACCTCGTCCTGATGCAGTTCGGTCCAGCTGACCAACGCCTGGATGGTCTCGTGCAGCGTCTCGCCGAGCGGGGTGAGCGCGTAGTCGACCCGTGGCGGCACCACGGGGTACACGGTGCGGCGGACCAGTCCGTCGCGTTCGAGTTGTCGCAGCGTGACGGTCAGCATCCGCTGGCTGATGCCGTCGATCTCCCGACGTAGTTCGGTGAAGCGCAGGGTTCGCCGGTCCAGCAGCGCGATCACCAACAGTGACCATTTGTCCGCGATCCGGTCCAGGATCTGCCGGACCTCGCAGTCCTCCCTGGTGTCCCACTGGTAAGGGTCCCGGTCGTCGCCGGTATCGGCGCAGTGAGTCGGTTCCTTCAAAGTGCCTTCTTCCATAGTTCTCAATGGTGCCGAAGGATTGGGCCAGTTACAAGAGGGAACCGACCCCACGGCACGGAACCGGGGTCGATCGGTTCCCGACGGCCGACCGAAGGAGCGTTCAGTGCTGGAATCACCGCAACCACCCCTGCTCGAGCGAGATCGCGACCGGTTCGCCGGTCGGGAGTGGGCCATGCTCCTCGTGCTGTGCGGCGCGATCTTCCTCGAGGGCGTCGACGTGTCGATGTTCGGTGTGGCGCTGCCCTCGATCCGGGCCGACCTGTCGATGTCCACCGCAGAGCTCCAGTGGGTGATCAGTGCTTACGTGCTCGGGTACGGCGGCTTCATGCTGCTCGGCGGCCGGGCGGCGGACTTGCTGGGACGGCGCCGGATGTTCCTGCTGTGGCTCGGGGTGTTCATCGCCTTCTCCGGACTCGGGGGACTCGCCTCGGAGGGCTGGGTCCTGATCGCCGCCCGCTTCGTGACGGGTGTGGCCGCCGGTTTCATGGCGCCGGCTGGGCTGTCGATCATCACCACGACGATCGCCGAGGGGCGCAAGCGCAACCAGGCGCTGCTGGTATACGCGGGGACGGGCGCGGCCGGGTTCTCGCTGGGCCTGGTCGTCGGCGGAGTGCTCGCCGAGTTCTCTTGGCGCTGGGTCTTTTTCGCCCCGGTGATCCTCGCGACGCTGATCCTGCTCGCAGGCGTCCGGCTGATCCCGGTGCAGGCACGTCCGGCCGTGCGGTCGATGCGGGACTTCGATCTGATCGGTGCGTTCAGCGTCACCGGTGCGATGCTGCTGCTGGTCTACGGCGTGGTCCGGGCGCCCGACGTCCCGCTCGGCGCGACGGTGGCAGCGCTCGCGGGCAGCGCCGCGTTGCTGACCCTGTTTGTCGCAGTCGAGCGCCGGGTGCCCGCGCCGCTGGTTCGCCTGGGCATCCTGCGCTCGGGGCCCCTGGTTCGGGCGAACCTGGGCGCGGTCCTGTTCGCGGGCTCGTTCGTCGGATTCCAGTTCATCCTGGTGCTCTACCTGCAGGAGATGCGCGGTTGGTCTGCGTTGGCGACCGGGTTGGCCATGCTCGCGGTGGCGGGTGACGCGGTGCTCGCGCCCACGCTGACGCCGCGTCTGGTGAACCGGTTCGGGAACGTCCGGGTGATCTTCGCCGGGCTGCTGGTGGCCGGGGTGGCGTACGCGTCCTTCCTGTGGATCGGTGCCGACACGGCCTATGCCGCGATGCTGCCCGCGCTGATCCTCATCGGTGTCGCCTTCGCCCTGGTGTACGGGCCGTTGACGATCGCGGGGACGGACGGGATCGCCGAGGACGAGCAGGGCCTGGCAGGCGCGCTGCTCTACACCTCCTGGCAGCTCGGATCCGCGCTCGGTCTGGCGGTGGTCACAGCGGTGCAGGTCACCACGCTCGCCGGCGACCCCTCGGAGGCCGGCCTGCTCGACAGTTACCGTGCCGCGCTGACGGTTCCGGTGCTCGCCATCGCCGCGGCGGCCGTCATCACCGCGTTTGGTCTGCGGGCGCGTGCGGAGATGCGTTCGTCGGAAAGCGTGCCGGTAGCGGCCTGACCTCGCGCGCCCTCCCGCCGTCCCGCGCGCTATCAGGTGCGCGGGACGCTTCCGCGCGCCAGGGGAGATGCGCTGCTCAGCGACTCACGCGGCGCTCTGGAAGATTCCGGGAGGCTCGCAGACGTCCGGCGGCAGCTGGTCCCTCCGGTCCTGGAGGTCCTGGTTGCGTTCCATCCGTTCTCGCTCCCGGTCGCGCCAGGTGTCGTCGTCCCGGTCCATATCCCCGTCATCGAAGGGCGAGCTCGCGTTGTCGGGCTGTACCTGACAGGGGACCGGGTCCGGCGCGGCCACGTTCGTTCCAGCCCGGTCGTCACCGTAGCCGCCGAATAGCACGGCGGCAGCGGCAAGGGATCCGAACATCCAGGTGATGGCGAGTTTCACTGCCTCGTCCTTCCTGTCGGGGAAGGAGGGTCGACGCGATGCGGGCACAGCCCTGCTCCGGCGACAATGTCGATCGTCGTCGTCGCCCAGCCTTCCGGCAGGCTTCCGTCATGCTCGCGACCTGGCAGTGCCATCGGTCTTCGCGATCGCCCGCTCGCCCACCAATGGTGGTGGCCGTGGACATGGCGCGCCTCGAATAACCGTGTTCAGGTGCAACCAGGTGGCGCCAGGAGATATTCCCGATGACGGTGCGTGGCTACAGCTTCGACGACCGCAGCTCGTGACCCTTCGAGGTCTTGCAGCGCCCGGTCTCGAGGTCCCACTGCCAGCCGTGCAGGTTGCAGGTGAGGTTGGTGCCCTCGACGACGCCGAACTTGGACAGGTCCGCCTTGAGGTGCGGGCAACGCCGCTGGATCTCGTAGCCGCCGACCTCGATCGACGCGGAGTCGTCGTGCGCCTCGGAGAACCAGCCGTCGGCGTACGCGATCCGCTCGTCGGTCAGGCACTTGAAGAAGGTGTAGAGGAACTCGTTGTAGCCACCGACCCGCCACGCCTGGAACCGGGTGGACAGGAAGATGGTGTTCACCCAGTCGGGCTCGTCGTCGCGCAGGACCGTGCGCACCAGCTCGGGGGCGATGCGGAAGCCGTACCGGTACTTGCCCTCGCCCTCGATCGGCTCGCGCACGGTGCGGTTCGGGAAGTCCAGGACGACCGTCTCAGGTTCATTGCCAGGGGTGCCCATCACCAGGCCGACCGGGTAGCCGATGCCGTCGCAGATCAGGTCGGACTGCGCCATGATCGGCTCGAACTTTGCCCGCAGCGGCCCGAGCAGCGGCTCGCCCTCGGCGGGCGCCCATGACGCCTTCTCCGCCGCGAGGACCGGCGCCATCCGCTGCGCCATGTCCTCGATGTAGGCGGCCTTGTCGCTGAAGATCTTGTCGACCTCGGCATCCGGGATCGGGTGCGTCAGGGTCAGTTCGGCGCCGTGGACGTCCACCGTCGAGCCGGGGATCATCAGCACGCCGCCGTCGTTGCCGTGGATGCGCATCTGCTCCAGGAAGACGATCTGATCCGGGAAGATGTTGCCCTCGTCGCCGCGATCGTCGTTGAGGTAACGCAGCTCCTCGTCCAGGAACACCGGGGGACCGGCCGATGGCACCACCCAGGTGGCCCCGACCTGCTCGATGTAGCTGCGGCAGCGGTCCATGCCGCGCTGGCGCTTCTGCTTGCCGAAGTTCGACTTGGTGCGAGAGGGGATGTCGTAGACCATCGGGTACCAGATCGCGCCCGAGTACTGCAGCAGGTGGATGTCGATCTTGCCGAACTGCTCGTGCAGCACGTCCATGTCGACCGGGCGGGCGTCGTTCATGTTGAAGCAGGTGGTCTCGCCGTCGGAGATGACAAGGCCGGAGTCGCCGATCGGGCCGTCCGCGGGGGCGCGCAGCGCGATGATCATCACATCGAGGTCGCCCACCCTGTGCTTGACCGAGTCCTCGGTCTCGAAGAACTTGGTGAAGCCCAACTTCTCCAGTTCACGCTTGAGGTCCGGCACCGGGTAGTCGGGCAGCAGCACCGTCGCGTCCTTGTTGACGTGCTTGGTGAGCGTCTCCGGGTCGAAGTGGTCCTTGTGCAGGTGCGAGACGTAGAGGTAGTCGCAGTTGCCGAGGGCATCCCAGTCCAGCGCGGTGTTGTCCGGGAACGGGAACCACGATGCGAAGTACGCGGGGTTCACCCAGGGGTCGCACAGGATCGATCCGGCCTTGGTCTGGATGTGGAATCCGGCGTGTCCGACGCTGGTGACCTGCACTGGTAGTCCTCCTGGGGGTTTACGACGCCTCCAGGGTAGGCGGCCGGGAGGTCGCCCGGCACCTCGCGTGGCGTCGGCCACTCCAAGAAGGGACCAAGGTCCTTGCTCCGGCGACCGCGTCCGGCCCGTCCGTACGGTGGATGCGGTGAATGCCCGGAACAGTCCTCGCCCCCCGGTCCGTCACCAGCATGCGGCGGAGCGACGATCGGGACGACACCGTTCACAACAGCGGCGGCGACGGGGTGGGCGGGTGCGGCTGCTGTCGGCCTCGTTGTCCGCGATGGTGCTCGGCGGCGTGGGCCTCGGCTGGGCGGCGCAGTCGCACCTGACCTCGGGGCTGCAGTTCTCGGACGCGCTCGACGCGCTCGCGGGGAGCGGCCCGAAATCCCGGCACGGCGACGCGAACATCCTGTTGATCGGGTTGGACAGCCGCAAGGCGATGGACGGCAGCGACCTGCCCGCACAGTTCGTCACCGACGAGCTGCACGCGGGGGACAGCGGCGTCGGCGGGTACAACACGAACACCCTGATCCTGCTGCACGTCCCGGGCGACGGCAGCCGGGCGACGGCGGCCGCGATCCCGCGCGACGACTACGTGAGCGTCCCCGGGTACGGGATGCGCAAGATCAAGGAGGCCTACGGTCTCGCCAAGGCCGACGAGGACAGCCGGTTGGCCGAGGCCGGTGTCGACGACGCCGAGGACCGGGAACGGCAGTCGCGCGATGCGGGTCGCCGCTCGACACTCGCGACGGTACAGAACCTGCTGCAGGTGCCCATCGACCACTTCGCCGAGGTGAACATGCTCGGCTTCTACCACCTGGCGCAGGCGGTCGGCCCCGTCAAGGTCTGCCTGAACAACGCCGTGCAGGACGACTTCTCCGGGGCCGACTTCCTGGCCGGTCCGCAGTCACTCGACCCGGCGCAGGCGCTGGCGTTCGTGCGCCAGCGGCACGGTCTCGACAACGGGGACCTGGACCGCACGCATCGCCAGCAGGCGTTCATCGCCGGGGTGATCGCCAACCTCAAGAACAGTGGCGTCATCGGCAACATCGGCAAGATGCAGTCGCTGGTCGACATCGTCAAGAAGGACGTCGTCATCGATTCGGGGATGGACCCGGTGTCCTTCGCCTCCCAGGCCGACAATCTGACCTCCGGCAACCTGGACTTCTTCACGCTGCCGATCGAGGAGTACGCCACGGTCGACGGGCAGTCCGTGAACCGGGTCGACCCGGACCGGCTGAGGGCGGAGATCGCGGCGCTGTTCGGAAGCGGTCGGTCCGCAGTCGTGCAGGGCGGCAGGCAGGCGCCGAGTCTCCCGGACCGTGACGAGCCCGCGCGGGGCGCGGCGCCGGACGAGGGCCTGCGCGCCTTTGCGGGCGACGTGCCCTCCTCGGGGCCGCAGGGCGGGGCCGTGCGGGCGGACGACGGCATCCCATGCGTGGACTGACCCGACCCGGGTGTGTCGACTGACCCGACCCGGGTGTGGTGAGTCCGTCCCGCTCTCGTCGTGGTGGGCCGGATCACGGCGGTCGGGCTACGCTGGCCGACGTGGAACCCGTCTACAGAACGATCATCGGTATCGCCCGCGTGGTGTTCGCCGCCGAGGGATTGAAGTTCACCGTCAAGGGTGACGAGCACATCCCGGCCACGGGTGGGGCGGTCATCGCCGTCAACCACACGGGGTACATGGACTTCACCTACGCCGGTTTACCGGTGCGCACCGTCAAGCGCTACATCCGGTTCATGGCGAAGAAGGAGGTCTTCGACAACAAGATCTCCGGTCCGATCATGCGCGCGCTCAAGCACATCCCGGTCGATCGCGCTGCGGGCGCCGAGTCCTACCGGGCGGCCGTCGGCGACCTGCGCGGCGGGGAACTGGTCGGCGGGGAACTGGTCGGCGTGTACCCGGAGGCGACGATCAGCCGCAGCTTCGAGCTCAAGGAGTTCAAGTCAGGCGCCGCGCGGATGGCCATCGAGGCCGGGGTGCCGATCATCCCGGTCGTGATCTGGGGCGCTCAGCGGGTCTGGACCAAGGGTCATCCGAAGCGGTTGGGGCGCACCAACACTCCGATCTCCATCGCGGTCGGCGAGCCGATCCAGCCGTTCGAACCGGCTGGCGAGCTCACCGCGAAACTGCACGCGACGATGGAGTCGATGCTGCACGGGCTGCAGCAGGACTACGAGCACCCGGCGGGCGCCTACTGGGTCCCCGCGCGCCTCGGTGGCGGAGCCCCCACCCTCGAGGAGGCCAACCGGATGGATGCCGAAGAGGCTGAGGCGAAGGCGGCACGTCGGGCACAGCAGTGAGGCGCCGGCTGCTGCGCATCGCGGGTGCGGTCGTCGTCGTCCCGGCCGTAGTGTTGCTGGGCTCGATGGCCTGGGTTGCCGCCGCATCGGCGGGCCACGTGTACGACCCGGAGGACGCTCCGGAGGCTCCGGTGGTGATCGTGCTCGGCGCCAAGGTCAAGGATGGAAAGCCGATGTCCTTCCTCGCCGGTCGCCTTGACGTCGGCGCGCAGATGGTGCGCGAGGGCAAGGCCCGCGCGGTGCTGGTCTCCGGCGACGCGAACGGCACATCCGGCAATGAGATCGCGGCGATGACCGACTACCTGGTGGCCAAGGGCATCGACCGGTCACTGATCGTCGGTGACGACTACGGCCTGGACACCTACGACACCTGTGCGCGCGCCGCGACGACCTTCGGGGTGCGCAAGGCGCTGATCGTCAGCCAGGGCAATCACGTCGCCCGGGCGGTGGCGCTCTGCCGCGACGCAGGCATCGATGCCGACGGCGTCAAGGGTGACTGCGACTGCCGCTTCATCACCGTGGCCAGGAACACCGTCCGGGAGTGGCTGGCCAGCCCGAAGGCCGTCGCAGACATGCTCAGCAGCAGGGACCCGAAGGTCGTCTCGGATCCCGACGACTCGGTCGACCGGGCGCTGGCGGGCTGACGGCGCCCGGCACCAGACGACCCCGGCACCAGACGACAAGGGCCGGCTCCCCGATGGGGAGCCGGCCTCCGTTATCAGGTCAGGATCCGGTCAGGGTCAGGAACCGAAGACGGACCCGACCGAGCCGAGGTCGACGGACCCGTTTCCGGTGCCCGGCTCCGGGTCGGGGCCCGGGTCGACCGGTCCGCCCGCGCCGACCTGGATGGTCGCGAGGGCCCGGCCGCCCGCGTTCACCGGCACGTCGTTGGCGGGCCGGGTGCCGTCCTTCGGGGTGCAGAAGGTCGGAGCGTTCTGGTTCGAGCCGAGCGCGAACGCCCGAGCCAGGAAGGTGTCGTAATTCTTCTCACTGTTGTAGTTGGCGGCCTCGCCCGCGACGCGCACCTTGGGGGTGACGACGCCCTCGGCAACGGCCTTGACCGTGACCTCGACGGCGGGCAGCTGGAACTTGGTGGAACCGTCGGCGGTGGGGTTGCCGTCCATGTCGGTCTTCGTCTTCTCCACCGCGATGCCGCCCGGGGTGTTCAGGCTGGACTTCGGGCCGTTGCCGACGGTCTCGTTGTCGCCGGACAGCCGCAGGATGGTGCCCGCCGCGTCGGGCTCACCCGCGTCGTTGACGCGGATGACCGAGGGCGTGACGCCGGTCAGGCCCTTGCCGGTGCCCACCACGACCGTGGCGCCGACGAACTCGGTGTTCTCCGGGAGCTCCCAGTCGATCTTGAGTCGCTGAATGTCGGTGGTGGTGGCGATGGACTCCTTGTCCGGCAGGGAGCTCACCGTCGGTTGCAGGCGGTAGCTGAACTGTTCGCCGACCTTCACGGAGCCCGGGGCGTCGATCGTCATGCCCAGCGGCTGCGACATGTGCTGGGTGAGGATCGCCCTCGCCTGGCAGGCGCCCTGGAACTCGATCGAGGTGGGCGCGGCGGATGCGGGCGACGCCATCAGCAGGCTGCCCGCGGCCACCGCCGCGGCGGCGACCACGGGGACCGCACCCCGGCGAACGTGCGTGAAGGACATGCATTGCTCCTTACTGGCTTCGGAAACAGTTAGTTGTACAGAAGTAAAGAGATTCTGTGACCCGGACCATAGAGGAGAACTCGTTCGCATAGGCATCGAATCGTTGAAACTGCGATCAGCCCAGCGTGACAGGGGATTCCGCGTCCCGGTCCCGCCATGGATGGAACGCGTTGCACCGATTCGGCATCGTCCGTCACCGCGACAGCATCCGCTGACCCGCGCCGCGCCGTCACCCGCCGGCGGCGCCCGCCGTGATCACGTGCCAGGTCCCTTTGACTCCGTCGCCGCTGGTCTGGCCGGGCTCGGTGTCCTTCGCAAACCGGTACAGGGGCAGGCCGTCGTAGGTCGCCTGCGTGGCCCCGTCCGGTCGGGTGACGGTTCCCAGCGCACCCGCCAGCGGCACGACGGCCCGCGGTGCCCCGAGGGCGGGCGGCCAGATCTCGGCGCACTGACCGGCACACCGGCTGACGCCAGGCGAGTCCTCGTCGAACCGGTAGAGCGTGAAGCCGTCGCCGTCGGTCAGCACGGTGCCGAGCGGAGTTTCCGCCGTGCTCAGCCCGGGGCCAGCCGCCGGCGCCGCGGTCGTGCTCGATGCGGCAGGCGCCGCGGCAGGCTCGTCGGTGCTGTCGCCGCAGCCCGAGAGCGATGCGATGGCCGCGCAGGCGCAGGCCGCCGAGATGATCGACTTCTTGGTAAGCACAGGATCTCCGTCCACTCGTCACTGGTCGTCGCCGCCCGCGGCGGGGCGACGCAGGGGAGTACGGACGGCCCAGCGGCGCCGTTCACCGGCGCCACGACCCGGCAGGTGAACCCGATGCCAGACTCGGGGTGAACGCAGCAGCCCTCGGCTCCGTACTCCCCGGTGGACGTCGAGCGAACCGACGACATTCCGGCGGTGTGGAGGTGAGGTCGTGCGGCTACGCAGGTTGCGTCAGCGAGCGGATCAGTCGGTCGGCAGCCTGGCCGACGACACGGTGTTGCGGGCCGCGTACGACGATCACGGGAGCGAACTCTTCGCGCTCGCCTATCGCTCGCTCGGGGACCGGGGGCGCGCGGAGGAGGCGGTCCAGGAGACGTTTCTGCGGGCCTGGCGGGGCGCGGATCGTTACGACCCGCAGCGCTCCGCCCTGCGGACCTGGCTGTACGCGATCTGCCGCAACGTGGTGATCGACGCGAGCCGCGCCCGCGCCGCCCGGCCCCGCATGGCTGACGCCGAGCCGCCCGACCTCCCGGTGGTGGAACGCCCGCTCGAACAACTCCTCGTGGGACTGCAGATGGAGGAGGCGTTGCGACGGCTGTCCGAACAGCATCGGCTCGTCCTCGTCGAGATCCATCTGCGCGACCGCCCGGCCGGCGAGGTCGCGGCCCAGCTGGGCGTCCCCGTGGGCACCGTCCGCAGTCGGGTGTACTACGGGCTGAAGGCGCTGAGACTCGTACTCGAGGAAATGGGGTGGCACGGTGACCAGTGATCACTGCCTGCAGATGCGTCCCCTGCTGGGGATGTACGTGCTGGGGCGTCTCGACGACCGCGAGTTCGTCGCGCTGCGTGCCCATCTGGACGGATGCCCGGACTGCCGCTCGGAATTGCGCGACCTGTCGCCTGTCGCGGCGACCCTGTCGGAGGCCGATCCCGACCGGCTCACCGAGCCGCTGCCGTTGCCGCCTGCGGCCCTGCCCGACACGATCTTCGGGGCCCTCGACCGCGAGCGCGGACGGCAACGGTACCGCCGGATCGGGCTCGTCGCCGCGGCCGCGGCGGCCGCCATCGGCCTGGCTGCCGGTGGGTTCGTGCTCCGCGGCATCACCGTGAGCGGCCCACCCGGCCAGCCGGTGGCGTTCACCGCACTGTCGCCGGGGGTGGCGGCCTCCGCCCGGGTGGAGAACCGGGCCTGGGGAACCGGCATCAGCCTCGATGTCACCGGACTCCCACAGGGCGGGACCTACAACGTCTGGCTTCAACGCCCGGACGGAAGTCGCATGAACGCAGGAAGTTTCATCGGGGGCGGCGACCGGACGATGTCGATGCAACTGGCGGTGGGACTGCCGATGTCGGACGCGACGACGCTCGGGGTCAGCGCCCCCGGCGACGACCGCGCGCTCCTGCAGGCGCCGCTGCGCTCCTGACGCCTCGCGAGGGCTCAGCGAAACCGCGGGTGCCACACCGCGCGCACGCGGTCGTCCTCGACCACGGTGATGTCGGGCCAGCGGTCGAAGGCCGAACAGGGGTGCGAGATCCCGAGATCGACGATGTCGCCGACGTCGAGTCCCTCGGCGTCGGCGAGCACCAGGTGATGGTCGAAGATCTGGGCCGCCGTCGCCTTCGCCGCTGTGCGGGGCACGCCCCGGGAATCGGTGGCGGACAACAGGACCGGCAGGCCCGCGTCGTAGGGCAATTCGCGCTTTCCGGCGCCGACCACGATCCGCCCGGCTTCCGGCGCGGACAGAACGACGGCCCGGACCGTCAGGGCCGCACGCAGACCCGAGACCGGGGACACCTCCGCGTAGGTGCCGTGGTCGTGCGTGACGTAGCAGCCCGACCGCAATACCGGGACCACACGCCCGCCGTGGTCGGGAAGGTCCACCAGGGCGTCGACGACCCGGTCCGGGAACGCCGAGCCGCCCATGCTGAACACGGGTCGTTCGGCCCGGATCCATGGTGACGCGGCGCGGAACGCCGCCACCGCCTCTCGGCAATGCGCATCGACCAGGGCGATGGTGTCCGCGTCCCGTCGATTGGGGCGGACGCCCTCATAGCCCGCGACGCCCGCGAGGACGACGCCCGGCGTGGTCGCGCACTCCCGGGCGAGGTCGAGCGCCGCCGCTGCATCCCGGACACCACTTCGTCCGCCGGGGGTCCCGATGTCGATGAGGACATGCAGGGGATGGGCCGCGTCCCTCATGACAGAACCCGCCTGGCTCAGGCCCGCCCTCGAGTCCACCAGGAGATAGAGCTCGACCGTCTGGTCAGCATCCAGCCACGCACGCACCGCCTCGAGGTCCGGGCGATGGATCACCTCGTTGGCGATGAGGATGCGCCGCGGCCCCCATTCGAGGGCGATGGCGGCTTGCCGAACTGTGGCGACCGTGACCCCCCACGCGCCTGCGGCCAGCTGACGCTCGACGATCGGGCGCGTCATCGTGGTCTTGATGTGCGGGCACAGCTCGACGCCGCGGTCGCGGCACCACGCCGCCATGAGCCCCACGTTGTGCTGGACCGCGGGCAGGCTGAGCCGCAGCTCCGGCAACGACGACGGCCCACCGGGGCTAGCCACGGCGGCGAGACAGGGCCGTGCTGGCCACAGAGTTGTGCACGGTGAACGAGACTGTGCCCGGGAGGAAGCGGTCGTCGGACCACAGCAACGGGGTGCTGGCCGGGTCGGTGACGCGCCTGCGCTCGCGCAGCAGTGGCGAGCCCTCGACGCACCCCAGGTGACGGGCGTCGTCCACCTCCGCCTCGACGAGGTCGACGGTGTGATCGGCGTCGGCGAACACGACGCCCGCGTCCAGCAGCGGGGACGCGTGCGATGGGGCGTCCGGCGGCAGGTCGGCGACCAGTTTGCCGATCTGTTCGGGGTAGATGGCGCGCTCGAGCATGACTGGAACGCGCGAGAGGGTTCGCAGTCGCACCACCTGGTAGATCCGCGATCCCGATGCGAGCTGGAGCTGCTCGCACTCGAGCGGCAGGGCGAGGCGGTCCTCGACGGCGATCGTCCGGCCTCCGGGATCCTCGCCGATCGAGTGCGCCCAGCCGCTGAAGCTGAGCAGTTCGAAGAAGCTCTGCGTGCGCGCCGTGCCGAGAATGACGCGGCGGGTGCCACGTCGTGAGGTGACCAACCCGTTCGCGCGCAGGACGGCCAGCGCCTGACGGACCGTGCCACGGGAGACACCGTACTGCCCGGCGAGGCCCTCCTCGCTGGGCAGACGGTCCCCGGAACCGAATTCCCCTGAGGTGATCGCCTCCCGCAACTTGGTTGCCAACTTTTCGTACTCGGCCTGGGGGCGCTTGCCCCTCGACTCAGCCAATGCTCGTCTCCGTCCGGCTCGGTGATCTTTGCCTCAATCCTAGCTTCCACAAACTCTTCCCACAGGTCAAAGGCGCACCTCCGCTGGAAGCCGACGGTTCCTGGCCGGTGAATCTTCACGGCTCGATTACGGCTCGTTCATCCCGTGGCCACGTCGCTCTGGCGAAATGAGGTCACGTTGTATAGACAACATTGACCAGGGAGACACCATGCGACTGCACCACCTTCGCCAGGCGAGCCTTGCTTGCTCGCTGGCGATCGCCCTGTCAGCCCTCGCCGGCTGCGGCCTGACCACCAAGGCGGACGGCGACGCAGGCAAGGCCGCCACCGCCACGTCTGCCCAGGACTTCGGTGGCATGGACGGCCTCATTGCCGCCGCCAAGCAGGAGGGCAAGCTGAACGCCATTGCGCTGCCACGGGACTGGGCCAACTACGGGGAGATCATCGACACCTTCGAGGCGAAGTACGGGATCGACGTCGAGGTCGAGAACCCGGATGCATCCAGCCAGGACGAGATCAACGCCGCGACCTCACGCAAAGGGCAGGACCGATCGCCGGATGTCCTGGACGTGGGTCACACCTTCGGGATCAGTGCCTCCGAGCAGGGTGTGCTGGCGCCGTACCGCGTGCAGGCGTTCGGCGACATCCCCGAGGGGCAGAAGGATGCCGCTGCAGCCTGGTACAACGACATGGGCGGCTACGTCTCGATCGGCTGTGATGCCCGCGTTGTCAAGTGCCCGACGACCTTTGCCGAACTGCTCGACCCCCAGTACAAGGGCATGGTCGCGCTGACGGGCAACCCCACGCAGTCCGCCTCCGCGTTCTCCGCCGTCTACGCGGCGGCGCTCGCGAACGGCGGCTCCTTCGACAACATCGCGCCGGGTCTTGACTACTTCGCCAGGCTCAGCGAGGTCGGCAACTTCAACCCGGTCGAGTCCACGCCCGCGACCATTCAGAAGGGCGAGACGCCCATCAGCGTGAATTGGGACTACCTCAACGCCGGGTACCGGGACGCGCTCCGCGACAAGGGTGTTGATTGGCAGGTCTCCATCCCGGCCGACGGCTTGTTCGCCCAGTTCTACTCGCAGGGAATCGTGAAGTGGGCGCCTCACCCGGCCGCGGCGAGGCTGTGGCAGGAGTTCCTCTACAGCCCTGAGGGCCAGAACCTCTGGTTGAAGGGCTATGCCCGTCCGGTGCTCATGCCCGCGATGGAGAAGGCGGGAACTCTCGATGCCACGCTCGCGGCCCGCCTGCCGGAGGTCGATGCCGACGCTCCCGTCTTCCCGGCGGAGGAACAGTCGACCAAGGCCAAGGACGTCGTCAGCCGCGGCTGGGGCAGCGTCCTCTCGAAATGAGCATCCCACTGACCGTGGCCGGTAGCCGGGCCACGCTGCCCCGCCCCGCCCTTGACAGCGCTCTGGTCCCCCGGCGTCGCAGCCTTCGGGTGGCGGCGGGGGGCTGGCTCGGCGTCCTTCCGCTGTTCCTGTTCGTGGGGGTCGCGTTGGGCCTGCCCGTCGCCACGATGGTGATCGGTGCGTTCACCACACCCTCGACGAGTTCGGCCGAGGGCGGACTGACCACGGCCAACATGGCCGCGACGATGCAGGACCCCTACCTGTCGAGCCTGATCGGCAGCATCAAGCTCTCAGCGACGGCCGCGGCGATCGGGGCGGCCGTCGGCCTGCCGATCGCGCACGCAATCGTGACGTCGCGGTTCCGGGCCCTGCGCGAGGCGGTCCTGGCGGCGGCAGGCGTGCTGGCGAACTTCGGCGGGGTTCCCCTGGCCTTCGCGTTCGTGGCGACCCTCGGTAACGCGGGCGTCCTGACCAACGCCTTCCACCTCGGCGACCTCGGTTGGAGCCTCTACGACATGCGGGGACTGACCGTCGTGTACCTGTACTTCCTCATCCCGCTGATGGTCCTGACCCTCACCCCGGCACTCGAGGGTCTGCGGGTGCAGTGGCGTGAGGCGGCGGCCAACAACCGCGCGAACACGGTGCAGTACTGGAGGCACGTGGCGTTGCCGATCCTGCTGCCGTCGCTTCTCGGCGGATTCGTCCTGCTGTTCGGGACGGCATTCAGCACTTACGCGACGGCCGCGGCGATCGCAGGTAGCACGGTGCAGCTGGTCACGGTGCAGATCGCGGCAGGCCTGTCCGGCGACGTCTTGGTGGGGCAGGGCAACGTCGCCCTCGCCCTCGGCCTGGACATGGTGCTGATCGCGGCGATCGTCATGGCCATCTATCTGCCGCTGCAGCGAAGGAGTGCACGATGGCTGGCCTGACGATGTCCAGGCCGGGACTCGGCCGCGGGGTCGTGCTCCTGGTCGCCGGCCTCTACTTCGTGGTCCCGATCGTGTGCGCGTTCGCGTTCAGTGTGGGCATCGGGTCGCCGGGCCAGCAGGTCGGTCTCGACGCCTACACCGGGATCGGCGCCGCGGAGGGCCTGGCCGACAGCCTCGCGCTGACGCTGAAGGTGGCCGCGGCGACCGTCGCCCTTGTGCTCGGGGTGCTGGTACCGGCGCTGCTCGCGGTGCGGCTCGCCGCACCGCGTCTGCGCACGGCCGTGCAGGCCGTGTGCCTGCTACCGCTGGTCGTCCCGGCCGTCGCCCTTGGCGCGGGCATCACCACGCTGCTGCGGTGGGGTGCGGATCGCTATTACGGCACGCCGTTGTTCGAGGGCCTTGTCGCGCTGCAGGATCCAGATTTCCCCGTGATCCTCGTGCTCGCCTTTGCCGTGATGGCCCTGCCTCTGGCGTACAGCACGCTCGACGCCGGCCTGTCGGCGCTCGACCTGCGGGTCCTCGTCGAAGCCGCGCGGTCCTGCGGGTCCTCGTGGCCGCGCACTCTTGTCCACGTCGTGCTGCCGAATCTGCGTGGCGCGCTTCTCAATGCCGCATTCCTGACCCTCGCCCTCGTCCTCGGCGAGTACGCCGTTGCCGCGCTCCTCGGGTACCAGCCGTTCGCCGTGTGGACCGTCGTCATCAGCGGGTCCGAGGCGCAGATGTCGGTGGCCGTGTCCATCGTCGGCTTGCTCGGCACCTGGGCACTGCTCATGGTGATCGCCGCGGCCGGGCGCACCAAACGCCTCAAGGAGGCCTCATGACCGAGTTACTGACCGATCGGATGCCCACCCTCGCAACGGGGGCCGGTTCCACCGTGGAGTTCCGCGGATTGCGTCGCACATTCGGCGCCACCACGGCGTTGGACGGGCTGGACCTGGAGATCCGGCCTGGCGAGCTGCTGGCGCTGCTCGGCCCGTCCGGATGCGGCAAGACGACTGCCCTGCGCACCGTTGCCGGCTTCGAGCGGCCCGACGCGGGCACGGTGCTCATGGACGGCGAGGACGTCACGCGGATCCCCGCGCACCGCCGCGATGTGGGCATGGTGTTCCAGTCCTACAGTCTCTTCCCACATCTGAACGCCGTCGACAACATCGCGTTCGGTCTGCGGATGCAGGGGACGGGCAAGTCCGCCCGGCGTGCCCGCGCGATGGAGCTGCTGGAGCTGGTCGGGCTGCCGCAGCATGCCGAACGGTTCCCGAGCCAGCTCTCCGGCGGGCAGCAGCAGCGGATCGCGTTGGCCCGCGCCCTCGCGCTGCGCCCCAAGGTCCTGTTGCTGGACGAGCCGCTGTCGGCGCTCGATGCGCAGGTTCGACAGACCCTCCGGGAGGAGATCCGCAGGCTGCAACAGCAATTGGGCATCACGACGCTGTTCGTGACCCACGACCAGGAGGAAGCCCTCTCGATGGCGGACCGGGTCGCTGTCATGCGGTCCGGGCAGATGGAGCAGTGTGCCGCTCCTGCCGAGCTCTACCAGCGCCCCGCGACGGCCTTCGTCGCCGAGTTCGTCGGGGTCATGAGCCGGATACCGGGACGGCTTGCGTCGGACGGCCGGGCGGTGCACGTCCTCGGGCGCAGCCTGTCGGTCCACGGGGAGCTCCCGGGCTCAACGGACTTCGGAGGCGGCGCCCGCGACGTCGATGTGCTCGTGCGCCCGGAGACCCTTGGCGTGACGGCGGCAGACGACGGAACCTCCCGCATCACCGCCGCGACGTTCCGGGGCGCAGGCACCCGGTTGACGGTGCGATTGCCGGACGGGCGCGAGGCGGTTGCGGACGTGCCGACTGCCGCCGCCACCGCGCTCGGCGCGGGCACTGCCGTGACCCTCTCGTTGCCGGATTGTCCGGTGCTGGTGGACCGCCCGCGCGGAGCCGCGAGGCCGGCCGGCAGTGCAGTGCAGCAAACTGTTTCGACCACCCGCCGACCCTGGAGGCGCACCCGATGAGCCACGACGCCCGCCCCGGCGCCCCGGCAGCCGTCCTCTTCGACATGGACGGGACACTGGTCGACACCGAGCGGCTCTGGTGGGATGCGGTCGAGCAGGTCGCGGCATGGCACGGCCGTCCCCTGTCGCCTGCCGACGCGCCAGACGTCTTGGGGCGTCCCTCGTCTCACACCGCGGCCCACCTGTGCCGGGCGCTGGGACCGACTGCACCCGACGCGGATGCGCTTGCCCGCGAGCTCGATTCGACGTTCACGACCCTGGTTGCCGACGAGGTCGTGCCGCGCCCCGGCGTGCTTTCGTTGCTCGACGAACTGGTCGCCGCACGGATCCCCACGGCGATCGTGACGGCGTCACCGCGAAGGGTCGTCGACCTGGTGCGCGATACGCTCGGCGCGGAGCGGTTCACCACGACGATCGCCGTCGAGGACACGGTCCACTCCAAGCCGGCGCCGGACCCCTACCTCGCGGCCGCGGCGGCCCTCGGTGTGGACCCGCGCGCGTGCGTCGCGGTCGAGGACACTCCCGTGGGTGTGGCGGCAGCCGAGGCCGCGGGATGCGCCGTGCTCGTCGTGCCCTCGGTTGCGATCCCGCCTGCGGCGGGACGGACGATCCTGGACTCGCTCGAGGGGGCCGACGTCGCCTTCCTCGCCTCCCTGCTGCACCCGGCCGAAAGGTATTGAGCATGGACGACATCCGTCACGTGGTGATCCTGATGCAGGAGAACCGCAGCTTCGACCACTACTTCGGCACGCTCGGCGGAGTCCGCGGCTTCGAGGACCGGCAGGCCCTGACTTTTCCTCACGGCGACAGCGTCTTCCGGCAGCCTGCGCTGTCCCGCGCCGACGGGGGTGTGCTCCTGCCGTACCGGATGGACTCCACCCGGTACAACGCCCAGAACGCGGAGGGTCTGCCGCACGACTGGGAGAGCGGTCACGATGCGATCAATCAAGGCGCGATGAACCGCTGGACCTCGGCCAAGGGCGAGCAGAGCATGGGATACCTCACCCGGGAGGACATCCCGTATCAGTACGCGCTCGCGGACGCGTTCACGATCGGCGATGCGTACTTCTGCTCGATGGCCGGCCCCACCAGCCCGAACCGCCTCTACCTCTGGACCGGGACGGTGGGGCCCGGCCGCGACGGCACGACCGGGCCGTGGATCGACAACACGCCCCTACCGGAGAGCCCGGTCTGCGACTGGACGACCTATGCCGAGCGTCTCTCGGACGCAGGTGTCTCCTGGCGCGTCTACCACACTCCCGGCCTGGACGAGCGCGACGGCAACTACGAGGACAACGCCCTCGAGTACTTCCCCCAGTTCCACGATTTCCCCGAGGACGATCCCCGATACATCAACGCGATGACGAGGTGGGACCTGACGGACTTCGACGCACACTGCGAGGACGGGACGCTGCCCACGGTGTCGTGGCTCGTGTCGCCGTACCTGTTCTGCGAACACCCGAACGCCAGCCCCGCGTACGGTGCGCACTGGGTCGACACCGCCCTCCAATCGCTGTTCGCCAACCCCGAGGTGTGGCGGCACACCGTGTTCCTCGTCATGTACGACGAGAACGACGGCTACTTCGACCATGTCGTGCCGCCCTTCCCGCCCGCCGGGACCCCGGAGGAGTTCGTCGACGGGCAGCCGATCGGGCTGGGCAACCGGGTGCCGCTGTTCGTGGCCTCCCCGTGGTCGCGTGGCGGATGGGTGAACTCCCAGGTGTTCGACCACACCTCGGTGCTGCGTTTTCTTGAGCGCGTCACGGGGGTGCGCGAGCCCAACATCAGTGCATGGCGGCGTGCGGTGTGCGGCGACCTGACGAGCTGCTTCGACTTCGGCAATCCCGACTACTCAATTCCGGAGCTACCGGACACGAGGGCGCTGATGGCGGCCGCCGATGCGGCCGTGGACCTGCCCCCGGTGCCGCTGCCTGCCTCGGGCGCCCAGGTCATGCCGACTCAGGAGCCGGGGAGCCGCCCGCACCGGCCGCTGCCCTACCGGCCCTGGGTCGATGTCGTGGTGGATGGCACCGCCGGCCGGGTTCGCGCCGAGCTGATGAACGAGGGGAGCGTGGCGTTCCACTACACGGTCTTCCCCAACGCGTACCGGCCATTCGCAGGCACGCCGTTCACGGTCGCGCCGCTGGGCACGGCCGTCTACGAGTGGGACGCCGTCCGCACGGCGGGTCGCTACGACTTTACCGTCCACGGGGCCGACGGCTTCCTCTGCCACGTCGCGGGCGTCCTGCCGCTGGCCGAGAACGCGGCGGCACCCGACGTGAGGGCGGTGCTGCGGGTCAGCGGCCCCGCGGATGCGTGGATCGAGCTGGAGCTGGCCAACCACGGTGCGACCACGCTGAACTTCACGATCGCCCCGCAGGAGGGCGGCGGGGAATCGCGGACCTGCGAGGTCGGGCCGATCGGGCGGGCGAGCATCCGCTGGCCCGCGGTGGACGGGCGTTACGACGTGACCATCACCGCCGACGACGGCACGTCATTCACCCGGCGCTACGCGGGAACGGTGCACGGTTCGGACATCGCGCAGGCGTGACCCGCCGTCGCTCGGCACCGCGCGACGCATCGGCAGGCCGTTGGGAGGTTGCGGCATGATGGGTTCGGTGCAGGACAACCGACACACCAAGCCCCTGCTGATCGCCAGCGACGTCGACGGCACCCTGATCGACGACGACGAGAAGGTCAGCGCCCGGACCAGGGCCGCAGTCCAGGCTGCGGTGGCCGACGGGACGCCCTTCGTGCTGTCCACCGGGCGCCCGCCGCGATGGATCGCCCCGGTGGTCGACGAGCTCGGATTCGCGCCGCTCGCCGTCTGCGCGAACGGCGCGGTGGTCTACGACAGCAACGCCGACCGGGTGCTGAGCGCCGTCACGCTGTCCACCGACGAGCTGGGCTGGCTGGCAGACCTGGCGATGAGCGCGCTGCCCGGGTGCGGCCTCGCCGCGGAACGGGTCGGGGCCAGCGCCCACGACGCGGCCACCCCGCAGTTCGTCAGCTCGCCGGGCTACGAGCACGCCTGGCTGAACCCGGACAACACCGAGATGTCAGGGGACGAGGTGCTGGCGCACCCCGCGGTGAAGCTGCTGATCCGGCTGCCCGGCACCAGCAGCGCCGCGATGGCGGCCACCCTCGCCCCGCTGATCGGCACCCGCGCGGACCTGACGTATTCGACCGACAAGGGTCTGATCGAGGTCTCCGCCCCCGGGATCACCAAGGCGTCCGGGCTCACGGTGGTCGCCGAGCAGCTCGGTATCCCGGTGTCCGGCATCGTGGCGTTCGGTGACATGCCCAACGACGTGCCCATGCTCACCCTGGCCCGCCACGGGGTCGCCATGGAGAACGCGCACCTCGACGCGATCACCGCGGCCGATGAGGTGACCACGTCGAATTCGGCGGACGGCGTGGCACGGGTCCTCGAGCGCTGGTGGGGCCAGCCGTAGGCACCCACCTTCGTGCTACTCGCCGCCTCCGGTAGCCCTACCGGAGGCGGCGAGGTGGCATCACTCGACGGCGGTTCCCTCGAGCTCGACCATCTGGCCGGGGATCGCCAGCCGTGTCACCCCGAGCATCGTTGTGGCCGGTGCCACCCCGGAAGCGCCCAACCGTGCCGCCAGCACGCCGTAGTGCTGGAAGAGCAGATCGACATCGGTGGTGTAGACGTTGAGCCGGACGAGGTTTGACAGGGACATGCCTGCCTCACCGAGCACGGCCTCCAGGTTGTCGAGGCTCAGCGCCAACTGCTTCTCCATGTCACCGTCGTGCTGAGGCTTGCCGTCGGCGCTCATCGCGGTCTGCCCGGAGCAGTACAGGGTTCGGGTGTGCCCGGAGACGAGCTCACCCTGGTTGAATCCCATCTCCACCGACCACGTCACCGGGTTGACTGCCGTTCGTTCCACTGCCACATCAGGCTCCATTCGCTTCGTCGGAGTACGCACGTCCATCGGCCCGGTGGCCGCTGTCTGGGACGCCGTGGTGGCAAGCCTCCCAACGAATCAGGACACCTTGTGTCGTGATTCAGTAGAGTTTTCGGATGCGTGCCGACCGGTTGGTGTCACTGGTGCTGCTGCTGCGCCAGCGCGGTCGGCTGACCGCGGCCGAGCTTGCCGACGAGCTCGAGGTGTCCACCCGCACCGTGCTGCGCGACATCGAGGCGCTGTCCGTGGCCGGCGTCCCGGTCTTCGCCGAACGCGGCAGGCACGGCGGGTTCGCGTTGCTACCCGGGTTTCGGACCGAGCTCACCGGGCTGAACCACGACGAGGCGCTTGCCCTGCTGGTCGCCGGATCGCGGCGCGGCGCGCAGGCATTCGGCCTCGACTCGGCGCTGGCCGCGGCGATGCTCAAAGTGGTTGACGCGCTACCCGAAAGCTATCGGGACACCGCTGCTGACGTGGCCGAGCGATTGCTCATCGACCCGGAGACCGATCTGCTGTCGCGACGGCGGGACGCGGAGGAGGTGCCCGGCGCCATAGTCGCCGAGATCCGGCGCGCGGTGTTCGCAGGAAACAAGCTGCGCATCCACTACGCGGCGCTCGACCAGACCCCGCGGTGGCGCACGGTGGACCCGATCGGCCTGGTCACCGTGCGCGACCGGGGCTACCTGCTGGCCACGAGATCTGGCGCGGACCGCACCTACCGGCTGTCGCGGGTGGTAGCCGCCGAGGAACTCCCCGAACCGGCACAGCGACCGGACCGGGTGGATCTGGATCGCGCCTGGCGGGATCGCAGCACCCGGTTTCGGACCGGCGGCGACCAGGTCGCCGTGGTGGTACGGGTGAACCCGGCGCGGCGGGAAGACCTGCTGGACACCGCGCTGGCCGTCCGCACCGAGGAACCCGACGCACACGGCTGGCTGCGGCTGGAGGTGACCTTCCAAGATCCACGACACGCCGAATGGGCGCTGTGGCAGCTCGCCACGGACGGGGAAGCCCTTGCCCCGCAATGGTTGCGCGACTCCCTGCGCGACCGCGCCGCCGCGATCGCCACTCGCTATGGGGACAGCCGGTCCGGCTGATGCGCTGAGATCTACTGACGCCAGGGCGATCTCACTCCAGGTAGCGCAGCACGGCGAGCACCCGTCGGTGGTGGCCGTCCGACGGCGGCAGGTCCAGCTTGGTGAAGATGTTGCCGATGTGCTTCTCGACCGCGCGCTCGGTCACGTGCAAGGAGGCGGCAAGGGCGGCGTTGGACAGCCCCTGCGCCATCAGCCCGAGTACCTCCCGCTCGCGCGGGGTGAGGGCATCGAGGGCCTTGGCCTTGCGGCTCGAGCCGATCAACTGGGTCACCACCTCCGGATCCAGGGCGGTGCCGCCCGCGGCCACCCGCTGCAGGGCATCGACGAACTCGCCGACATCGGCGACCCGGTCCTTGAGCAGATAGCCGACACCCGCAGCCCGGCCGGCGAGAAGCTCGGCGGCATACCGCGTCTCGACCCACTGGGAGAACACGAGCACCCCGACCTCGGGGAACCTGCGGCGCAGGGCCACCGCCTCGACCAGGCCCTCGTCGGTGAAGGTGGGTGGCATCCGGATGTCGACGACCGCGACATCCGGGAGGTGCTCGGCGACGGCCGTCCCCAGCGAGGTCGCGTCGCCGACGATGGCCACGACCTCGTGTCCACGTTCGATCAGCAACTGCGCCAGACCATCTCGGAGGATGGCGTTGTCCTCTGCGATCACGATCCGCATCAGTGTGTCCCGTCGACCGGCAACGAAAGGGTCACCACCGTCGGACCCCCGACCGGGCTGTCCACGTGCAGTGATCCGTCCACGGTACCGGCCCGGGCCGCGAGCCCGGCGAGCCCGCTGCCTGCACCGATGACCGCACCGCCGATGCCGTTGTCCCGCACCGACACCGACAGTCCATCACCGTCGGACATCGCGGACACCCATACCCGGGTCGCCCCGGAATGCCGGGCGACGTTGGTGAGCAGCTCGGCAACGGAGAAGTAGGCGATCGTCTCGGTGCCGGGAGTCGGCCGCGGATCCACCGACACCGCGAGGTCGACCGGCACGACGCTGCGGGCGGCCAGTGTCTGCAGCGCGGGCCCCAGGCCGAGGTCGAGGGCGGGCGGATGGATGCCCCGCACCACTTCCCGTAGCTCGGTCAGCGCCTCCTTGGCGGCGGAATGCGCGCTGTGCACCAGCTCCGAGGGATCCTCGCCCGCCGCGATCCGGTCCTCCGCGCGACCGAGGGTCATCGCCATCGCCACCAATCGGGCCTGGGTGCCGTCGTGCAGGTCGCGCTCCACCCGGCGCAGCCTCGTGGCCGAGTCCTCGACCGCCTCGGTGCGGGTGCGCTCGAGTTCCTCGACGCGAACATCGCGAGCCGCGGGCCCGAGAAGCGCCCGGATCAGCATCCGGTCCAGCGCGGCGAGCGCGCGGATCGGCCAGGGCGCCAGGAACAGCCCGACGATGCCCACCGTCGACAGCACCAGCATCTGCGCCCAGGTGTCGAGGTACACATCGCCGAATTGGATGAGCGAACGTCGGGCGACGCCGTTCTCGTCGTAGTTCGTGGGCTCGATCAGCCACCACAGCAGCGGCGAGACCGCAAAGCCCATCGAGACGACCACGAAGAGCAGGGCGCCCCACACGGCTGCGATCGCGAGCACGGTCTTGATCAGTATGAACGCGATCGCGCGCCATCCCGTTCGGTCGATGAGCCCGGACCAGATGAACCCGAGCGCACCCGGCCGAGGGGAGAACGGTGGCGGATCCTCCACCGGCGAGCGGAGCATCGACGCGGAGAGGGTGCGATAGGCGTGGCCGAAACCCCTGGCCCCCACGATCATCGCCGCCAGCAGGGGGATACCGATCAGGGTGATCACGAGGACGCCCCCGAACATGGCGCCAAGGAAGAGATACGTGATGCCGGCAAGGGCCAGCACGGCGGTCACCGCCAGGTATCCGCCCTCACGCCAGGTCTGCGCCGCGATCGGGGCTCGGAGGAACTCGCGGAGCGCCGGTGCGCGGGGAGTGGTCGTCGTCATGGGAACCATGTTTCCCGATGCCCGATGCGCGTTCGAGGGTGTTGCCAGGCGATTCGGGGGTGTGGCCAGCCACACCGCGGCGCGAGGCACGGAAACGGGAACGGCTCCGCATCGGGGAAACCGATGCGGAGCCGATGTTCTCGTTCCTGTGCCCGGGGTCAGCCGGCGGGCGCGGGGGCCGGTTCGGCAGCCGCGGGCGGAGCGGGAGGCGCCACCGGAGCGGGTGCCGCCTCGGCGACGGGTGCGGCTGCGGGGGTCGCGGCAGCGCCCTCCTGATAGGCCTTCGCGTAGGCGTCGTTGTAGGTCTTGAGGATCGTGGTGACGATGCCGGTGACCTCGTTGAAGATCAACGATCCGCCCTCGAAGTCGGTGCGCTTGCCGTCCGGCACCGTGTATTCATCGCTGGTCGGCAGGCCGAGCGAACCGGAGTCGAGGCCGGAGGTCTGCCAGGTCTCGAAGATCTTGCCGAGCACCGTCCACACTCCACCGTTCGGGGAGGTGGCGATGGCGCCGTTGGTGAACTTCACGACCTTGTTGCCGCCCTTGACCGGGATCTCGCCGGACAGCGAGTTCCCGAGGCGTCCGGTGTCGCCGCCCTCCGCGATCCACTTCTGTGCGATGGGGGAGGGGTCGGTCAGCCGGAGCAGCTCGCCGACCAGTGCGCCGATGGCGCCCGCCGTCGAACCGGTGCCTGCCGCGGCTGCGTCCGGGGCGACGCCCGGGCTCGCGTTGTCGGTGGGCGGGTTGTTCGGTGCCGCGGCGAGCACGCCGGACGACGAACCGCCGCCCAGGTTCGCCGCCGCGATGTCGCGGATCTGGCCGAGCTTGGCGTAGCCGGCGTCGCCCGGGCAGCTGGTGTTGCCCACGTCGCGGTGCGCGAAGATGATCGGCAGGTCAACGGCCTCGCCCTGGGCGTACGGCGTGAACTCGGTGCCCTCGGAGTACATCGTGGTGCGGCCCTTGGGATCCAGGCCCGCCTTCGCGAGTCGCCAGCCGAGGAACTTGCCGACCGCGTTGACGGTCTCCTGTGGCGGGGTCACCGTGGAGAAGTCGCCCATCATCGCGATACCCATGGTGTTCTCGTTGAAACCGCCCGCGTGTGCGCCCTGGACGTTGCGGTCCAGACCGCCTGCGCGGCCCTCGAAGATCTGGCCGTACTTGTCGACCAGCACGTTGTAGCCGACATCGCACCAGCCGAGCGTGGAGGCGTGGTACGCGTAGATCGCGCGGACGATCTCGACCGACTCCGACTTGGAGTAGTCGTTGCTACCCGCGGTGTGGTGCACCGTCGCACCGCCGAGGGAATCGTCGTACACCGGCTCCTGGCAGCGGATGGACTCGTCGGCCCCCCACTGTGCGCGGGTGATCACCTTCGGGCCGGAAGTACTGCCCAGGGGAGTCGCGATGTCGCCGAGGGTGCTGTCCGATGCCGAGGTGCCGGGCTCGATGAGCACGGCGGTGACCGCCTCGGCGAGCTGCTGCACGGAGTTCGCCTGCGGTGCGGCCGCGGGCTGCGGTGCGGGCGCCTGCTGCGGTGCCTCCGGCTGCGGCGCGGGTTCCTGGCCGCGCAGGGGGCTCGACAGCGCGGCGGGCGCGAAGCCCATCGGCAGCTGCGCGGGATCGGCAGGGGCGAGCTGGTTCGGCAGCGCCGGAGCCGCGGGAGCGTCGGCGGTTCCCGACGCGGGCAGCGCCGCCGCGGCCTGCTCGACCTTGGTGACCAGCACCTGGACGGCCTTGGTGGCGCCGACGAACACCGGCTCGGTGCCCGTCTTGCCGCCAGTGGTCTTGTCGTCCTTGCGGGAGTCGACCTTCTCGGTGGCGAACCAAGGGCCCCACGAGCCGTCGGCCAGTTGGGCGCGGACCTTGGCAGCGGTGGCGCCGAGCTCCGAGGTCAGCGCGATCATGCTGAACGGGGTGTCGCGGGTGATCTCCTTGACCGCAGTACCGAACTGCTCCTCGGGGCTCGCGGCGGGAGCCGCTGCGGGCTCGGGTGCCGGTGCCGGCGCGGGAGCCGGTGCGCCGCCTGCGATGTCGCCGGGCGCGGTCAGCTGCGGGATCTGGATCGACGGCGGCAGCGAGATCCCGGGGGGCAGCGGCAGGTTCTGCGGCAGCGGGATCTCGGTGGGGAGGTTGGCCGGGATCGGGATCTTCTTCAGGTCGGACAGATGGAGGTCGGGCAGGTCGAGTCCGGTGATGTCCTTGAGCGGGATCACGATGTCGGGGACCTGCGCGAGGACCACCTCGGCGATCTGCGTCGGGACAGCCGACGGCGCGGAGGTGGTGGTGGAACGGACGCCGGTGGCGCTGGTGACGCCCCAGACCGCGAGCGGGCTCGCGATCGCCAAGGCGGCAACCGTGCCAAGAACGATTGACGGCTTTGGTCGGCGGTAAGGCAAAAGGGACTCCCTCAGTTGTGGTTTGCGGGTGTCGGTGTCAGCAACTGGTGGTGCAGGTGTGACGGTTGTTGCCATCGCTAGTCACTCTTGCCACACTAGTCACAAACTTTCCAACGCTCAACCTTAACTTGAGGCTTTCGAGATCGGCACGTACGCGCCACCGCGCGTCATCCCGTATGTCGCGCGCTGACGATCAACTCCGTCGATGAGGAGATCAGGGTATGGCGAGGACCCGTAGGAAGAAGTTTGTCGTCGGTCGACCGATGCGGGGCGGCTGGACACCGTTCGCGATGCGGGCCGCGGTCCTGGGGCTGGCGCCCGCACTCCTGGTCGGCGGCACCGTCGGCGTGGTGGTCGCGACCAGGTCCGCGGGTCCGGATGTCGCCGAGACCGTCGCCGCCGACGCCCCGTACACACTGACCGGCTACGGCCACGGTCACGGCCGGGGAATGGGGCAGTGGGGCGCATACGGCTACGCAAAGCAGGGCTGGACCGCCGAACGCATTCTCGGCTACTACTACGGCGGAACCACGCTCGAAGCGTTGGGGGACAAGGCGATCGGCGTCCGGCTCATGGGCCTGGACGGCAAGGGGCTCGACGTGTTCTCGGATTCGCCGATGGGAGTGGCGGGCCGGACCGTGGCGCCAGGGGAGGCCGCGCACCTCACCGCCGCTCCCGGCGGCGGCGCGACGGTCGTCGTCACAAGGGGTTGCGACGGCGAGGTGCTGTGGCAGGAGTCCACCGCCCATCCCTGGGTGGACCCCGTCGACCTCGGCCCGGACCGGCCGGCGAACGAACACCTGAAGCTGTGTGGTGGCGGCGCGCCGTTCCGCGGCTCGCTCGGTGTCGCGCTCGAGGGCGACGCGCCCCGGGTCGTCAACCACGTCGGCATGGAGGACTATCTGCTCGGTGTCGTGCCGGCGGAGTCGAGGGCCGAATGGGCCGACACCGGCGGCGCGGAGGCGCTGCGCGCGCAGGCCGTAGCGGCCCGGTCCTACGCGGCGGCCGAGAGCCGGTACGCCTACGCGGAGACCTGCGACACGCAGGACTGCCAGGTCTACGGCGGCTCCTCGAAGGAGAACCCGAAGACCACCGAGGCCGTCCGCTCCACCGCGGGCAAGGTGCTGACGAAGGAGGGCAAGCCGGTCTCCGCGGAGTTCTCGGCATCGACCGGCGGGTACAGCGCCGGCGGCGCGTTCGGGGCCGTCGAGGACCTGGGCGACACCGAATCTCCCAACCACAAGTGGACGCAGACCCTGACCGCGGGCGAGATCGCCACCGCGTTCGGTGTCGGCGAGCTGCATTCGATCGAGGTCACCTCGCGCAACAACCTCGGGCCCGACGGCGGGCGGGTCACCGGGCTGAGGGTGGCGGGCTCGACCGGCACCAAGGAGGTGACCGGCGACGAGGCGCGCACCAAGCTGGGTCTGAAGTCCGATTGGTTCACCATCACCGAGGGCGTCGGGCCCGCCGCGCCGCCGCCTGCCTCCGCTCTTGCGGCGCCGGGCGTCGACAACGCCGACCCGACCGGGGCGGTGGAGCCGACCGACATCGAGCGCAAGTATGCGGAGCTCGGGGGCCATCTCGGCGTGCTCGGGGCCCCGGTCGGGCCGGAGCTGGCGATGCCCGACGAGGCGGGGCGGTTCCGGATGTACACGCACGGGGCCATCGTCTGGACCAAGATCACCGGCGCGCAGGTGCTCGATGCCAGCGTCCTGACGGCCAAGCTGCCCGGCCTGGGGAGCTGACCGGCGATGAGTTTCGGCTGCCTCCCGGGTCACAACATGTGACAGTGGAAAACCACGACCCGGGAGGCAACGATGCAGATCTACCCCTCACTCTGGTTCGACGATCAGGCCGAGGAGGCCGCGAACTACTACGTGTCGATCTTCAAGAACTCGAAGATCCTGACGATCGCCCGATATCCGGCCGGAGCGCCAGGCCCGGAGGGCAGCGTGATGACCGTGGACTTCGAGCTGAACGGGCACCGCATCAACGCGATCAACGGCGGACCGCAATTCACCTTCACCGAGGCGGTCTCCCTGCTCGTCGACTGTGATTCGCAGGAGGAGGTCGACGAGTACTGGGCCAAGCTGACCGCGGACGGCGGGCAGGAGGTGCAGTGCGGCTGGCTCAAGGACAAGTACGGACTGTCCTGGCAGATCGTGCCCCCGGGATTCGACGAGATGATGGTGACCGGCGATCCCGAGAAGTCGCAGCGGGCCATGCAGGCGATGATGCAGATGAAGAAGCTCGACGTGAACGAACTGCGACGCGCGTACAACGGGGAGTAGCCGCCCGTCTGCGTCAGGCAACGCCTCCCGAGCAACCGCTGATCGGGTAGTCCACATAGCCGCCTGCGTCGCCGGAGTAATAGGTGTCGGTATCGCCCGTGGCCAGATCGTGGTGCAGCGCGAACCGGCTGACGAGGTCGGGGTTGGCGATGAAATGCGTGGCGAACGACACGGCGTCGGCGATACCCGCGTCGACCAGGGCGTTCCCTGATTCGCGATCGAACCCGTTGTTCGCGATGAGCGGGCCGTCGAACTGCCGGCGGTAGCGGGCGATCGCGTCGAAGTCGGGAGTGGCGCCTGGCGCGGCGGGGTTTCGTCCGCGCAGGTGCAGGTACGCCACGGGGTGGTCGGCGAGGTCGGCCACGAGCTCGTCGTGGTCGGCGAGTGCCTGATCGTCGGCGACGAAACGATCGCCCGATGTCCAGTACGGCGACAGGCGGACCCCGACGCATCGTCCGTTCCACGGCTCCGCGACCGCGTCGAGGATCTCGAGCAGCAGGCGCCGCCGCCTGGCGCTGTCGCCACCATAGGAATCGGAGCGCCGGTTCAGGCGTGGGTTGAGGAACTGCGGGAGCAGCGTCGAGCCGATGGCATGGACCTCGACACCGTCGAACCCGGCGCGACGGGCATTCTCCGAGGCTCGGTGGTAGTCCGCGATCGTGTTCTCGATGTCCACCACGGTCATCGCGCGCGGCGTGACCGTGTTCTTGAATCCGTCATGGGTGAAGGACAACTCGTGCGGGTTGATCGCCGATGGTCCGGCGGGCAGCTCGCCGCGCAGGTGGTCGGGGTGCGAGGCGGCACCGTTGTGCCAGAGTTGCACCAGGATTCGACCGCCGACTGCGTGCACGACGTCGGTGACCCGTCGCCACGCAGTGACCTGCTCGTCGCTGTAGATGCCAGGCACGTTGACGAACCCGATCGCCTGCTCGCTGACCCAGGTCCCCTCGGTGATGATCAACCCCGCGCTTGCCCGCTGGGCGTAGTAGGCGGCATGCATCTCCGTCGGCGCCAGCCCGTCGTTGGCCGCGCGAGCCCGGGTGGTCGGGGCCATGACGATGCGATTGGGTAGCTGGAAGTCTCGGAAGTCCGCTCGCCGCAGCAGTGGCTGCTCGAGCGCGGTCGTGTGGGTCCTGGTCATGGTCTCTCCTCATCATCGGGCCCCGGTGGTGCCGGGGTCGGCCGGATCGCCTCGGCTGCGTTGTGCCTCAATGACGTAGACGGAGCACGGCGCGGAAAGGTGACCGATGGGTGATCAAGACGAGCTCGCACGGCGATTCGAGTCGGAGCGCAGCAACCTGCGGGCGGTCGCCTACCGGATGCTCGGCTCGCTGAGCGAGGCCGAGGACGCGGTCCAGGAGGCGTGGCTGCGCCTGAGCCGTGCGGACGCCGGCGAGGTGGAGGATCTGGCCGCCTGGCTGCGGACCGTCGTGTCGCGCCTGTGCCTGGACATGCTGCGCACCCGGAAGTCCCGACGGGAGGACCCGGCCGGGCAGCAGGTCCCCGACCACTTCGTAGGCGCCGCCACGGGGACTGACCCGGAAAACGAAGCGCTGCTGGCTGATTCGGTCGGACGCGCGCTGCTTGTCGTGCTGGACAGGCTGGTTCCCGTCGAGCGAATCGTGTTCGTGCTCCATGACATGTTCGCGGTGCCGTTCAGTGAGATCGCCCCGATAGTGGGGCGAACCCCCGTCGCCGCCAAGAAGGTCGCCAGCCGCGCGCGACTGAGAGTGCAAGGTGTGGAATCGATTTCACGCGCCGACCTGGGCGTCCATCGACACATCGTGGAGGCATTCCTCGCAGCGTCGCGCAGCGGCGATCTGAACGCGCTGTTGGCCGTGTTGGCGCCCGACGTCGTGCGGACGGCCGACCCGGCCGCCCTGCCTGCCGGTGCGGCGACCGTGGCCCGCGGTGTGCGCGCGGTGGTGGAGGGCGTCATGGCGTTCGGCAGGCGGGCGCGGTTCGCCGAGGCTGCCCTCGTCGACGGTGCCGTTGGGGTGATCGTGGCCCCACGTGGGCGGTTGCTCCTCGCTCTCACCTTCGCGATCGCGGGCGACCGGATCACGGAGTACGAGGTGATCGCCGACCCGGTGCGGCTGAGGGACCTGGATCTGGCCGTCCTCGCCGAGTGATTGACAAAGTCCTGAATATGTCTCACGCTCGACACATGACAACAACTATGTCCGGCCAGGCCGCCTACGTTCCGCCCTCGGCAGACTCCTGGCGCGACCCCTGGGGCATGTACGCGGCGCTGCGCGAGCACGACCCGGTCCACCACGTGGTGCCCGAGCGGTCGCCCGCCGACGACTACTGGGTGCTGACCCGGCACGCCGACGTGTACGCGGCCGCCCGCGACCACGAGACGTTCTCCTCCGCGGACGGCCTGACCACCAGCTACGGCGAGCTCGAGAAGATCGGGCTCAAGGACAACCCGCCCCTGGTGATGCTGGATCCGCCGGTGCACACCGACTTCCGCCGCCTCGTCGCCCGCGGGTTCACGCCGCGTCAGGTCGAGGCCGTGGAGCCTGCGGTCCGCGAGTTCGTGGTCGAGCGCATCGAGCGGTTGCGCTCGGCGGGCGGCGGCGACATCGTCACCGAACTGTTCAAGCCGCTGCCGAGCATGGTGGTGGCGCACTACCTGGGCGTTCCCGAGGAGGACCGCGGGCAGTTCGACGGCTGGACCGAGGCGATCGTCGCCGCCAACGCCAACGGCGACCCGCTCGAGGCGGCGACCGCGGTCGGCGACCTGATGGGCTACTTCGGCGGGCTGATCGAACGGCGCAAGGCCGACGTCGCCGCGGGCAGGGAAGCCGACGACACCATCTCGCACCTCGTGGCCGCGGGCATCGCCGCCGACGGGGACTTCGCGGGCGTGCTGTCCATCCTGGGCTTCGCGTTCACGATGGTCACCGGCGGCAACGACACCACCACCGGCATGCTCGGCGGCTCCTCGGCGCTGCTCACCCAGCACCGCGACCAGCGCGCCCTGCTGCTGGAGGACCCGTCCCGCATCCCCGACGCCGTCGACGAACTGCTCCGCCTCACCTCGCCGGTCCAGGGGCTGGCCCGCACGACCACCCGCGACGTCACGATCGAGGGCGTCACCATCCCCGCGGGCCGCAAGACGCTGCTGGTCTACGGATCCGCGAACCGCGACCCCAGGGCGTACGGCGCGAACTCCGAGGAACTCGACGTGCTGCGGGCGCCCCGCCAGATCATGACCTTCAGTCACGGCAGCCACCACTGCCTCGGCGCCGCGGCCGCGCGCATGCAGGCCCGCGTCGCGCTCGAGGAACTGCTGGCCCGCTGCCCCGACTTCGAGGTGGACGTCGACGGCATCGAGTACGCGGCCGGTAACTACGTCCGGCGGCCGACGCACGTACCGTTCCGGCCATGAGTTCCGGAACCTGGCTGCGCGACGAACGCACCGATCTCGCGGCGGAGCGCATCCTCGACGCGGCCGCGGAGCTGTTCGTCGAGCGGGGCGTCGCGACGACCGGCATGGCCGAGGTCGCCAAGGCCGCCGGGTGCTCGCGCGCGACCCTCTATCGCTACTTCGAGAACCGCCGCGCGCTGCACCTGGCGTTCGTGCACCGGGAGGCGCGGCGGCTCGGCGAGCGGGTGACCGGTCTGGTGGCAGGCATCGAGGATCCGCGCGAGCGGATCACCGCGGCCATCCTCGCCTCGGTGCGCGAGGTGCGCGCGACACCGACGCTGGCCGCCTGGTTCGGGCTCGGCGACGCGGGGATCGCCTCCGAGCTGGCAGGTACCTCGCAGGTGATCGAGGTGCTCGGCTCGAGCTTCCTCGCCGACGTGTGGGGCAGCGACGACCGCGAGATCTCCAGCCGGGCACGGTGGTTGGTGCGCGTCATCGTCTCGCTGCTCACCGTCCCCGGCGCCGACGACGCCGACGAGCGGGCGATGATCGAGCAGTTCGTGATCCCGGTGCTGATGTCGGGAGCGGAGCGGGTCTGAGAACTTCGATCACCGCGACGGGCTCAGATGTGGACGGTGTCCACGATCTGCCCGATGCCGTAGGTGACGAGCATCGCGAGCGCGCCGCCCAGCACCACCCGCAGCACGGCCTTTCCGCGTGGTGACCCGCCGAGCCGGGCGCTGACGCTGCCGGTCAGCGCGAGCGCGACCAGCACCGCGACGAACGTGATCGGCACGCGCGAGGTGGCGGGCGGGACGAGGATCGCGATCAGCGGCAGCAGGGCGCCGAGGGTGAAGGAGATGGCCGAGGAGGCCGCCGCGTGCCACGGATTGGTCAGCTCGTCGGGGTCGATGCCCAGCTCGGCGTCGGCATGCGCGGCGAACGCGTCGTGCGCCGTCAGTTCCTCCGCCACGGTGCGGGCGGTCGCGGGGGTCAGGCCCTTCGCCTCGTACAGGGACGCGAGCTCGTCGAGCTCGGCGTCGGGCAACTCGGCGAGTTCCCGGCGTTCCTTGGCCAGCAGCGACCGCTCGGTATCGCGCTGGGTACTGACCGAGACGTACTCGCCGAGGGCCATGGACACCGCCCCGGCCGCCAGCCCGGCGATGCCCGCGGTGAGGATCGGGCCGCGCGCGGTGCTCGCCGCGGCGACGCCAACGACCAGGCCGGCGGTGGAGACGATGCCGTCGTTGGCGCCGAGTACGCCCGCCCGCAGCCAGTTCAGCTTGGCGGAGAGCCCCTGGACGTGCGGCTCCGCCGGATGCGAGGCAGGGAGTTGATCCGGATCGGTGCTCATACGCGGAACGCTATCGGCATCAAGATGACTCGGCCAGCAATGCAAGGCTGGCCGAAGTCGCGCCGCCCGTACCCTCGGGCACGTGAGCATCGAACCTGAACCCTGGCCGGATGCAGGGGCCGTCCCCGCCGATCTGCTGGTGGCGAAGACGCTGGTATTCGACCCGTGTGGCTTCGCCTGCTCGGCTCCCGTGCCCGAGCCGGAGAGCGCGGCCTACGTGGCGCACGAGTTCACGGTCGAGGGCCGCCCGATCCGTTTCCGGGTCGCCAAGACGACGCCGAAGAAGGTCGGCCAGTTCGTCACCTTCTGGAAGCGGTCGGCGCAGGGTCCCATCGCGCCCTTCGACATCCTCGACCCGGTCGAGTTGTTCATAGTCATCGCCCGCGACGGCGACCGCCTCGGGCAGTTCGTCTTCCCGAAGCGGGTGCTCGCCGATCGCGGCGTGCTGTCGCGAGACGGTGTGGGTGGGAAGCGGGCGATCCGTGTGTACCCGCCCTGGGCGGAGCCGACCAGCCGCCAAGCCCGCGGCACGCAGGCGTGGCAGCTGGACCATTTCCTGCCGATCGACGGTGCGGGCGCGCTCGACACCACCCGCGCCCTGGCGCTCTACCGGGCCTAGGACGTGTCATTCCCGTCGCGCCCTTGACATTGACGCAACGTCAACCTCCATCCTTGTCTTGTCGGATCGCACCGACACCGATCCTTGTCTTGTCGGATCGCACCGACACCGATGAAGGGGAGGGAGCTCGATGGCAGGGGAATGGTCGATCCAGGACCTGGCCAAGGCGGCCGGGACCACCAGTCGCACGCTGCGCCACTACGGCGAGCGGGGGCTGCTGGAACCGAGCCGGATCGGCGCCAACGGGTACCGCTACTACGACCAGGACGCCCTCGTGCGGCTGCAACGGATCCTGCTGCTGCGCGAACTCGGGCTCGGCCTCCCGGCCATCGCCGAGGTCCTGGCCGGCGAGCGGGACACCGCGGCCGCGCTGCGCACCCACCTCGGGCTCCTCGAGCAGGAGCTCGGCCGGGTGCGACGGCAGATCGAGTCGGTGCGGACGACACTGCGGAAAACGGAAGGAGGTGAACAACTGATGGCAGAGGAAGTTTTCGACGGCTTCGACCACACCCAGCACAAGGACGAGGTGATCGAACGCTGGGGCGAGCAGGCCTACCAGTCCAGCGACCGCTGGTGGCGCGGCATGACCGGCGACCAGCGTCGGGACTGGCAGGCGGCAGTGGCCCAGCTCAATGCCGACTGGATCGACGCCGCGACCTCGGGCGCGGCGGCCGACGGTGAGCGGGCGCAGGACCTGGCCCGTCGCCACGTCGAGTGGCTCGGCGGCGTCCCCGGCACGCCGGGGAGCGGCGCGGCTCCGAACAAGGAGTACATCCTGGGCCTTGGCGAGATGTACGTCGCGGACGAGCGCTTCGCCGCCAACTACGGCGGAACGCATGGCGCGGTCTTCGTGCGGGATGCGTTGGCGGTGTACGCCCTGCACAACCTGTAGGTGAAGACGGCGTGAACTCCGGCTGCAGACGGAGTTCACCCCGGCGCGGCGGCCACCGGATCGTCTGTGACGTATCACCCGGCAGCCCCGGGTTGCCCGGGACCTCCACGCCAGGTCCGATACCCTGGTTGCCCGTGACCTCTGTAACCCCAGGCCCCGCCACCTCTGGCCAGTACGACCTGATCATCGTCGGTTCGGGTTTCTTCGGACTGACCATCGCCGAGCGCGCGGCGACCGAGCTGGGTAAGCGGGTCCTCGTGCTGGACCGTCGCCACCATCTCGGCGGCAACGCCTACTCGGCGGCCGAGCCGGAGACCGGCATCGAGGTGCACATGTACGGCGCGCACCTTTTCCACACCTCGAACAAGCGGGTCTGGGACTACGTCACCCAGTTCACCGAGTTCACCGGCTACCAGCACCGCGTCTTCGCGATGCACAAGGGGCAGTCGTACCAGTTCCCGATGGGCCTCGGCCTGGTTTCGCAGTTCTTCGGCCGCTACTTCAGCCCCGACGAGGCGCGCGCGCTGATCAAGGAGCAGTCAGCCGAGATCGACGCGAAGGACGCGAGCAACTTCGAGGAAAAGGCGATCTCGCTGATCGGGCGCCCGCTGTACGAGGCGTTCATGCGTGACTACACCGCCAAGCAGTGGCAGACGGACCCGAAGAACCTGCCCGCGGGCAACATCACCCGGCTGCCGGTTCGCTACACCTTCGACAACCGCTACTTCAACGACACCTACGAGGGCCTGCCGGTCGACGGCTACACCGCGTGGCTCGAGAACATGGCCAAGGACGAGAAGATCGAGGTCCGGCTGAACACCGACTGGTTCGACGTGCGGGACGAGCTGCGGGCCGCGAGCCCCGACGCCCCCATCGTCTACACCGGCCCGCTGGATCGCTACTTCGACTACTCCGAGGGCGAGCTGGGCTGGCGCACCCTCGATTTCGAGACCGAGGTGCTGCCGACCGGTGACTTCCAGGGCACCCCGGTGATGAACTACAACGACGCGGACGTGCCGTTCACCCGCATCCACGAGTTCCGGCATTTCCACCCCGAGCGCGAGTACCCGTCGGGCAAGACGGTCATCATGCGCGAGTTCTCCCGCTTCGCGGAGAGCGAGGACGAGCCGTACTACCCGATCAACACCCCCGAGGACCGCGAGAAGCTCGAGGCCTACCGGACGCGGGCAAAGGCGGAGACCGCGCAGAACAAGGTGCTGTTCGGCGGGCGCCTGGGTACCTACCAGTACCTGGACATGCACATGGCCATCGCGAGCGCGCTCAGCATGTTCGACAACACCCTCCGGCCGCACCTCGAGACCGGTGCGGCCCTCGGCAACGGGAGCGGCGAATGAGCCCGCGGCATCTGATGGAGCAGGACACCCTCTTCAGCGAGGACGTCGAACCGCTCGGCAAGGCGTTGCTACAGCGGGTCATCCTGCCCCGGCCGGGCGAGCCCCTCGACGTGCGCACCCTCTACCTGGAGGAGGCGACCACCAACGCCAGGCGCGCGCACGCGACCACGCGGACCTCGCTGTCGATCGGCGCCGAGTCCGAGGCCTCGTTCTGCACCTACTTCAACGCCTTCCCGGCCAGCTACTGGCGTCGCTGGTCGATCCTGACCTCTGTCGTCCTGCGCCTCGAGCTGTCCGGTCACGGCCGGGTCGATGTGTACCGCTCGAAGGCCGACGGCTCCCGAATCCACGTGGAGGGCAGGGAGTTCCAGGACGGCGACGTCGCGGTGGAGTTCGAGGTGGAGCTGGCTCCGTTCGAGGACGGCGGCTGGATCTGGTTCGACATCACCTCCGACACCGAGGTGGTGCTCGAGAGCGCAGGCTGGTACGCCCCGATGGAGGCGCCCGGTGCAGGCCGCGTCGCGGTCGGCATCCCGACCTTCAACCGGCCAACGGACTGTGTCAAGGCGCTGGCCGCGCTCGGCTCGGACCCGCTGGTGCTCGGCGCGATCGACGCCGTGATCATCCCGGACCAGGGCACCCGCAAGGTGCGCGACGAGCCGGGCTTCGCCGAGGCCGCCGCGGTGCTCGGCGCCCGGCTCGCGATCCACGATCAGGCGAACCTCGGCGGCTCCGGCGGCTACAGCCGCGTCATGTACGAGGCGCTGAAGACCACCGACTGCGAACACATCCTGTTCATGGACGACGACATCGAGATCGAGCCGGACTCGATCCTGCGCGCGCTGGCGCTGTCCCGGTTCGCCAAGACCCCGACGCTGGTCGGCGGGCAGATGCTGAACCTGCAGGAGCGCAGCCACCTGCACACCATGGGCGAGGCGATCAACCGCGGCATCTTCATGTGGTCGGCCGCCCCGAACGTCGAGTACGACCACGACTTCTCCCAGTACCCGCTCAGCGACCGGGAGAACTCGAAGCTGCTGCACCGCCGCATCGACGTGGACTTCAACGGCTGGTGGATGTGCATGATCCCGCGCCAGGTCGCGGAGGAGATCGGCCAGCCGCTGCCGCTGTTCATCAAGTGGGACGACGTCGAGTACGGCCTGCGGGCCCGCGAGGCCGGTTACCCGACGGTGACCATGCCCGGCGCGGCCATCTGGCACATGGCCTGGTCCGACAAGGACGACGCCATCGACTGGCAGGCCTATTTCCACCTGCGCAACCGCCTGGTGGTCGCCGCGCTTCACATGCCGGGCAACGGCAGGGGCCTGGTCGTCAACACGGTCAAGGCCACCCTCAAGCACCTGCTCTGCCTCGAGTACTCCACCGTCGCGATCCAGAACAAGGCCATCGCCGACTTCCTGCAGGGGCCGGAGCACATCTTCGAACTGCTGCCCACCGCGCTCGGCGAGGTCCGGGCGATGCGCGAGGACTTCCCGGACGCCGTCGTGCTGCCGTCGTCCACGTCACTGCCGCTGCCCTCGGGGGCCGAGGTCGGCGCGGTCGGTGAGCCGGGTAACCCGCTCGCGAAGCTCGTCCGCCTCGGCAAGGGTCTGGTGCACAACGTCCGGCCCGCGCACGAGCAGCACCACGAGCGCCCGCAGCTCAACGTGCCGACCCTCGACGCGCGCTGGTTCCTGCTCTCCCAGGTGGACGGCGTCACCGTCACCACCGCGGACGGGCGCGGCGTGGTCTACCGCAAGCGGGACCCGCGTCAGGCCTGGGGCCTGCTGAAGGAGGCCATGCGGCTGCGCCGCGAGTTGGCCACCCGGTTCCCCGAGCTCAAGCGCGTCTACGCCGACGCGGTTCCTTCGTTGACCAGCAAGGAGAGGTGGGAGAGTGTCTTTCATTACCCGGCGTAGGCCAGAGGGTGCCCTGCTCGACGGCACCGTGACCACCGAGTCCGCCGCCGAGGTGAAGATCCTGGGCACCATCCAGTCCACCATCGGTGCACAGCCGGGCGTGATCGCCGCGGCCCGCGGCATGTCGCACTTCGGTGAGCACGCGCTCGGCTGGGTCGCGATCGCGGGCGTCGGTGCCGCGCTCGACAAGCCCCGCCGCCGTCAGTGGGCGGGCGTCGCGGTCGGCGCGGTCGGCGCGCACGCCGCCTCCATCGTCATCAAGCGGGTGGTCCGGCGTCCCCGGCCGAACGACCCGAGCGTGGCCGTCAACGTGTCGACGCCGAGCAAGCTGAGCTTCCCGTCGTCGCACGCCACGTCCACCACGGCCGCCGCGGTGCTACTCGGCCGGCTGACCGGGCTACCCTTGCCCGCGGTGCTGGTGCCCCCGATGCTGCTCTCGCGGCTCGTGCTGGGGGTCCACTACCCGACCGATGTGCTTGCCGGATCCGCCTTGGGCGCAGCCTCGGCCGCAGTGGTGCTGCGTGCCGAACGGAAGTTTGGAGAGAAATGAGCGAGCACCCGACCGAGGTCTCCGGTCCGCCGAAGTCGCTGCCTGCCGGGATCGTGAAGGCACTGCGCCCGCGCCAGTGGGTGAAGAACGTCCTGGTGCTGGCCGCGCCGCTCGCCGCAGGCTCGGTGAACCAGGTCGACGTGCTGCTGCCGGTGGCGCTGGCGTTCGTCGTGTTCTGCATGGCCGCGTCCGGCATCTACCTGGTCAACGACGCGATGGACGTCGAGGCCGACCGGGCGCACCCGACCAAGCGCTTCCGCCCGATCGCCGCGGGGGTGCTGCCGGTCCGCCTCGCGTACGCGATGGCCGTGGTGCTGCTGGCCGGAGCCATCGGCCTGTCCTTCTTCGCGAACTGGCAGCTCGCGGTCGTGATGGCGGTGTACATCGGCATCCAGCTCGCCTACTGCTTCGGCCTCAAGCACCAGGCCGTCCTCGACATCTGCATCGTCTCGTCGGGGTTCCTGCTGCGGGCGATCGCCGGTGGCGTGGCCGCCGAGATCCCGCTGTCGCAGTGGTTCCTGCTGATCATGGCGTTCGGTTCGCTGTTCATGGCGGCGGGCAAGCGCTACGCGGAACTGCAGCTCGCCGAGCGCACCGGGGCGAAGATCCGCAAGTCGCTCGAGTACTACACCGGCACCTACCTGCGGTTCGTCTGGACGCTCTCGGCGACCGCGGTGGTGATCTGCTACGGACTGTGGGCCTTCGAGCGGGACCAGGTCAACAACACCAACTGGTTCGCGATCTCGATGGTCCCGTTCACGATCGCGATCCTGCGGTACGCGGTCGATGTCGACGGTGGCGAGGCGGGGGAGCCGGAAGAGATCGCGCTCGGCGATCGGGTGCTCCAATTCCTCGCGATTGCTTGGATTGGAGCGGTGGGTGTCGCTGTCTATATCGTCTGACCGGCCCCAGGTGGAGAACACCGAGGCCACCGAGCAGGCCGGCTCCGCGATGCGGTTGCCCGCATGGCTGCCCCGCTCGGTGTTCCTCAGTGGGATCGCGCTGACCGCCGCCCTCTTCGTCTGGGGTGGCTGGGAGCGCCGCTGGATCGCCGACGACGGGCTCATCGTGCTGCGCACGGTCCGCAACCTGCTCGCAGGCAACGGTCCGGTGTTCAACGCGGGGGAGCGGGTCGAGGCCAACACCAGCACCATCTGGACCTACCTGGTGTACGCGTTCAGCTGGCTCACGCAGGCCCGCCTCGAGTACGTGGTGCTCGGCATCGCACTGGTGCTCTCCGGTGGCGCGATCGTGCTGGGCATGCTCGGGACCGGCGCACTCTGGCGTGGCATCGGCCGCCCGGGTGCCACGCTGCTGCTGCCCGCGGGCGCGCTGGCCTATATCGCGGTGCCGCCCGCCCGCGACTACGCCACCTCCGGGCTGGAGTCCTGCCTGGTCATCTTCTGGATCGCCCTGCTGTGGCTGCTGCTGGTGCGCTGGACTCAGCGCCCGCCGACCACAGCCTCGGTGCTGATCCTCGCGTTCGTCGCCGGTCTCGGACCGCTGGTCCGACCCGAGCTGGTCATCCTCGCCGGGCTCGCGCTGCTGATGATCTTCCTGGCGCCCGGTACCTGGAAGCTGCGCGCGTCTATCGTCGCGGTCGCGGGTGCGGTCCCGGTCGGCTACCAGATCTGGCGGATGGGCTACTACGGGCTCCCCTATCCCAACACGGCGGTCGCCAAGGACGCAGGCGGCGCCAAGTGGGGTCAGGGCTTCACCTATCTGTGGAACCTGGTGGGGCCGTACTGGCTGTGGCTGCCGCTGCTCGTGCTGGCCGTCGCGGTCCTGGTGACCCGGCCCTGGTCCGGCGCGGGTGCCGCCGCCGACACCGCGGGCGGCTCCGCAGTCGCACGGTGGCAGTCGCGGCTGCGTACCCCCGGCGCCGTGGTCGCGGTCATCCTGGTCACCGGGCTGCTGCTGATGATCTACTCGCTGCGGGTCGGCGGCGACTTCATGCACGGCCGGGTGCTGCTGCCCGTGCTGTTCTGCTTCATGCTCCCCATCGCCGTGCTGCCGATCCGTATCCCGGCCCGCGAGGACTGGGGCAAGACACGGTCCACCGCGCTGTTCGCGGTCGGTGCCGGCGCCTGGCTGATCACCGTGATCTGGGCGATCTCGGTGACGAACTCGTCGGGCATGCCGAATGGCACCGTCGTCGGCAAGTCCGGGATCGTCGACGAGCGGAACTTCTACGCCCTCAACACCGGTCACCCGCATCCGATCCTGGCCGAGGACTACCTGGACTACCCGCGCATGCGCCCGATGGTCGAGGCGATCGCCAACACCCCGGACGGCGGCCTGCTGCTTCCTGCCGCGGCCTTCACCTACTGGGACGTGGTGCCGCCGCCGGAGCCGATCCCCGAGGGCGGCGCCGGACACACGGTGTACTTCCTCAACCTGGGCATGACCAGCATGAACGTCGGCCTCGACGTGAAGGTGATCGACCAGATGGGCCTGGCCTATCCGTTGGCCGCGCACACCAAGCGGCTCGACGACGGCCGGATCGGCCACGACAAGGCCCTCTACCCGGACTGGGTGGTGGCCGACACCGGCATGGTCGACATCCACCCCTGGCTGCCCTGGTACATGGACGAGGACTGGGTGGCCGACGCCAAGGTCGCGCTCACCTGCCCCGAGACCCAGGAGGTGCTGGCGTCGAGCAGGGGGGAGCTGACCCGCCAGCTTTTCATCCGCAATTTCAAGCGCGCTTTCGACTATGCCAAGTACCGTTTCGACCGGGTTCCGGCCTACGAGCTCCAGCGGTGCAATCTGGTGCCGCCGCCGCCGGTGGAACCCAGGTGAGCGGGTGTCGTCCAGGCCTCGCTTAGTTCGTCGTGCGAACTTGTCTCAGACGTGTAACGATGACTACCAACGAGTCGATATAGATGTCGTGTGTGCCTCGGGGAACACGAGCCGAGGCACCGTTTGTCAGTGCTCGCTGTGTGACATACGCTCCACCGAGCGCAGTGTGATCTTGATCAGTTCCACTGTCGCTGCCACATGTGTGGGGGCGACAGAGCATGGCTTCCGCCGGATCGTCGGGCCGCTTCGGCGGGCACCGCAGAGAAGAAAGAGAGCAGTATTCATGCGTATTGGCAGACCGAGGTTTTCTGAGCGCCTCAAGCAGCGCGCCCTCGGCCTCACAGCAGCCGCGCTCGTCCTGCCGATGGCTGCAGGTATTGCCGGCACCGCCGTCGCAGGTGCCGCCCCGGTCGCGCACCGCGCGCCCGCAGGCGGATTCGAAGAGGTCATGGTGCCCTCGGCGATGGGCGACATCAAGGTCCAGATCCAGTGGGCGGCCCATGGTGGCAACGCCGCGCTGTACCTGCTCGACGGGTTGCGTGCGCGCAACGACCGCAACGCATGGACCTTCGAGACGAACGCGCTCGACCAGTTCCGCAACGACAACGTCACCCTGGTGATGCCCGTCGGCGGCGAGTCCAGCTTCTACACCGACTGGATGTCGCCCTCGAACTTCAACGGGCAGAAGGGCACCTACAAGTGGGAGACCTTCCTCACCCAGGAGCTGCCGGCCTACCTCGAGACCCGTGGCGTCTCGCGTAGCAACAACGGCGTGCTCGGCCTGTCGATGGGTGGCTCCGCCGCACTGACCCTGGCCGCACACCACCGCGACCAGTTCAAGTTTGCCGGTTCGCTGTCGGGCTACCTGAACATCTCCGCGCCGGGCATGCGTGAGGCGATCCGCGTCGCGATGCTCGATGCCGGCCGCTACAACGTGGACGCCATGTGGGGCCCGCCGTGGAACAAGCAGTGGCTGCGCAACGACCCGTTCGTGTTCGCCCCGCAGCTCAAGGGCCTGTCGATGTACGTCTCGGCGGCCAGCGGCCTGCCCGGTGCGCATGACAACCCGCGCGCGCCGATCGACTACTTCAACACCGCGAACGGCATGGCGCTCGAGGCTCTCTCCCTCGCCAACACCCGCGCGTTCCAGGTCCGCCTTGGCACGCTCGGTATCCCGGCCACCTACAGCTTCCCGGCCCGGGGCACCCACGCGTGGAAGTACTGGGAGTCCGAGCTCTGGAATGCGCGCCCGCAGATCCTGTCGGCGCTCAACGCCTGATCGACCGGCTCAGGTCGCGGCGTAAACCGATGATGCCGCCCCTCGTGCCGATTCAGGCAGCGTGGGGCGGCATCGCCGTATCCGGAGCGGACCAGCACCGCGACCATGGGGTTCTTATCCCGCAGAAGTAACAATTGCACCACCCGTCACAGCGCGTCACCCACTTACGCCGGTCCCCTGCGTGTAAAAAGAGCACGAGGTGTAGGTGTCGCTCGATCGAACGACACCTACACGGGCCGGGGGGTAACGGTCGAGGTCCGGATCTTCCGGACCGAGGTCACAGCACTGGGGCCAAACAGCAGAAGGAGTGTCACGGTCAGATGCGAACAGCACTGAGGAATCCGGGAACGCGTCCCGGGGGGAAGGCGTCCGCACCGGGCGCGCGCGGCAGGGTCTTGCGACTGCTCGCGGCCGCGCTCGTGCTGCCGACCGCGGCCGGCCTGACCACCGCGACCGCGACCGCATTCGCGGCGCCCGAGGCCTCCGAGACCACGACCACGACCACGACCACCACCACGACGACGACGGCGCCGAAGGCGACCACGACGGCGAAGGTGCCCGCGGCCGAGACCCTCGAGCCGGTCGCCAGCACCACCGAGGCCGTCGCCACCACCACCGAGGCTCCCGCGCGGACCACGGTGGAGCAGACCACGACGGTCGCGCCGACCACCACGCCCGAGGCCGCGCCCGCCGCTGCCCCCCGGGCGCCGCAGGCCGCGCCGTCCGTCGCCCGCGCCGCCGCGCCGGTGCTGTCGATCCCCGGCGTCTCCAAGGTCGAGTGGATCACCGACCGGCGCGTGGCCCTGTGGGTGGACTCCGCCGCGATGGGTGCCCCGTTCCAGGTGCAGGTGCTGCTGGCCAGGGACTGGAACTCGCGGCCCGACGCGTCGTTCCCCGCGCTGTACATGCTCGACGGTCTGCGCGCGCGCGACGACGAGAGCGGCTGGACGATCGAGACCGACGCCGCGAACTTCTACGCCGACAAGAACGTCAACGTGATCCTGCCGGTCGGTGGCGAGTCGAGCTTCTACGCCGACTGGCTCGCGCCGGACAACGGCAAGTTCTACAAGCTGGAGACCTTCCTGATGAAGGAGCTCCCGCCGGTCCTCGAGAACGGGCTGCGGACCACCGACACCCGCGGCATCATCGGCCTGTCCATGGGCGGCACCTCGGCGATGTTCCTCACCGAGCGCAACCCCGGCTTCTTCAAGTTCGCCGGGTCGTTCTCCGGCTACCTGAGCACCACCTCACTCGGCATGCCGCAGGCGCTGCAGTACGCGATGACCGATGCGGGCGGCTACAACGTCTCGAAGATGTGGGGCCCGCCGGGCGCCCCGGCCTGGGCGGCGCACGACCCGTACACCAATGCCGAGAAGCTCAGGGGCGTCAGCCTGTACGTGTCCAGCGGCAGTGGCATGACCGGTCCCTACGACCAGCCGTCCGGGATCCCCGGCGTCTCCACCAACTACGCGGGCATGGGTCTCGAGATCCTGTCCCGGCTCAGCTCGCAGAGCTTTGCCACCAAGCTGAACAAGCTCGGCATCCCCGCGCAGATCAACTACCGACCGTCCGGCACGCACTCCTGGCCGTACTGGCAGTTCGAGATGCACCAGGCCTGGCCGCAGGTGGCCAACGCCCTCGGTCTCGACGCCAGCGCCCCGAACTGTGGCACCAGCGGTGACATCGGCGCGGTCGCGAACGCGAACCCGTGGCTCAGCGGCTGCGTCACCGGCGAGTACGACGTCGCGGGTGGCAAGGCGCAGGACTTCCGCAACGGCCGGATCTTCTGGTCGGGCGCTACCGGTGCGCACGTGCTGACCGGCATGATCGGCGGCTCGTACCAGGCCAACGGCGGTCCCGCGGGGCCGCTCGGACTGCCCAGCACGGACGAGAACGGCACCCCGGACGGTCGCGGGCGCTTCAACCACTTCCAGCACGGCTCCATCTACTGGACCCCGCAGACCGGCGCGCACGCGGTCCGCGGCGCGATCCGGGACGAGTGGTCCCGTCAGGGCTGGGAGCGTGGACCGCTTGGCTACCCGATCCTCGACGAGGTGAAGGCGCCGGGCAAGGACGGTGCGATCCAGGGCTTCGAGATCGGCGCGATGTACCACAGCCCGCCGAACGGGACCCACGCCGTTCAGGGCCTGATCATGAAGAAGTACGGCGAACTGGGCTGGGAGGGCGGCTGGCTCGGCTTCCCGAGGACCAGCGAGGTCCCGGTCAAGGACGGCGGCCGCTTCAACGAGTTCGAGAACGGCAACATCTACTGGAGTCCCCTCAGCGGGGCCTGGTCGGTGCGCAACGGCCAGATCTTCGACGCGTGGAAGAGCCAGAACTACGAGAACGGCAGGCTGGGCTTCCCGGTTGGTGACCAGCGCGACATCGCGGGTGGGATCCAGCAGGACTTCCAGGGCGGAAACATCACGGTCCGCAACGGCAACGCCGAGATCCACAACCGTTAGCCCCCTTCGCGCACGGGCCGGTGGCCGGGTGAACCCGGCGACCGGCCCGTTCGCGTCGGTAGCCTGTTCATCGACACCCGCGTGGCCGTTGGCACCTCGTCCGCCGGGTGGGTCGCACCCGCAGATCACGAATCCGAGGACTGAACACCATGCTTGTTTCCACTCGTAACTCCCTGGCCCGAGCGCTGACGATCGGCGCGCTCGCGGCGGTCACCGGCGGGCTGCTCGCCGGGTGTGGCAGCGACGACTCGACGGCCAGCAGCACGCCCACCCTGACCACCCATTCCAAGTCCGCGCCCGCACCCGAGACCTCGATCGAGGTGCCCCCGTTCACGACGCCTGCCGTCGCCGCGACCGCACCCCCGGAGACGCCCCAGGCGGTCCCGAGCGGGTTCCCCGGCCCCACGGAGGCCCCCGCGCTCGACGACCGCGGCAAGGCATACCTGGACGCGCTGAAGAAGGGCGGCATCGCCGTCGCCGACAACGGCGACATCGCCATCGTGACCGCGAACTACATCTGTGGCGCCAAGGTCAGCGGTGCGAACAGCGAGGAGGTCACCGCCTACGTCACCGGCATGGCGGGTGCGGAGGCCAGCATCACCGGTGCCACGATGACCCCGGAGCAGGCCGCCGCGGCCGCCCAGGTGTACATCGACGCCGCCAACACCCACTACTGCAAGTAGCCGCGGATGAATGCTGCCGGACGTAAGGGCCGCAAGTCGGGGCGCGGTGTGCTGCGCGTGCTCATCGTGCTCATCGTGGTGCTGCTGCTCGCGCTCGTCGCGTTGGTGGCCTGGTACCTGCTGGCCGGGCGGGTGCCCGCGCCGCCGCCGGGTCCCGGCCCGGAGCCGGAGCGGCCGAGCGCCCAGCCGGCGAGCTGCCCGGACGTCCAGGTGGTCGCCATCCCGGGCACCTGGGAGTCGAGCGCGATCGACGATCCGTTCAACCCGGGCGCGAACCCGGCGTCGTTGATGCTCAACATCACCCGGCCGCTGCAGGCGCAGTTCGAGGGCCAGCGCGCGGAGGTGTACACCGTCCCGTACGTGGCGCAGTTCTCGAACCCGGTGGCGCTCCCGCCGGACGGTCAGATGTCGTACAACAAGAGTCGCGGCGAGGGCACCGCGCGGGCCAGCGAGGCGATGTCGGCCATGCACGCGAACTGCCCGCTCACGACCTTCATGCTGTTGGGCTTCTCGCAGGGCGCGGTCATCGCCGGTGACCTCGCCTCGTCGATCGGCGCGGGCACCGGGCCGGTGCCCGCGGACCTGGTTCTCGGCGTCGGGTTGATCGCGGACGGCAGGCGCGAGCCGGGCACGGCCCAGATCGTCGGCACGCCGGTGGCCGGTGTGGGCGCGGAGCTGTCGCTCGGCGGCCTGAAGGTGCCGGGCATGACGATGACGGGGGCCCGGCCGGGTGGTTTCGGGTCGCTCGGTGATCGGGTGGTCGACATCTGCGCGCCGTCGGACGGCATCTGCGACGCGCCGGCGAACGCCTTCAATCCGGTGAACTTCCTCGCGAGCCTCGCCCGGATCGGCGAGTACATCAACAACCCGGTGCATGCCATGTACAACTCGTTCGTGGTGGACCAAAACGGCACCACGGCCACGCAGTGGATGACAAACTGGGCGGCCGACAAGGTGAGGTCCGCGCCGACCCCAGCTCACGAATAGTGGGAACGGTGCGATGCCGATAGAGTGTCCCACCGGCCACGTTGCCGTACCGCGCCGTCCAGGTCCCCCGTTGTGCCCAGGTTTCAGGAGAAATGATCGATGAGTTCCGCCGACGCACCCGCGCCGCGTAAGTTCCGGTTTGCCGCCGGCGGAGAGGGAAACGCCGAAGAGGGCGGTGCCCGCCGGTTCATCAAGTTGGCCCAGAAGGCCGAGGAACTCGGCTACGACAGCTTCATGATTCCCGACCACCTCGGTAATCAGGTCGGCCCGATCGCCGCGCTGGGTGCCCTCGCGGTGGCGACGGACAAGATCCGGATCGGCACCGCGGTGCTGGCCAACGGATTCCGGCACCCGGCGGTGCTGGCCAAGGACGCGGCGACGATCGACGTGCTCTCCGGCGGACGGCTCGAGCTCGGCATCGGTGCGGGCTGGATGAAGGAAGAGTTCGACAAGGGCGGCATCACGTACGACAGCCCGGGCGTGCGCATCGCCAAGCTCGCGGAGTCCCTCGAGATCCTCGACACGCTGCTGCGCGGCCAGGAGTGCAACTTCCAGGGCGAGTACTACCAGATCAACGGGCTCAAGGGCAGCCCGCGGCCCCGGCAGGGCCCGCGTCCACCCATCGTGGTCGGCGGCGGTGGCCCGAAGATGCTGGCGCTGGCCGCCAAGTACGCGGACATCATCTCGCTCGCCCCGCCCAGCAACAAGGACGGCAAGATGCTGCTGTCCGGCATCACGATGGAGGCGACCGCCGCGCGGGTCGAGCGCATCCGCGAGGCAGCGGGCGACCGGTTCGACGACATCGAGCTGAACTGGACGATCACCACGATCATGCCGACCGATGATCGGGAGGCGATGGCCGAGATGGCGCTGGCGGCCCTGGACAACGGGTACCCGCCGAACATCGAGGTGGACGTCAAACTCACGGTGGAGCAGATCCTGAACTCCCCGTACCTCGCATTCGGCTCCTACGAGGAGATCGCGGACCAGATCCGCGGCGTGCGGGCGCAGACCTCCATGTCCTACGTGGGGATCTTCCCCACGCAGATGGAGGCATTCGCTCCGGTGATACCCCTGCTCAAGGGTGAATGAGAACGGCACTGTCTGTAACATGCTGTTGGTTTGGGATGGGGCGCGCGTCGTTACCGATCTGAGACCTGCACGCATTGCCACCACTAGTCACTATTTGCACGATCCCACGCGGCTGCAGGGGACGAAGCTCACCGGTGTTCGTCGCGATCACGGGGAGCTTGCCTTGGAGGAGAAGGTATGAAGAACTTCGATGACTACGTCGACGACGCCGGCAACATCAGGCTGATGCCCGGCAGCACCCTCGTCGATCACGTCGAACAGCACACCCGCGAGAACGCGGACGAGCTGGCATACCGCTATATCGACTACTCGCGCGAGCGGGACGGTGAGGTGCACGAGCTCACCTGGACCCAGTTCGGCAACCGGCTGCGCGCCGTCGCCGCCCGTCTGCAGCAGGTGACCGAGCCGGGTCAGCGGGTCGCGATCCTGGCGCCGCAGGGTCTCGACTACGTCGTGTCCTTCTTTGCGGCCATGCACGCGGGCACCATCGCGGTACCGCTGTTCGACCCGGACGAGCCCGGTCACGGCGACCGCCTGCACGCCGTCCTCGGCGACTGCAAGCCGTCGGCGATCCTCACCGCGACCCAGTCGGCCGCCGGCGTTCGCCAGCTGTTCCGTCACCTCCCCGCGGCGGAGCGGCCGCGGATCATCGCGATCGACGCGATCCCGGACACCGTCGGCGAGACCTGGGTGTACCCCGAGATCGGGCTCGACGACATCGCGTACCTGCAGTACACCTCCGGTTCGACCCGGGTGCCCGCGGGCGTGGAGATCACCCACCGGGCGGTCGGCACCAACGCGCTGCAGATGGTCGACGCGATCGAGCTGACCACCGACTCCCGCGGCGTCACCTGGCTGCCGCTGTTCCACGACATGGGCCTGCTCACGGTGATCCTGCCTGCGCTGGGCGGCAAGTACATCACCATCATGAGCCCGCGCGCCTTCGTGGCGCGTCCCTACCGCTGGATCAAGGAACTCGCCGCGATCACCGACGGCGCGGGCACCTTCGCCGCGGCGCCGAACTTCGCCTTCGAGCACGCCGCAGCCCGCGGATTGCCGAAGGACGGCGAGACGCTCGACCTGAGCAATGTCATCGGCCTGATCAACGGCAGCGAGCCGGTCACCACCTCGTCGATGCGCAAGTTCAACGACGCCTTCGGGCCGTACGGACTGCCCAAGACCGCGATCAAGCCGTCCTACGGCATGGCCGAGGCGACGCTGTTCGTCTCGTCGACCAAGCACAGCGACGAGGCCAGGGTCATCTACGTCGACCGCGACGAGCTGAACCGCGGTCGCATGGTGAAGGTCGACAAGGACGCCCCGGGCGCCATCGCCCAGGTGTCCTGCGGCTACGTCTCGCGCAGCCAGTGGGCCGCGATCGTGGACGCCGACACCGGTGCCGAGCTCGAGGACGAGAACGTCGGCGAGATCTGGCTGCACGGCAACAACATGGGCCAGGGCTACTGGGGTCGCCCCGAGGAGACCGAGCAGACCTTCCACAACCGGCTGTCCTCGACGATCGCCACGGGCAGCCACGCGGACGGCGCGCCCGAGGACTCGAATTGGATGCGCACCGGTGACTACGGCGTCTACGTCGACGGCGAGCTGTACATCACCGGCCGCGTCAAGGACCTGGTGATCGTCGACGGTCGTAACCACTACCCGCAGGACCTGGAGGCCACCGCGCAGGAGGCGAGCGCCGCGCTGCGCCCGGGCTTCGTCGCGGCGTTCGCGGTGCCCGCGAACCAGCTCCCGAAGGAGGTGTTCGAGGCAGGCGCAGGGCTGACCTTCGACGCCGACGACGCCTCCGAGCAGCTCGTGCTCGTCGGCGAGCGGGCGCCGGGGGCGGGCAAGGCCGATCCGGCCCCGATCGCCGACGCGGTGCGCGCGGCGATCTCCACCCGGCACGGCGTGACCGCCCGTGACGTGCTGCTGGTGCCCGCCGGATCCATCCCGCGTACCTCCAGCGGCAAGATCGCACGGCGCGCCTGCAAGGCCGCATACATCGAGGGGACGCTCCGTGGTGGTTACACGCAGACCGCGTTCCCCGATAGCGTGTAAAACAACCTTCTTCTTGACGGGTAGCGTGGTGTGTTGATGGCTGAGACAGAGATGACGGTCGCGCAGCTGCGCGAATGGCTGCGCAACTGGGTTGCCGAGGCGACCGGGCAACCGGTCGATCAGATCTCGGATGACCGTCCGATGGAGGAATTCGGGCTCTCGTCCCGGGACGCCGTCGCTCTGAGCGGGGAGATCGAGGAACTCGTCGGCATCACGCTGAACGCCACGGTCGTCTATCAGCACCCCACGATCGCCGCGCTGGCGACCCTGATCATCGAGGGCGAGCCGGAGGTCCCCGACGAGCCCGAGGACGCGGCGTTCTACGCGGTCAAGGACACCTCGCAGTCGCACGACATCGCGATCGTCGGCATGGCCAGCCGGTTCCCCGGCACTGGTCACAACCCCGACGAGATGTGGCGGCTGCTGATCGAGGGCCGCGACGCGGTCACCGAGCTGCCGGAGGGTCGCTGGTCGGAGTTCGCCGCGGACTCGCAGATTGCTGAGGCGATCGCGAAGGCCAACACCAGGGGCGGCTACCTCGACGACGTCAAGGGCTTCGACGCGGAGTTCTTCGCGATGTCGCCGCTCGAGGTAAAGAATGTCGACCCGCAGCAGCGCTTGGCCATGGAGCTCACCTGGGAGGCGCTCGAGCACGCCCGCATCCCGGCGAGCGAGCTCAAGGGCGAGCAGGTCGGTGTCTTCATCGGCAGCTCCGCCAACGACTACCAGCTGCTCGCGGTCAGCGACCCGGTGCACGCGCACCCGTACGCACTGACCGGGACCTCGACGTCGATCGTCGCGAACCGGGTCTCCTACTACTTCGACTTCCGCGGACCGTCGATCGCGATGGACACCGCGTGCTCGTCCTCGCTGGTGGCCGTGCACCAGGCGGTGCGCTCGTTGCGTTCCGGTGAGTCCGACCTCGCCCTGGCTGGCGGCGTCAACATGCTCGTCGCGCCCGCCGCGACCCTCGGTTTCAACGAGATCGGAATGTTCGCTGAGGACGGCAAGATCAAGGCCTTCTCCTCCGACGCGAACGGCATCGTGCGCGCCGAGGGCGGCGGCCTGGTCGTGCTCAAGCGGCTCGAGGACGCCGAGCGCGATGGCGACGACATCCGCGCGGTGATCGCCGGCTCGGCCGTCAACCAGGACGGCCGTTCCAACGGCATTGTCGCGCCGAACCCCGACGCGCAGGCCGCCGTGCTGAGGCTGGCGTACCGCGACGCGGGCATCGCCCCGTCCGGCGTCGACTACATCGAGGCGCACGGCACCGGCACCATCCTCGGCGACCCGATCGAGGCGGACGCGCTCGGCCGCGTCGTCGGCCGCGGCCGTTCTGCGGACCGGCCGGCCCTGCTGGGCTCGGCGAAGACCAACTTCGGTCACCTCGAGGCCGCCGCCGGCGCCGCGGGCCTGATCAAGGTCGTGCTCGCGATGCGCGAGGACAAGCTCCCGCCGTCGCTGAACTACGCGGGCCCGAACCCGTACATCGACTTCGACAAGGCGCACCTGCAGGTGATCCCCGAGGCCACCGACTGGCCGCGGTACACCGGCCGCGCCGTCGCGGGCGTCTCCGGCTTCGGCTTCGGCGGCACCAACGCGCACGTCGTGGTCCGCGAGTACGAGGCGCCTGCGGCGCCCGTGAGCACTTCTGGTCCGGATGGGGACCAGAAGGACTCACAGGCCACGGAGTCGCTCGATGTCGAGACGGAGGCCGCGGGCGTGCTCGCCGACGCCGCCGAGTCGATGGGCGTCGAGCCGGTCGTTGTCGCCGAGCAGCCCGAGGCCGATGCCGATGCGGAGCCGATGCCGGTGCTGCTGGCCGTCTCCGCCTCGATGCCCTCGCGCCGTCGCCGCGCCGCCGCCGACCTGGCCGACTGGCTGGAGACCGAGGCAGGCAGCACGACCCCGCTCGAGGACGTCGGCCGCACGCTGGCCCGCCGTAACCACGGCCGGTCCCGCGCGGTGGTGCTCGCACGCACCCGCGCCGAGGCCATCACCGGTCTGCGCGCGGTCGCCGCGGGCAAGCCCGGCCAGGGCGTGCTGTCCGCGGACGCACCCGCCTCCAACGGACCGATCTGGGTGTTCTCGGGCTTCGGCTCGCAGCACCGCAAGATGGCCAAGCAGCTCTACCGCGGCAACGCCGTGTTCCGGAAGACGGTCGACGAGGTCGACGAGCTCATCGAGTACGAGGCCGGCTACACGATGGCCGAGAAGTTCCTCGACGACTCGGTGGACTACGACGTCGAGACCGCGCAGGTCGGCATCTTCACCATCCAGATCGGCCTGGCGGCGGTGCTCCGCCACCACGGCGCCGACCTGGAGGCCGCGGTCGGCCACTCGATGGGCGAGGCGGCCGCCGCCTACGTCACCGGCGGGCTCTCGCTCGAGGATGCGGTCCGGGTCATCACCGCCCGCTCCCGGCTGATGGGCGAGGCCGAGTCGACGCTGTCCGGCGACGACATCCGCCTGATGGCGCTCGTGGAGTACAGCGCCGCCGAGATCGAGGCCGTGCTCGGCGACTTCCCGCATCTCGAGGTCTGCGTGTACGCCGCGCCGACCCACACCGTCATCGGTGGCCCGCAGCCCGAGGTGGAGGCCATCGTGGCCCGCGCCGAGGCCGAGGAGAAGCTCGGCCGGATCCTGCAGACCAAGGGCGCCAGCCACACCTCGCAGGTCGACCCGATCCTGGGCGAGCTCGCGGCGGAGCTGGCAGGCATCGAGCCGCGCAAGCTGAAGGCCGGGCTGTACTCCTCGGTCGACAAGGAGACCTTCTACCGCGCCGGGCATGACCCGGTCCATCCGGTCGAGTACTGGACCAAGGGCCTGCGGCACAGCGTGTACTTCACCAACGCGGTGCGCCTCGCCGTCGACGCCGGGCACACCACGTTCGTCGAGCTGGCCCCGAACCCGGCGACGCTGATGTCGGTCGCGGCCACCGCGTTCGACGCCGGGCTGCACGACGCGCAGCTGATCCCGACCCTCAAGCGCAAGGAGGACGAGGAGCTGGGCGTGCTCAGTGCCCTCGCCCAGCTCTACGTCCACGGCCACCCGGTGAATCTGCCGTCGCTGTTCGCGGACGGCGGCTACGCGGACCTGCCGCGGACCGCGTTCCTCCGCAAGGAGCACTGGCTCGACATCCGCATCTCCTCGGGCGGCAACGCCCGGGTGCCCGGTGCGCACGTCTCGCTGCCCGACGGCAGGCACGTGTGGGAGGTCGAAGCCGCCGCGGTCTCCGACCTGAACGCGCTGGCGACCGAGGCCGCCGCGCAGGTGCTCTCGGATGTGGTGCTGACCGCCGCCGTCGCGCGCGGCGAGGTCCCGGCCGCGGGCACGCTGACCACGACGCTGAACCCGCACCCGGGCGGCGCGTCGCTGCAGGTGCACGCCAAGACCGCGGACGGCTTCGCGCTGCTGCTCGACGCGGTGGTCACCGCGGGCGAACCGCTGCCCGAGCTCGTCGTCGCCGCGGCAGCTCCGTCGCCGCGCTCCAGCTCCCCGATGGAGGAGTTGCCCGAGGTGGTCGAGTCCTTCGGCGACCGTTGGGACCCGAGCAGCTCGCAGTCGATGGAGGAGCGGCTGGCGTTGATCGTCGCCGAGTCCATGGGCTACGCGCCCGAGGACCTGCCCGCCGAGATCCCGCTCATCGAGCTGGGGCTGGACTCGTTGATGGCGGTGCGGATCAAGAACCGCGTCGAGTACGAGTTCGACATCCCGCAGCTGCAGCTGCAGGCGGTCCGCGACGCGAGCCTGCGCGAGGTGGAGAAGTACCTGCGCTACGCGATCGACAACCGTGAAGAGGTCGCCGCGCTCGCCGAGAAGCAGCGCGTCGAGAAGGAGGCCTCCAACGCGGCCGCCGCCGAGGAGGAGGCGCTCGCCGACGAGGACACCAGCCCCGTCACCGAGGCCGAGGCCATCGTCGCCGCCGCCGCCGAGCAGGCCGCCCCGGCGCCTGTCGCGGAACCCGAGACGAAGGTCGACGCCCAGCAGGCGACGGCGGAGGCGACAGGAACCGATGTGCCCCCGCGTGACGCCGCCGAGCGGCTGACGTTCGCGACGTGGGCGGTCATCACCGGCCAGTCCGCGAAGGGCATCTTCAACACCCTGCCGGTGCTCGACGACGAGACCGCCGAGAAGCTGGCGGCCCGCCTGACCGAGCGTGCGGGCGGCGAGGTGACCTTCGACGACATCCTCGACTCGGAGACCATCGAGCAGCTCGCGGAGAAGGTGCGCGAGCACCTCGAGGACGGCGTCCGCATCGACGGGCTGGTCCGCACCCTGAGCCCCCGTCCCGAGGGATCCACCGCGGTGCCGGTGTTCGTGTTCCACCCGGCCGGTGGCTCGACGGTGGCCTACGAGCCGCTGCTCAAGCGGCTGCCTGCGGGGACCGCGATGTACGGGCTCGAGCGCACCGAGGGACCGATCGAGGAGCGTGCCAAGGCCTACCTGCCGCTGGTCCGCGAGATCCAGGGGGACGGCCCGTACGTGCTGTACGGCTGGTCGCTCGGCGGCGTGCTGGCGTACGCGGTGGCCAAGCTGCTCCGCGAGGAGGGCGCCGACGTCCGGATCGTCGGACTGATCGACACCGTGATGGCGGGCGAGAAGGTCGAGGACACCCCGGAGGAGATCAAGGCCCGCTGGAAGCGGTACTCCGCCTTCGCCAAGAAGACCTACAACGTCGACGCCCCGCTGCCGTACGACAAGCTGGCGGCGGCCGAGTCCGACGAAGCGCAGATCCAGATCCTGATGGACCTGCTGAAGATGAGCGGGACCAAGATCCCGGGCGGCATCCTCGAGCACCAGCGCACCTCCTGGCTGGACAACCGCGCCATCCAGACCGCGAAGCTCGAGCAGTACGACGGCGACGTGGTGCTGTACCTGGCCGATCGCTATCACGACGACGCGATGGCCCTCGAGCCCGCGTTCAGCACCCGGCAGCCGGACGGGGGCTGGGGCGAGTGCGCGAAGAACCTGGAGATCGTCCACGTCGGTGGCGATCACATCCAGATCGTGGACGAGCCGTACATTGCCAAGGTGGGGGCGGACCTGACCAAGAAGCTGGCCGACATCGAGGCCGAGAATCGGAGCAACTGAGTGAGCACCACTACGGCCGAGAAGCTGGCGGACCTTCGCGAGAAGCTCGAGCTGTCGAAGGCGCCTGGTAACCCGAGGGCCATCGCGAGGCGCAAGGAGAAGGGCCTGCCGACCCCGCGTGAGCGCATCGACATGCTGCTCGATCCGGGCAGCTTCGTCGAGGTCGGCCAGCTCGCCAGGATGGCGGGCGATCCCAACAACCCGTACGGCGACGGCGTCGTCACCGGGCACGGCACGGTCGAGGGCCGTCCGGTCGCGGTGTTCTCACACGACCAGACCGTCTTCGGTGGCGCGGCGGGCGAGATCTTCGGCCGGAAGGTCTCCGCGATCCTCGACTTCGCGATCAAGATCGGCTGTCCCGTCATCGGGATCAACGAGTCCGCGGGCGCGCGCGTTCAGGACGCGGTCGCGTCGGTGGCCTGGTACGCGGAGATGGGCCGCCGTCACGAGCCGCTGTCCGGGCTGTGCCCGCAGATCTCGATCATCCTCGGCAAGTGTGCCGGTGGAGCCGTCTACGCGCCGATCAACACCGATGTCGTGATCGCCACCGAAGAGTCGTACATGTTCGTCACCGGTCCGGACGTCATCAAGTCCGTCACAGGCGAGGATGTCAGCCTCGAGGACCTGGGCGGTGCGCGGAAGCAGGCCGAGTACGGCAACGTGCACCACGTCGCGGCCGATGAGAAGGCCGCGTTCGAGTGGGCCCGCAAGTACCTGAGCTACATGCCGTCCAGCTGCACCGAGAAGCCGCCGATCGTCAATCCCGGCCTGGAGCCGGAGATCACCGAGGACGACCTCACGCTCGACACGTTCATGCCGGACGCCGACAACGCCGGCTACGACATGCACGACGTGCTGCTCAAGATCTTCGACGACGGCGATTTCCACGAGGTCCGCAGCCAGAGCGCGCAGAACATCATCACCGGTTTCGCCCGGGTGGACGGCCGCCCGGTCGGCGTGGTCGCGAACCAGCCGATGTCGCTCTCCGGCGCGCTGGACGCGTCCGCCTCCGACAAGGCCGCGCACTTCGTGCAGGTCTGCGACGCGTACGACATCCCGCTGGTGTTGGTCGTGGACACCCCGGGCTTCCTGCCCGGCGTCGAGCAGGAGAAGGTCGGCGTCATCAAGCGCGGCGGCCGGTTCCTGTTCTCCTACGTCTCGGCCACCGTGCCGAAGGTGACGGTCGTGGTCCGTAAGTCCTACGGCGGCGGGTATGCGGTCATGGGTTCCAAGCAGCTCGGGGCCGACGTGAACTTCGCGTGGCCGACCGCCCGGATCGCCGTGATGGGCGCGGAGAGCGCGGTCGCGGTGATCGGCCGCAAGCAGATCGAGGCGGCGGGCGAGAACGCTCCCGCGGTGCGCCGCCAGCTGATCAACTACTACAACGAGCACGTCGCGACCCCCTACGTCGCGGCGGAGCGCGGCTACATCGATGCGGTGATCGAGCCTGCGGCCACCCGCCTCGAGATCCGTAAGGCGCTGAACCTGCTCCGCGACAAGGAGCTCCCGAAGAACCCGCGCAAGCACTCGCTGATCCCGTTCTAGCGCAGGGCGATCGCGCCGCCCGCGGGGCTCACGCCGGATCGACAGGTCCGGCGTCGGGGTCCGCGGCCGGCGTCAGCAACCGCGTCCGCATCAGGTCGAGGACCTGGTCGAGCGCGGCGCGGGTGGGCTGACCGGGCTCGTCGATGAGGTGCTCGGTCAGCACCGAATGCGGGGGCAGCAGCCCGTCCGGGTTCGCGGCGCCGCCGTCGATCTCGACGGCCACGAAGGCGTCGCCGAGCTGTTCGCGGAGGAAGTCGAAGCGTTCGGCCGGTGAGAGACGGTCGGAGTCGAAGCGCAGTCCCAGGACGGTCAGCCCGTTCGCGCAGCGCTGCTTCACCCTGGCCAGGTCACCGGGCGAGATGTCGATGGTTCGCCGTCGGCGCGCGGAGACGGCGAGGGGCAGCGAGGGCTGCGACAGGACCGGGGCGACCAGGACGTCGTCAACGGCCATCGCGAGTGCGTAGCCGCCGGTGAAGCACATGCCGACCGCGCCGACCCCTGGTCCGCCGCACCGATCGTGCTCGTGGGCCGCCAGCGCCCGCAGCCACGTGATCACCGGCGAGCTGCGCCCGGTCGCCAGGATCGTGAACTCGCGGCTGACACAGACCGGGACCATGGTGGTGACCGTGTCGGCCGCTGTCGCGACCCGTCCGTGGGTGCCCGGATCCGGATCCCGGCCGGGGCGCCCGAAAAGGTGCGGAAGCACTGCCGTGCACCCGATCTCGGCGACCCGGCGGGCGAACTCGAGCACCTTCGGGGTGATGCCAGGGATCTCCGCCATGATGATCACCGCCGGACCGGTGCCGCGGCGGTAGATCGCGCGCGTCGTGCCGTCGTGGGTGAAATGTGCGGCCTCGAAATCGCTCAGGTCGTCGTCCGGCATCTACCGAGTATGCGGCCGCCGACCCTCCGATGCGACGAAGACCGGCTCCCCGTGTGGGGAGCCGGTCTTCGTCGGGCGGGCGACTACTTCTCGTACACGCGCATCATGCCGGGGCTCCAGAAGCCGGAGCGTCGCACCTCGCCGGTGTCGACGACGGCGGCCTCAGCCTGTGGGAAGTACGGCGTGTACCGCTCCAGTGCGCCCCAGTCGCGGCCCCAGTCGTCGACCAGGTAGGTCGGCACCGTGGATGCCTCCGCGAGCATCTCGGTCCAGCCGAGCGGTCCGCCGTTCTCGTGGGACTGCCAGGTGTCGGTGGAGCTGACCGCGAGCGGGCGGTCGGGGAGGATGCGGAACCCGGGGACCTCGGCGACGCCGTACTTGTGGTCGAACGGGCGCTGGCAGGGGAACTGCAGGCCGACCGCCCAGTCGAGCAGCACCGGCTGGGTTGTGCCGATGTAGTCGTTGAGCGACTGCAGCTGCGGTACCCGCGGCGGGGTGAACGCGAGCCACTGATCGCCGGTCAGGTTCGGGTCGTTCGCGACGATCCGGACCACGTCGGTGCCGGCGGGCAGCTCGTCGATCGGCACCCGCAGGTTCCGCCAGGACGGTGCCGGGCCGATGTCCTTGGGCAGGTAGGTGCCGAGCGCGGTGATCGTGCCGTCGGCCTCGCGGTGCCCGGACTCGAGCAGCAGCGACTGACCGTAGGTGACCTCGCCGTCCTTGCTCTCCGACCAGATGCGCCCGGCCGCGGAGATCACGACCAGAGGCGACTGCTCGCTGCGGGCAGGCAGTCCGTACCAGCTGGAGGTCAGGCTGGCCGGCTCCTGGATCCCGGTCTGGTAGCTGCCAAGGACCGGGGTGGTCGCGGGGTTCAGGCCGTACGGCAGCTTGACGTTGCTGCCGTTGACGCCGACCGCCCCGGTGCCGCCCTCGGTGCCGGCGCCCGCGCCGGTGGCGAAGTTCGGGCCGACCGTCTGGCCGTCGGTGTTCGACTGGCCGGGCTTGACCTCGGTGTAGTCCGCGGACAGGTCGGTGGGCACGCCGTTCGGGCTGAACCCGGTCGGATCGCTGCCGCCGAGGGGGTTGTTCGGATTCAGGGGAGGATCCGACGGGTCGATGACCGGCTGCAGTCGGCCGGCGTTCGGATCCGCCTCGGTCAGCACGTCGTCGGCCAGACCGCACGGCGACCCGGTGACGGCGTCGATGTTGGAGCGGGCCAGCGAGTACGCCGGGTACTGGGAGACCGCGCCCTTGACCAGCGAGAGCACCTCGAACAGCACCATCAGCGCGGCCACCACCGTCAGCGGCACGGCCGCGAACTTCTTGATGCGCCTGCCCTTCTCGCTGGACGCCTTCACCTCGGTGCCGATGAAGTCCTCGCGGAAGTACTGCCATGCGACGACCAGCACGGCGACGACGAACAGCGCGAGCAACGCCGAGTTCAGCTGCCTACCGCCGAGCGAGACGGTCTTGTCGAACCACGGGATGCCGTAGCTGGAGACGTACCACCAGCCGTTGATGCCGGAGAAGGAGAAGGCGAGCACCAGGAGCAGTCCCGCCGCGAACATGGTGCGGTTGCGGCGCGAGCGCAGCGCGGAGGCGGAGACCGCCACCGCGGTGAGCGCGGCCAGCGAACCGGCGATGCCCGCGTACGCACCGAAGTGGTGGGTCCACTTGGTGGGGTTGAACATCATGAAGAAGATGGTTCCGAACACCACGCCGAGCAGGCGCCACGACGGGCCGACCGCCGCGCCAGGGATCTTCTTGCGGCGCAACAGCACGAACAGCGTGGTGAACAGGCAGAGGATCATCACAAGGAACGCGAACCGGCGGGCCACGGAACCGTCGACCGTCTGCACGAACAGGTAGTAGTACCGGAGGAACTCCTCGTACCAGTTCATGTTCGGGCCGATCAGGCTGCGCACCCGGGTGGCCTCGCGGACGCCCGCGAAGGTCTGGTCGGCGAACACCACGACGAGCACCACGGTGCCCGCCGCGAGCAGCGGGGAGATCAGCGGCCAGGCGCCGACCTCGCGGTGCCTGCGGACCAGGATCCGGACCATCGGCCGGGCGCCGGCCAGCAGGGCCGCCACACACATCAGGCCGGTCGGGGCGGCGCCGAGCGAGAACGCGGCGATCAGGATCGCGACCGCGGCGGGCAGCAGCCTGCCGGTGGCGATGGCGCGCTCCACCGAGCACCAGGTCAGCAGCGCGCCGAGGGCCACGATCGGCTCCGGGCGCAGGCCGTTGTTGTAGGCCATCCAGAACGCGAGGAACACCAGCCCGCCGGTCCACACCGCGGCGGAGCTGTGCCGAACCGCGCGGCCGAGGCGGGGGATCACCTCGCGGCTGATGACCAGCCAGCAGAGGATGCCTGCCAGCAGCGCGGGCAGGCGCATCCAGGGGCTGGCCGTGGAGATCTTGGCCATCGCGGCCAGCACCTCGTAGTACCAGCCGAACGGGGCCTCGGGGACACCGAACCAGCGGAAGTAGTTGGCCATGTAGCCGGCGTGCTCCGACACCCGGGCCATCGTGAGCAGGTAGCCGTCGTCCGCGGTGTTCGCGCCGATGAAGTGCCAGACCAGCAGGACGCCGACGACCGCGCCGTCGACCGGCTTGAACCGCCACCAGTGCGACGGGAAGAAGCGCCGGTGGCCGCGGCCGTCGGTGCCGTCGAGACGGGCGAGCGCGACCAGTGAGGAGATGGTCAGCAGGACCGCGAGCACCATCGCCGCGCTCTTGATCAGCGTGGGGGAGGAGGTGAACCGGGAATCGATGTTCGCCGTCAACGAGAGTCCGGCGGGGGCGGGGCCGTCCAGGCTGGTGAAGACGCCGACCACCTGAGGCCGCAGGTCTCCGGTCAGGGTGCCGGTGACCGGGTTGCCGCCGATGGACAGCCCCTCGAAGGTGGCGGTGGTGCTGTTGATGTCGGAGCTGAAGGTGATGGCCGTGCAGCCACCGGCCTCGACCCGGGCCCGCGGGGCGGATGCGACGACCACGTTGCGGTCGAGCACGTCCACGGTGTCGGCGGTGACCCGCATGAACATCGCGTTGAGCGGGGCGTCCGTGCCCTGCGGCGGGGCGGTGGCCAGCAGCAGGCCGCCCTCACGGGGCAGCTCGCGGACCAGCGCGCACGGCACCGTTGCCTGCAGGTCGATCGGCACCTGGGCCATCAGCGGCGCGTCGACGCTCGCGGCGACCCCCGCCTGCGGCCAGTTCATGGTGGACGTCGTCTGGGTGACCGGCAGGAACGGCGTCGCCAACGCGAACAGCGCACCGAGCAGACCGGTGACGACCGCGATCAGCCGCGCGGTGCGGTACTTCGCTCTGAAGTCGACCGGTGGCGGCGGTGCGGAAATGGCTGGTTCAGGGGCTGTCACGACGTCGGGCACGGTTCACGATGGTAGGCGAGGGTCGGTCGGCGTTCACATCGCTACGGAGAATCTCTGTAATCGGTGATCCACGCCCCCGTGACGCAGCCCTGAACCCCAGCTCAGCGGCCTGGTCGGCCGCTGCGGCGGAGGGATCGGCTGCGATCACGGGGTTCGCGATCGCAGCCGCCGTCACCGCGCCGGGATCGGCCCCGGGTCCCACAGCCCGGAACGGGTCACCGTCGCGGTGTCCACCCGGGCAGGCACCGCGGATTCGTCGAGCGGGGTGAACCGCTCCAGCGAGCCCCAGTCGCGGTCCCAGTCGCGGTCGAGGTAGCTGGGCATCGTCTGCGCGGCGAGCAGCAGGTCGGTCCAGCCGAGAGGTCCGCCGCCGAGGCTGTCCTGCCAGCCGTTGGTGGAGTCGGCGCCGACCCGGTCCGGCAGGATCCGGTACTCGGGCGCCTCCGCGACCCCGTACTCGTGGTCGAACGGCCGCTGGCAGGGGAAGGACAGGCCGACGGACCAGTCCAGCAGCACCGGTGCGCTCGAGCCGACCACCTCGTTCAGCGTCCGCAGCTGCGGCACCCGGGGCGGCGTGACGGCCAGCCACTGCCGCTGGGAGAGGTCGTGGTCGTTCGCGACCAGCCGCACGGCGGTGGCATCGGCTGGGATGTCGGCCATCGGGACCCGGAGGTTCCGCCACGACGGCGACGGGCCGATGTCGATGGGCAGCAGGCTGCCGCGTGCCTCGATCGTCCCGTCGGCTGCGGGGGCGCCGTACTCGACGACGAGGTCCTGGCCGTAGGTGACGACGCCGTCGGCGTCGACGGACCGGATCCGGCCCGCGGCTGTGACCACCAGGATCGGCGCCGCATCGCTCCGCTGCGTCGATGTACCGGCAGAGCCGGTATCCGGCAGCCCGTACCACCCGGAGGTGAGCTTCGCGGTGGACTGCTCGCCGGTCTGGTAGCTGCCGAGGACCGGGGTACGCGCCGGGTCGAGCCCGAACGGCAGCGCCACGGAGCTGCCGTTGATGCCCGTGCTGCCGGTGCCGCCGCCGGTGCCCGACGCGGTGCCGGATGTGGTCGTGGTGGCGTCGCTGTCGATGGTGTTCGCGCCGCCCGCGGCCTTGTTCTCCTCGTCGGCGGTCAGGTCGACGGGGACCCCGTTGGGGGTGAAGCCGGCGTCCGACTCCGCGCCCAGCGGATTGTCCGACGGGCTCACCGGGATGAGCGTGCCTGCGTTCGCGTCGGACTCGACGAGCACGTCGTCGGCCAGCGCGCAGGTGTCGCCCGCGAGTGCCTCGACGTTCGAGCGGGCCACCGAGTACGCCGGATACTGCGCGACCGCGGCCTTGGCCAGGGACAGCACCTCGAAGAGCACCACGAAGGCGGCCGCGAGCGTGAGCGGGGAACCGAGCAGCGCCCGCAGCCCGCGCGGCGGGGCCGCCTGCTCCTCCGGCCGGTACGGGGCCCGCAGGTGCTGCCAGCCCGCCAGCAGCAGCGCCAGCACCGCCAGGCCGAGCAACGCGGTGGAGAAGGCGTTGCCGCCGATGGACGGCGGCTTGTCCCACCACGGCACGCCGTAGCTGGAGACGTACCACCAGCCGTTAGAGCCGGTGAAGGCCAGCGCGAGCAGGAACAGCACGCCCGACGCGAACAGCGTGCGGTTGCGGCGCGAGCGGAGCGTGGCCGCGGCGACCGCGACGGCGGTCAGCGCGGCGATGGAAGCCGCCAGGCCCGCGTACACGCCGAAGTGGTGGGTCCACTTGGTGGGGGTGAACATCATCAGCACCAGCGAGCCGAACACGATGCCGAGGATGCGCCGCGACGGACCGGCGGCGGCGCCCGGGATCTTGCCACCCCGGCGCAGCATGATCATCGCGCAGACGACCAGGCAGAGGATCATCGTGAACACGCCGAACCGGCGGGCCAGCGACCCATCCGGGGAGACGTTCATCAGGGCGTCGTAGCGGTGGTATTCGTCGAACCACTTCACGTTCGGGCCGACCAGGGTGCGGACCCGGGTCGCCTCGAGCACGGTCGCGAGGGTCTGGTCGGCGAAGACCACGGCCAGCACCAGGGTGCCCGCCGCGGCGACCGGCGCGAGCAGCGGCAGCCACCCCACCTGGCGGGCCCGCGTGACCAGGATCGCCGTGATCGGCCGGGCACCGACGATCAGCGCGGCGACGGCGATCACCCCGGTCGGCCCGGCCGCCAGCGAGAACGCCGCGATGAGCACGCCGACCGCGGCGGGCAGCAGCCTGCCGGTGGCGATCGCGCGTTCGATCGAGCACCAGGTCAGCAGCGCGCCGAGCGCGATGATCGGCTCGGGTCGCAGGCCGTTGTTGTAGGGCAGCCAGAACGCGAGGAAGACCAGTCCGGCGGTCCAGATCGCGATCCGGTTGTGGCGCACCGCGTTACCGAGGCGCGGGATCACCTCGCGGCTGATCACCATCCAGCAGAGGATGCCTGCGAGCAGCGCGGGCAGGCGCATCCACGGGCTGGCGGTCGAGATCTTGGCCATTGCGGCCAGCACCTCGTAGTACCAGCCGAACGGGGCCTCGGGGACGCCGAACCAGCGGAAGTAGTTGGCCATGTAGCCGGCCTGTTCCGACACCCTGGCCATGTTCAGCAGGTAACCGTCGTCGGAGGTGTTCGCGCCGATGAAGTGCCACAGCGCCAGGGTGCCGACCACCAGACCGTCGACGCCGGTGAACCGCAACCAGTGCCGGGGCAGGAAGCGGCGCGCCGCGCGGCCGTCGGTGTTGTCGAGGCGGTGCAGCGCGATCAGCGCGATCAGCGTGGCCAGCGTCCCGACGACGATCGCGAGCAGCTTGAACACCGTGGGGCTGGAGGAGAACCGCGAATCGATGTCCGCGCGGACCTCGAGGCCGGCGGGGGCGGTGCCCCCTGTGCCGTTTGCGGCGGCGCCCTTGAGGTCGCTGAAGATGCCGACCATCTGCGGGCGCAGGTCGCCTGCGACGTCGACGCTCAGCGGCTCGCCGGCGTCGTCGGTCAGCCCGGCGAAGGTGGCGGTGGTGTGCGCGGCGTCCGAGAACACGGTGATCGCCGAGCACTTCGCGGCGACGTCGGCCAGCGGTGCCGAGAGCAGCACGCTGTTGCGCAGGATCACCTGCACCTCGCGGCCGGTCTCGCTCGCGGGATCGCCCGCGACCTTGACGGTGAGGCCGTCGAGCTCGGCGTCCGCCGCCTGCTTCGGGGCGGTGGAGAGCAGGACCTGCCCGTCGGGCGGTAGCTGCGTCGCCACCGCGCACGGGATGTGCGCGCTGAGGCTGAGCGGTTCGTAGCTGACCAGCGGCGCGGACACGCTGGTCAGTGCGCCGTTCTGCGGCCAGGACACGCTCGCGGTGGTCTGCTTGACCGGCAGCAGCGGGGTGAGGACGGCCAGCAGCAGCCCGGCCAGACCCGCGACAACCGCGATCAGGCGGGCGGTGCGCAGGGAGGTGCGGTCGGCTGGCGTGGATTCAGGCGCGTCGGACACAAGGTCCGATCGTATGGGACGGCGCCCGGGTCAGTGACCCGCGGCGACCAGGGCGCGCACATCCCACACCCAGACGTCGTCGGCGGCATGGCCGCTGTCCCGGAGCAGCTCGCTCACCGTCTCGCGGAGCACCTGACGGTTCTTTCCCGGCGGGAGCACTAGCACGTCGGCCCGCCAGAACCTCAGGTCCGCGACCGCCTGCGCGCGCAGTTCGTCGGTGATCGTCGGCGCCGCGCCGGTCTTGTCCACCTGGGCCAGCAACAGCGCCGTCGGCCGATCGTCCGGGCCGTACTTGGCCTTCTTGGCGGCGCCGGCCGGTCCGACGAAGTAACCGCCCGCGAGCGGGAAGCCGAAATCGGCCTTGGCCTGCCAGGACAGCGCGCGCGCGTCCTCGGGCCTTGGCAGCGGGACCGTCACGACGGAGCCGTCGTCGACGTATCCGCGCCAGGTCCCGTCGGCGAAGAACTCGGGAGCGGGTTTGCGGTCGACCGCGGGGAGCGGCATCGGGGTCAGCGGCAGCAGTGCGAGCACCAGACAGATGCACCAGGGCACCAGCGTCGCCCGCTCGCGGACGGCCCGGTCCGTCGCCATCGCCAGCAGCAGCGCGATGGCGGGGACCGCTCCCATCGCGAACCTGGTCTCGAGCACCGATTCGAGCAGCGGGACGTGCTCGAACCAGGCCCACGGCAGGGTGATCCCGGTCTTGTTCCGCCCGACGGTCAGCTCGGACCCGAGCGAGAGCACGCCCATCGCGAGCGTCGTCACCGTCGCCGCCCGCGCGAGCGGTGAGCGCCACAACCAGGCCGACGCCGCGGCGACGAGGGCCAGCAGGGGCCAGCCGAAGTAGGCGTTCTCCTCGGTGGCGCCGATCGAGACGTCCTGCCCGGGGTTGGTGCGCCCGCCGAGCGACTGCTCCGGGAACTGCAGCAGCGCCTTGAGATCGTTGCCCATCGCCCCGTGGTCGATGACCCGGTAGCTCTGCGGCCCGAAGAACTGCCACCACAACGGGATCGCGGTGATCGCCAGCGCGATCGCCGCCGCGAACAGCAGCGGCCGCCACGCGGACCGCACCGCGGCGCCTGCGAGCCGCGGCCGAAAGGCGAAGTACGCCACCGTGAACACGGCGAAGGACATGGCGCAGATGAGCAGCGGTTCCTCGCCGAGCAGGATCTGCGCCGCGACCAGCAGTCCGAGCGCGATCGTGGTCCGGACGCCCGCACCGCGGCTGAGCCGGATCACGCAGCCGAGGATCAGCGGCAGCAGCGCCAGCGCCACGAAGTTCGGGTGACCGTTGGCGTGCGAGATCATCCCAGGGGCGAACCCGCAGAACAGCCCGCCGACGGCCGCCGCGGCCCGCGACCGCACCGCGAACCGGGACAGCAGCCAGTACCAGGCGAAGGCGGTCCCTGCCAGGCCCGCGGTCAGCACCAGCGTCCAGGTCGCGGTCGGGCCGAACAGTAGCGTGACGGGCGCGAGCGGGATGCTGACGCCGAACATGGCCGTGTTGGCCATCAGGTTCACGCCATCCGGGTAGTTCTGCAGGAGCGTGCCCAGGGGGTTCTCCAGCCGGGTGACCGAGTGCGCCGCGACCGCGAAGAACCACTCCCACATCCGCTGGTCCTGGCCGCTGCCGGTCAGGTAGCCGACGGTGGGGGAGCGCCACTGGCGACCGAGCACCACCATCGCGAGCGCGGTGAACCCGAGCGCGGCGGCCACGTCCGGCCCGGCCCGGTGTCCCCGCAGGCGCCCGACGACGGCGCGCGCGGACCTCGGTGTGGTCGAGGTCCTCGCGGGATCCGCCAGCATCGGTGCCTGGGGCATTGCACGTTCCTGTCCGTCGGCGGGCCGACGGATTGCCGAGCCCTTGGCCCCGGCCACCGTACTCACCGGCCCCTGTGAGGTTCCTGTCGGCGGTCGGCCGGGCTCAGGACCGGGCAGCCACGAAGCGGTCCATGCAGCGCTCCGCCACCGCGGTGATCGTCAGCGCCGGGTTGACCATCGCGGAGGACCCCGGCAGCAGGGCGCCGTCGACGACGAACAGGTTGGAGTAGCCGTCGACCTGGCCCTCGTGGCTGCACGCCCGGCCCATCACCATGCCGCCGAGGCCGTGCCACGTGCACCCGGAGCCGAAGTCGCTGAGCCGGGTGTAGATCGGGATCCCGGTGGCGGGCGAACCGAACCGGGTCTCGGTCCGCTCGTGGAAACGGCCTGCGAAGTTCCGCCCGCGCGCGTCCACGTTGCTGTTCGACTCGCCGAACGGGTAGTTCAGTTCCGCTCGCCCGGTCGCCGGGTTGTAGTCGATCGAGCCGCGTTCGTCCGAGATGACCTGGATCAGGTTCGCCATGTTCGAGCCGCCCGCGATGTCCGGGAACGGCGACGCCTCCCAGGACATCGAGATCGGGCCGTCCGGATTGTCGTCGTCGTACATCACCGCGACGCCGGGGCCGCCCTGCTTGGCGCCGCAGTCCCGGCGCAGGAGTCCGCGGGCGATCAGGAAGTCGCCGTTGTTGCCGTATCCCTTGCCGACGTGGTCGTTCAGCCGGGTCAGCGAGCCCTTCGCCTTGGCGGTCGCGAGCAGCGCGGAGGTGTAGTACGAGCCGGCCGCCATGAACACGTAGTCGGCCACGAGCGTCTGGTGTTCACGCACCGCGCCGGACTCGTCGATCCGCTTGACCACGACCTCGAACCGGTCCTGCCCGGAGATCTCCCGGATCTCGATGACCTCGTGCAGCGGGAGGATCGTCACGTTCCCGGTGGCCTCGGCCTCGGGCAGGTAGTTGCGGTCGACGCTGTTCTTGGCGCCGGAGTTGCTGCCGTACGGGCCCTCACCGATCGAGTACGACGCGGGGGTGCGGCCGGCGAGCTCCGCGCGGACGACGTCCCAGTCGACGCAGAAGTCGTGCAGGACGGGCTCGCCGCCGAAATCCTCGATGTAGTCCAGCCAGGCTCGCGCACCCCGGTAGGCGGGGTTCGCGAGGAGGTCCGCCGGGAGGGGCGAGGTGCCGAGCATCTTCTTGGCGCGCGGGTAGTACGTCCGGTCGAGCTCGTCGTAGTCGATCTGGGCGGGGAAGACCGTGGCGAAATCCTTGCGCCGGGGCTGCGGCGTGAACGCGCCGAACGCGAGCGAGCCGCCGCCGACCCCGACGCCGTAGATGGCGTCGATTCCGTTGCCGTACACCCGGTCGATGAGGCCCGGGTACCGGGCGATGGACTGCAGCCGCGTCAGCTGGTTGATCGGCGGGTGGTCGGCGAACCACGCGGATCGGCCGTCGGGTTCGTTGATCGTGCAGAAGGTGGTGCCGTCCGGGTTGACCGGCCAGCGCCTGCCGCGCTCGAGGACCGTGGTCCGGACGCCGGCCTGGCCGAGCCTCAGCGCCGCGACCGCGCCACCGAATCCGCTGCCGACCACCACGGCGGTCTTGCCGCTCAACGCCGTTGGGGAGGCGCCCGCTCGCGCGGCGGTGAGGGGCCCGAGGGCCGCGCCCGCGGCCAGCGCGCCGACGCTCAAGGCGGCGCCGCGCAGGAGGGACCGGCGGTTCGGGTTGGGTTGCGGTGCTCGCTCGTCGATGGTCACGTCGGCAACCTACGCGGCCGCTGCGCAATCGAATAGTTAAACAATAAATTGGGAGCGCGTCGGATGGCCGCGACGGTGCTCGGTCGGAGGCTGGTGCCGCGCGCCGGATGCCGTGACCGGCTCTGGCAGGGCGCGGTCGAGCGATTCCACGTAGCGGCCGAGCTCGCCGGCCGCGTCGAGCATGGCGAGACCCTGGGCGGTGAGCCGTCGTTGCCAGTCGTCCAGCGCGGCGGCCACAGCGTCTGTGCCGCCGGCGCTTCGGACCTGCTGGACCACGGCGGCGATGCGGTCCAGCGGATAGCCCCCTCGCCGGAGGAGATGGGCGAGGTCGGCGTCGCGGACGTCGATCGCGCGGTAGCGGCGGTACCCGGTGGCCGCGTCGCGTGCCGGGGCGAGGATGCCGGAATCCTCCCAATTGCGAAGCGTCGCAGGGGTGACGCGGAGGTGGTGCGCGAGTTCGCCGATGGTTCTTGTTTCGGTGCCGTCCGATGGGTCCGTGGCGGGACCGGAATCGGCTGTCAGGTGACGCACCGCCTTCCTGACGGCCTCGAGGGTGTCCCGGTCGCGGAGGGACTGGCTGTGGCCGCGGTCGATGATCATCAGGAAGTCGTCGAGTTCGCCATCGTGGAGTGCGTTCATGATCTGTCCGCTTGCCGCATGGCCGTACGCCGGGAGGAGTGCGAGGTAGGCGCGCAGCGCCGCCGCATGCACCTCGGTGTAGACCCGGTAGCCACTGGGCGTGCGGTCGGCGGGTGGGATGAAGCCGTCCCGCTCGTAGTTGCGGACCGCCTGGGTCGAAATGCCGTGCTCGCGCGCGAGGTCGGATGGTCGCAGGTTGATCATCGATTTGAGACTTTACCGGGTATCTCGGTGGCTGATGCTTCACAAGTCTCGACGGATCTTTCAACGATACGATTGAGACACATGAGCCAGGACATCAGAGACTTCGTACCCGCATCATGTGACATTCTCGCGCTCGGAGAGCCGACGCATCTGGAACCCGCGTTCGCGCGGGTCCGCAACGAACTGTTCGCGCAACTGGTCGACCGCGGCTTCCGGTCGATCGCCCTGGAGACCGATCGCGTGGCAGCGCTCACCGTGAACGACTTCGTGCAGGAGGGGGTCGGGAGCCTTGATCTGGCGATGAGCGAGGGCTTCTCGCACGGCCTCGGGGACCTGGAGGCCAACCGGGAACTGGTTGGCTGGATGCGCGACTACAACGAGAACAGGCCGCCGACAGAGCGATTGGCCTTTCACGGCGTGGACGCCTCGACGGAGAACACCAGCGCACCCAGCCCGCGACGCTACCTCGAACACGCCCGCGACTATCTGGGGCTCGACCTCGACATCGCGGGCCTCTGTGGCGATGACGAACGCTGGAGCCGCGCCGAAGCGGTGATGGACTCGGCCGCGTCGATCGGCGCCACGGCCGAGGCCGAACGGCTGCGGACGACCTGCTCACCACGCTCTACGTACGGGCGCCGGAACTGATCGCGACCACATCGCGCGCCGAATGGCACAGGGCCGAAACGTATCTCACGGCAGGCCTCGGCCTGCTCCGCTACCACAGGCAGGCGGCGCAGCGCATCGACGAGAGCGAGCGGATATCGCTCCTGCTGGGCACCCGCGACGCGCTCATGGCCCGAAACCTCCTCGACATCCGAAGCATCGAGGATCGGCGGGGAGCGACGCTGGTCTTCGCGCACAACAGCCACCTGCAGGAGCGCCCGAGCACCATGCGGATGGGGGAGATGGACCTCGAGTGGTTCAGCGTCGGCGCCATCGTCGGGTCACTGGTGGGCGACCGGTACGCCTTCATCGCGGGCAGCCTCGGCCGCAGCGACGCGATCGGGCTCGGCGACCCGGAACCGGACACCTACGAAGGCTTCCTCCAGGCCCGGGTCGCCACCTGGGGTCTGACGCCCGCCGCCGAGGTCGCCGCCGGTCGCACCCGCACCGACAACACGCCGGCACAGGGCTACTTCCCGCTCGACCGGGCGACCCTCGACACGGTCGGTGCGATCCTGTACATCAGCTCCGGCGCAACGGCGCTCACGCACGCTCCCGGCTAGGCCTCGCCGGGGGCAGGCGGCGAGAGGGTGCGCATCGCCTCGCAGATCGTGGCGTGGATCCTCGACTCCTCGGCGAGGGCGTCGGGATCCCATGTCGGTTCGGGTGCGCCCTCGATCGCCGGGCCGAACAGCCACCACACGTTGTGCCAGGGGTCGACGAACCGGGCGAGGGAGCTGTCGCCGTAGAACGGCGTGGTCGATGTGATCACCCGGGAGCCTCGGTCGCCGGCGCGCCGGAGTACCTCGTCGCAGTCGGCGACGTTCACCTGGAGCAGCGCGGGGGTGAACGCCCAGTCCGGCTTGGAGTCGACGACCATCAGGCAGGAGTCGCCGATCCGGACCTCCGCGTGGATCAGCAACCCGTCGGTGTCCACCGCGTGCGCTTCCTCGGTTTCTCGGCCGTCGAGCACCTCGGTGAGGAACCGGATGAACGCCCGGGCGCCGCCACGGCCCTTCACCGCCGCGAAGGCGTTCAGGCTGCCGTAGCCATTGTGCAGGTCGGAATTGGATCGGATCAGCGCTCTCGTGGTCATGCCTGCGAGGCTGTCATCGAATGCGGTCAGCGGCTGTCCGCGGTTTGCACCGCCGGTAGTCAGGATCGGGCAGCCTGAGAGGGACCAGCATGCAGGGGCGGGTGACCAGGACACCCGGGTCGTGTCGACCCGGGTGACCCTAGCTGGTCGGTGATCGGACTGTTTCTTATCCGTGAGCGGTTCCCCGGGTCATTTCCGCCAGAACAGGTGGTGGGCCACACCACTCGGGCTGGGCACGATCTCGAGGTGGAACCGGTCGCGCAGTTCTTCCGGTGACTCCCAGAGCCGGAGCCCGGATCCGAACGTTATCGGGGAGACCGCCACGTGCATGGTGTCGACGAGGTCGGCGTCGAGGAACTGCTTGATGGCGGTGACTCCGCCGCCGAGTCGGACGTCCTTGCCCTGCGCTGCCTCGCGAGCCTGCTCGAGGATCGTGGCCGGGTCGCCGTCGACGAAATGGAACGTCGTGTCGGAGAGCGTGAACGAGGGCCGCTTGTGGTGGGTCATGACGAACACCGGGGTGTGGAACGGTGGCTCCTCGCCCCACCACCCGCGCCATTCGTGATCCTCCCAAGGGCCGCGCTGGGGGCCGAACTTGTTGCGTCCCATGATCTCGGCGCCGATGTTGCGGGCGAAGTCTCGTGTGAAGTAGTCGTCGAGGCCGCGGCTGCCGCCGGGGTCGGTGCGGGTGGGCCAGCTGGCCGTGGCGCCGCCCCACGCGAACATGGCACCGGGGTCGAGGCCGAACGGGCTCTCGAAGCTCTGGTTTTCCCCGGCGCCGATTCCGTCACTCGAAACATTGAAGTTCTGGACCCGCAGTAGCTGCTGACTCACTCTGTGCTCCCACTCTCGATGATGGTGATCAAAGTAGAGACTCCCGGAGACGCACAAACTCATCGGAAGGCTGACCGGCATCCCAGGAACGGCAGGCTACGAGGCCGCCTCGCGCCGCGAAGGCGGATCGGCCAGGGCTTCGGCGACCAGGTCCAGCGACAGGCCGAGAACCTGGGCGAGGGCGGCGACGGTGAAGAACGCGGGCGTCGCGATCCGTCCGGTCTCGATCTTGCGCAGCGTCTCCACGGAGATGCCGGCGTCCAGCGCGACCTCGACCATGCTGGCCTCGCCGCGGGCCCCGCGCAGCAGCTCGCCGAGCCGCCTGCCCCGTTCGAGTTCCTCCGCCGTCAGCGGCACGCGCACCATGATGCCTATAGTAATACCGGTATAGTTATTCGTAACCGGAGGTGGAGTGGGAATGGTCGAGATAAAGACCGAGGATGAGGTGCGTTCGATGCGGGCGGCCGGACGGGTGGTGGCGCAGGCCCTCGCGGCGGCGCGGGCCACGGCAGCGGTCGGGGTGAGCCTGCGCGACCTCGACGCGGCCGCCGCGGCGGTGATCCGAGAGGCGGGCGCCACCCCGGCCTTCCTCGACTACCACCCCGCCTGGGCGCCGTCGCCGTTCCCCGGCGTGGTGTGCGCCAGCGTCAACGACGCGATCGTGCACGGCATCCCGACGGACCACCGGCTCGCCGACGGCGACCTGGTGAGCCTGGATTGCGGGGCCTATCTCGACGGGTGGTGCGGTGACTCGGCGATCAGCTTCGTGGTCGGTGAGGCCGACCCCGAGGACCTGAGCCTGATCGCGGACACCGAGGCGGCGCTCGCGCGGGGCATCGAGGCCGCGCGGGTGGGGAACCGGATCGGTGACATCGCCGACGCCATCGGCGCCTTCGCCAGGAGCAGGGGGCGTGGGGTCCTCGCCGATCACGGCGGCCACGGCATCGGCCGCGCCATGCACGAGGACCCCGACGTGCCCAACGAGGGACGGCGCGGCCGGGGGATGAAGCTGCGCGCGGGCCTGGTGCTCGCGCTCGAGCCGATGCTCATCGGCGGCGGCACCGACGACTACCGGCACGACCCGGACGGCTGGACGCTGCGCACTCTCGACGGAACCCGCGCGGCGCACAGCGAACACACCATCGCCATCACCCCGGACGGGCCGCTGATCCTCACCGCCGCCTGAGGGCCGCGATCACGAGGCCGCCGTCAGGTGATCGAGCAGCACCGGCGCGAGGGTCTCGGGCGGGACGTCGTGGAAGCCGCCGTCGAGCGCGCGGTGCCGGGCGCCGGGGATCATCTCCGCGGCGCCTCCCACGATGATGATCGGCCGGCCGTCGCCGGACCGCTCGTACGCAATGACGGTGCCGTCCCGTGAAATCGCCTTGTACACGGGGTTCTGCTGCGGTGTTTCGGACGTCTCGGACATGGGCTTCCCTCGCTCCTCGGATCGTGTTCCTCTGTACTGACCGAACGTGGCACGAAAATTCATCGCGCGAGACCGATGAGTTTTCACCGCGCGGCTGGTCTGTACTCGGGAAGGCATTCGACGAAGGGTGGGAAGCGATGACAGAGGGCGCGGTTCAGGAGGACTTTGCTCCGCTGGCGGAGCCGTATCGGCGGGAGTTGTTGGCGCACTGTTACCGGATGTCCGGTTCGGTGCACGACGCCGAGGATCTGGTGCAGGAGGTGTACCTGAAGGCGTGGCGCGCCTACGAGAAGTTCGAGGGTCGCTCCTCGCTGCGTACCTGGCTGTACCGGATCGCGACAACCACCTGCCTGACCGCGCTGGAGAGCAAGGGCAAGCGCCCGCTGCCCACCGGCCTCGGCGCGCCGAGCTCGGATCCCGCAGGCGAACTCGTCGAGCAGGGCGAGGTGCCCTGGCTCGAGCCGATCCCGGATGCCCTCCTCGGCACCGCCGCGAGCGACCCGGCTGTGGTCGCGACCTCCCGCGAGAGCATCCGGCTGGCGTTGATCGCCGCCCTGCAGTTCCTGCCGCCGAAGCAGCGGGCGGTGCTGATCCTGCGCGAGGTGCTGGCCTGGCCTGCCGCGGAGGTCGCGGAACTGCTCGGCATCAGCACGGCGGCCGTGAACAGCGCCCTGCAGCGCGCCCGCGCGCAGATCGATCAGGCCTCGCCCGCCGAGGACGCCGTCGTGGAGCCGGTCGCGCCGGATCAGCGCGAGCTGCTTGACAAGTACATGGCCGCCTTCGAGACGTACGACATGGCCGCGCTCAAGGAGCTGTTCACCCAGGACGCCGTCTGGGAGATGCCGCCCTTCGTCGGCTGGTACCAGGGCCCCGATGCGATCCGCACCCTCATCGAGAACAACTGCCCCGCAAATGGTCCCGGGGACATGAAGCTGATCCCCACGGTGTCGAACGGGCAGCCCGCGTTCGCGATGTACATGCGCGAACCCGACGGCGGGTACTCCGCCTTCCAGCTGCAGGTGGTCTCGCTCGGGCCGTCGGGGATCGGTCATGTGACGGTGTTCTTCGACGTGTCGCTGTTCGGCAAGTTCGGGCTGCCCGAGACGCTGCCGGTCGGGTCATGACGGGCGCCGCGGTCGCGTGGCCGCTGGCCGACCCGGTCGCGTTGCTGGAGCGTTCGATCGCCTACACGTTGGGCAGCCTGCAGCTCGTGACGGAGGAGTCGATGGACCGGGCCACGCCCTGTCGCGGGTGGGACCTCCGACAGCTGTTGGCGCACATGAACGATGCCCTCGGCACTCTGCAGGAGGCCGCTCTGGACCGGCACATCGCGCTGGTACCCGCCGCGGGCGCGGCCGATCCCGAGTCCGATCCCGTTGCGGCGCTGTGTGATCGCGCCTGCCGACTGCTCGGTGCGTGGGCTCGTTCGGGTGATCCGGAGGGGATCCAGATCGGCGGCGTCTCGATGGCCGCGGGCATCGTGCCCGCTGCCGGTGCGCTGGAGATCGCCGTGCACGGGTGGGACGTCGCAAGGGCGTGCGGGCGCAACCGGCCGATCCCGCCGGACCTCGCCGAGGAACTGCGCACCTGTGCAACGCTTTTCGTCAGTGATGCGGACCGGCCGGCGCGCTTCGCCGCCCCCGTCGAGTTGTCGGAGGGGGCGGGGCCGGGGGAGCGGCTGCTGGCCTTCCTCGGCCGCGACTCGCGCGCCTAGGCGCCGGCAATCGCCCGCAACACCTCGAAGGTCTCCTGCTCGTCCTGCTCGGTGCCGTGGTCGCTGAGCTTGACGATGACTGTGCCGGTGGCCGGGTCGACGTAGGTGTACTGGCCGTAGACACCGAGCGCGGACAGGTCCGGGCTGTCTGGGGTGGGGTGCCACCACTGCGCGGAGTAGCCCCACGGCGAGCTCGAGACCTGGTGCGGGGCAGGGGCGCTGATGCGTTCGATCCAGGCGGGCGGGACCACCTGGGTGTCGCCCGCGCGCCCGCCATCGAGCACGAGCTGGCCGATCTTGGCGTAGTCGCGGGCGGTCGCGTTGAGGCAGCAGAACGCCTTCTCCTGGCCGCCGTCCCGGTCGAGGTTCCAGGTGGCGCCGTCCTCGGCGCCGATCGGGGCCCACAGGTTCCGCTCGAGCAGCTCGGTCAGCGGTCTCCCCTCGACCCGGGCCAGCACCTGTCCCAGGAGCTGGGTCTCGACGCTCCGGTAGTCGCCCTCGCTGCCCGGGCTGTAGGTGACCTCGCGGTGGTCGGCGACGAACTCGTCGAGGTCCTGGGTCAGGTACATCCGGGCCGTGCCGGTCAGCGGCCAGTACGGGTTGTAGTTCTCGGACACATCGACGCCCGCGGTCATGTCCAGCAGGTGACGCACCGTCACGGTGTCGTACTCCCCGCCGGTGGCGAGCTCCGGCAGGACGTCGACCAGCCGGTCGTCCTCGCTGAGCTTGCCCGCGTCGATGGCCTGACCGATCATCAGCGAGACGACGGACTTGGCCATCGACCACGAGGCCATCGGTGTCGTGGCCTCGACGCCGTCGCGGTACCACTCGTTGGTGAGTGCGCCGTCCCGCAGCACCAGGAAGGCGTTGGTGTGGGTGGTCTCGAGGAACTGCGTGACCGGGATCTGCTCGCCCCGCCACGGCACCGAGTCCGGCAGCGGAATCGAGTTCGACTGCAGCGGAGCGGGATCCGGCGAGGCCGCCACTGCGCGAGATGGATACAGCTCGCCCTGCTTCGACGGGGCCTCGGTCAGCAGCCGGGCCAGGGTCGGCGGCGCGGGGATCTCGAGCGCCGCGGCGGCCGCATAGGTAGCCGCCACCAGCGTCGCGGCGGCCACCGGGACGACGATCGCGGCCGTACACAGCCGGGAGCGCTTGCGAGGCGGCTCGGCGACGGTGGGCTCGGCGACGGTGGTGGGCTCGGTGGTGGTGCTTGGCTCGGTCATGCGTGGGTGATCCTCGATATCGGGTGGGTGGGTCTTTGGCGCCTTGCGGGGCCGGGTCAGTCCGTGCGCACGCGGGCGGACGCGGTGTCGGCCTTGGCGTCGAGCGCGGTCCAGAAGGCCTCGATCATGGTGGCGAGTACCAGATCCGGGCCCACCTCGGCCAGGGCAGACGCGTGTGCGGCGATCGCGGGGTAACGCCCCGGGTCCGCGCCGACGTACTCGTGGGTCCAGGCGCGTTCGTCGCCCGCGCGCAGCTTGTCCGGCAGCAGCGCGTGGCCGGCCTGCATCCCCGCGTAGGAAAGCACGGCCTCGGCCATCATCCGTTGGTAGCGGACCACATCCGCCGGCTCCAGCCCCAGCTCGCCGAGCGCGGCGAGCATCATCTCGACCAGGGCGAACTCGCCAGGGCCGCGGGTCGTGCGCGGGGCCACGGCGGCGCCGACATGGGGATGCTCGGTGAACACCGCGACCACGGCGCCGGCGAGGTGTTCCATCCGCTCCTTCGGGCCGAGCCCGGCGGGGACGCGATCGTGCGCCATCGTCAATAGACGGTCGCCGACGGCTCGCAGGAGCGCGTCCTTGTCGGAGAAGTGCCGCCAGACCGCCGACCGGTCCACGCCGAGCTCCTCGCCGAGGGCACGTCCGGTCAGTCCGTCGGGGCGGCCCCGCGCGGCGATCCGCACGGCGGCGTCCACGATCACCTCCGGCGTCAGTCGCGTGCGCGAACTCTCCTCGGCCATCCCTGTATCCCTCCCGCCGTGAGTCCTTCTGGTCCGCCCTGGGGTCAGAAGGACTCACGGGCCGCCTGTCATCGTCGTTGTCATCAATGATGACAACGCTGATGTGGCGGTGGGGGCAAACGGCGAAAGTGCTACGCGGCGCCGTCCCAGGCGAACGGTGCGAACGGCGGGTCAAGCGGCGCCTCGGTCATCCGATTGGCGAAGGTGGACAGCGTGTAGGTGCCGACCCCGAGTACGACCTCGAGGGCGTTGCGGCGCGTGAAGCCGTGGTCGAGGAACGCCTGCATCTGCGCCTCATCGACCCCGCCCGCGGCGTCCAGGACCTCGAGCGTGAACCTGCGGATGGCCTCGAGTCGCGGGTCGGAGAGCGGCTGCCGGGAGCGGAGGTCCGTGACCAGCTGCTCCGGCGCCGCGGCACGGGTGAGGGAGGCGGTGTGCAGGGCGACGCAGACGTGACACTCGTTGCGCGTCGCGATGGTCAGGACCAGCACCTCGCGTTCGAGTTCGGTGAGCGTGCTGCGCTCGAACAGGGCGTTCGACCGGGTGAAGGCCTGCAGTAGCTCCGGCGATTCCGACATGAGCGCCACGGGGGCGGGCAGGAACCCGAACTTCCCCTCGATGGTCGCCATGGTCGGGCGGGCGGCGCCGGGGGCGGTCTGGGCTGTGTGGTGGGTGAAGGGCATCTGGCGTCCTCTCTGCGGTAATATCGTCAACGTGGTTGTCCATATAGTAAACATGGTTGTCTATATTCGGCAAGGGGTGCGCCGTGGCCGTCGATGAGAGCCCCGGCTACGAGCTGCCGCTGCTGCTGTTCGCCGGATTCCGGACACTGATCGACGAGGTGCATCGCCAGCTGGCAGAGCAAGGGCACCCGGACATGCGGCCCGCCTACGGATTCGCGATGCAAGCCATCGGGATCGCGGGGACCAGCGCGAGCGAGCTGGGACGACGGCTCGGCGTCTCCAAGCAGGCGGCGGGCAAGACGGTCGATCGGCTCGAGGGCCTCGGTTACGTGGCGCGCGAGAGCGACCCGTCGGACGCCCGCAGCAAGCGGGTGGTGCTCACCGAGCGGGGGCTCGACAGCCTGCGACGGTCCGCGGTCGCATTCGACCGACTGCAGGCGGACTGGGCGGCGACGATCGGGCCGGAACGGCTGCGCGCGTTGGAGTCCGATCTGCGCGCCGTCACCGCTGGTCAGGGCTTCCGTCTCGACGCGCAGGCCTGGTTCGGCGGATAATTGACCCGCGCGCGATGAGTTTTGCGGTCGTCGCCGGTCTATATGGCAACCGCTTCGCGCGCCATGCACGAAGCAATCCAGCATCGGAGCCCGCCATGACCACCACGCCGCACACCACGACCACCGCACCCGCCGCCGGCTCGGCCGCCCCCTCGCGGGGTGCCCGGATCGCAGGCCTGATCATCACCGGGCTGGTCGTCGTGTTCTTCCTCTTCGACTCGCTCACCCACATCGCCAACGTCGAGCAGGTGCGCACCGCGATGGCCGACCTCGGGTTCGACCCGAGCCTGAACAGGGTCTTCGGTGTGGTGCTGCTGATCTGCCTCGCCCTCTACGTCGTGCCCGTCACGTCGATCCTCGGTGCGGTCCTGCTGACCGGCTACCTCGGCGGTGCCGTGGCCACCAACCTGCTCACCGAGCAGCCCATCCTGAGCACCACCCTCGCGCCGATCTACTTCGGCATCCTGGTGTGGGGCGGGCTGTACCTGCGCGATCTGCGGGTGCGCGCGATCATGCCGCTCGTCCGCGGCTGACCGACCTCGGATGCCGTCCCCCGCACCGAACCGGTGTGGGGGACAGCCGTGTTCAGCCGACCCGGGTGACGATCACGAACGGACCGACCTCGGTGGTGGTGAACCGGGGGTCGTCGAACAGCTTCTCCGGGAAGGTCACGGTGTAGCGGCGCACGTTCGGATCGTTGGGGTACACGTCCTCCGCCAGGCGCAGCGTGTAGCCGTCGGACCCCTTGCGGAAGACGAATACATCCGGTGTGCGCCAGGGGCTTTCGTCCATGGCCCGGACCAGCTCGTCGGGGCTCTCGGTCTCGGACCAGCCGGCGATCGCGGCGGCGCGGCGGTCGAACTGCGCCAACGGGTTCGCGTAGTGCGACGTCAGCCCCTGGAAGCCGAAGTACGGGTAGAAGCTGAGGAAGCTGGTGTCGGCGGTGAGCACCACGGTGTCGGAGCGCGGTCCAGGGCGCTGCGCGGTGATCGCCGCGTCGACCTCGTCGTAGTAGGAGGCGGCGCCGGGCGGCCGCTTGTCCGCCCGCTCGCCGTTGCCGTCGGTGTCGGTGTACGCGGTGGTGATCTCCGAGGCGAGCACCTGCGGGATGTTCTGGGCGAATGCCAGCGCGCCCAGCGCGCCGATCGCGACGATCGCGGCCCGGACCCGCGGATTCTCGCTGGTCGCCAGGATCGTCCAGCGCGCGAAGTCGAGGAACCCGAAAACGCCTGCGGCGCCGAGCAGGACCCACAGCACCGGTTCGAGGCGGAAGGACAGCAGGGTGTTGCCGATCGCCGTCACGGCCATCGAGAGCAGCCACCAGGCGTACACGGCGGCGACGCCGATCCCGAGCGCCTGCGCGCGCCGCGAGGACGAGGTGCGGCCGACCAGCCACACCGTGCCGAGCAGGCAGAGGCCGCCGAGCAGCGAGAAATGGAACATCGGCAGGGGCAGGTGGGCGCCCGAATCGGGCAGGTAGTGCAGTGCCGTGCCCGAGCTCGCGGTCGGGCCGGTGCGCAGCGCGTTCAGGTACGGCAGCCACACGATCAACGCGATGAGCCCGGCGATCACGCCCGTCACCGCCAGCCGGAGCAGCGGGTCCAGCGCCGCCCGTAGCCCGTTGGCCCGCACCGCGAGCGCGGCGGCGAGCACGGCCATCAGCGTCACCGCGAACGCCGCCCAGCCGAGGTAGAGGGTGTAGAAGGTGGCGGCGACGCCGAGGAAGATGCCCGTCCCGACGATCGCACCCCAGCCGTCGGCCCCGCTCCGGCCCGGTCGGTACAGCCCGCCCCAGGCCAGCACCAGCACCGGCGGCAGCAGCACCACGAGGACCGCGCTGTACGCCTCGGGGGATGCGTAGGCCAGCGCGATCGCCGTCACGGCCGTCGCGACCAGCACCGCCACGTGGTCGCGGATCAGCTTCGACCACAACACCAGCGACACGACGGCGGCCACCGCGATGGAGGCGATCGCGTACGGCTTGAACGCTTCCCAGCCCTCCATGCCGAGCAGATTCGCGACCCGGCCGCCGACCCAGAACCAGCCCGCCGGGTAGAACGAGGGCAGGTCCGCGTAGGTCATGTCGTCGAGCCGGGCGGTGTCCGTCATCCGGGTGAGGAACTCGGTGCGGAACTCCTGGTCCACCGAGATGCCGTGCAGGTACAGCTTCGTCGCGGCCAGCGGCATCCCGAGGGTGACGGTGACGAAGCCGGACAGCGCGGCCCAGGACAGCAGTTTCGCCGCGACCACCGCGCGGCGGGCCCGCAGCAGCCACACCGACAGACCCAGCGCCGCCAAGGTCACGACCTGCCCGACCGTGGTCAGCGCCTGGGTGACGTTGGAGGAGTTGAACGCAGGCCAGTCCACCAGCCCGAAGGCGATCAGCCCGACCGCGGCGACGGCGGCCGCGACGACCGCCGCCAGCCCCATCTCCCCGGCGGTGGATGCCGCGCGACGCAGCGGATCCCTGCGGGCCGCGGACGTGCTCGGAGCTGTGTCGGGGATCGGAGCTGCGGGAGCGTCAGTCACGAGCACTGAGCTTAGTGAACCGAGGGTGAGCCGGACGCGGGCGCCGCGGCGGGGTTGCGGGGGTGGCCGAATCGGCGCCCTTGGGTGCCTGGTGGTGTGGGCCTCGACGCGCCATATTTGGTGTAGTCCACCCGCACCCGATCCCAACGGAAAGCCTCAGATGATCTCTCGAACCGCAAAGACGCTCGGCATCGCGTTACTCGTCGCCGCGGGATCGATCGGGGCCACCGCCTCGGTCGCCCAGGCGGAGATCCGCAGCTCGGCCGAGGGAACGCAGGCGGTCGTCTGCGTGCACGACGGCAAGGAATACAGCGTCGGCAGCAAGGTCTATCTCCCGGACGGCAGCTACCAGACCTGTGAGAGCAACGGCCAATGGCGGCGGGTCATGCCTGGATGAGCGACGTGCGGCCCTGCCCGAACGACGAATCGGCCCCACCACGGTGCACTGTGGTGGGGCCGATTCGTCGGGTGCTGCGGGTCGTGTGGGGCTAGATCGGCAGCTTGCGGAAGATCGCCCGCGGCACGTGCCGCAGCGCCATCATCACGAAGCGCCAGGGGCCCGGGGTCCAGACGATTTCCTTGCCCTTGTCGGACGCGGCGACGGCGAGCGAGGCGACGATGTCCTTGTTGACCGTCAGCGGGGCTTCCTTGACGTGCGCGCTGAACTGGGTGCGCACCATGCCGGGCCGGACCACCGTGACCTTCGGTCCGAACTGGGCGAGGGCCTCACCCAGGCCGAGGTAGAAGCCGTCGAGGCCGGCCTTGGTGGAGCCGTAGACGAAGTTGGCGCGCTTGACGCGCTCACCGGCGACCGAGGACATCGCGATGATGCGGCCGAAGCCCTGCGCCTTCATCTTCTCGCCGACGAGCACACCGACCGACACCGCCGCGGTGTAGTTGACGTTGGCCACCAGCACGGCCTTGCGCTGGTTCTGCCACAGCTCCTCGGCGTCGCCGTCCAGCGCGAACGCGACGATCGCGACATCGACGTCGCCCTTGGACCAGGCCGCGTCGATCACCTTCGGGTGCGACTCGGTGTCCACGGCGTCGAAGTCGACGAGCTCGACCTCGGTGGCGCCCTTGGCCTTCAGCTGGGCGACGGCGGCGTCGCGGCCCGGATCGCCAGGCAGTGCGGCCAGTACCACCCGCATCGGAGCCTTCTTCAGGTACTCCTCGCAGATGGCCAGGCCGATCTCGGAGGTGCCGCCGAGGAGCAGCAGGGTCTGGGGGTTACCCACGGCGTTGATCACAGTTCCAACCTTCTGGACATATCGGAGGCGAAAACGCCTGTGGGGTCGTACTTCCGGCGGGTCGCGATCCACTCGTCGATCCGCGGGTACATGGCGTGGAAGGTCTCGGCGGTGGTGCGCGAGTCCTTGGCGGTGTACAGCCGGCCGCCGAATTCGAGGACACGCTTGTCGAGTTCGGTGACGAACTCGTTCAGGCCGGCCTTGATCGGGAAATCGACGCAGACGTTCCAGCCGTGCATCGGGAAGCTCAGCGGCGCCTGGTTGCCCTCGCCGAACAGCTTGAACACGTTGAGGAACGAGTAGAAGCCCGACCGCTGGATGTCGACGATGATCTTCTTGAACTCGTCGACCGCCTCGGGCGGCACCACGAACTGGTACTGCAGGAATCCGTTGGATCCGTAGGCGCGGTTCCACTCCCCGAACAGGTCGAGCGGGTGGTAGAACGCCGTCAGATTCTGGACCTGGTTGGTGGCGTTCTTCGTCTTCCGGTAATACAGCTCGCCGACGATCGTGAAGTCGAGTTTGTTGGCGAGGCCGTTCGGGAAGATGTCCGGGAACGTCACCAGAGGCTTGGCGTTGAACCGCAGTGGATCCTTCTGCAGCTTGGCCGGCAGCTGGTCCAGCTTCGCCAGCGAGCCGCGGGACACGGCCGCTCGGCCCAGCTTCGGCGGCGCGGAGATCGCGTCGAACCACGCCGACGAGTAGTCGTAGTTTTCCTCGGAGCCGTCGCTGTGCAGCGCGATGGTCTCGTCGAGGCTGGTGGTGCGGACGCTGTCCGCGATGAAGTACGCCGTCTCGGTGGGCGTCATCTTGATGGTGGCGCGCAGGATGATGCCCGTCAGGCCCATGCCGCCGACCGTCGCCCAGAAGAGCGCGGCCTTGGGATCGTTGCGCCCGCCCTTGGGGGTGAGCGTGCGGACCTTGCCGTCGGCGGTCAGCAGGTCCAGCGACACGACGTGGTTGCCGAAGCTGCCGGCGCTGTGGTGGTTCTTGCCGTGGATGTCGGAGCCGATGGCGCCGCCGATCGTGACCTGGCGGGTGCCCGGAAGTACCGGAACCCACAGGCCGAACGGCAGGGCCGCCTTCATCAGCTGGTCCAGATTCACACCGGCGTCGACGTCCACCAGGGCGGTGTCGCGATCGATGCGATGAATGCGATTGAGCGCATTCATGTCGATGACCAGGCCGCCTGCGTTCTGCGCCGGATCGCCGTAGGACCGGCCGAGCCCGCGGGCGATGACGCCGCGCCGCAGGTAGGACGGCTTGCCCTCGTTCTGCTCGGCGACCTGCGCGACCGCGCTGGCGATCACCTCGACGTCGGGCGTGGACAGCACCTGGGCGGTGGTGGGCGCGGTGCGCCCCCAGCCGGTCAGGGTGCGGGTCTGGGTGGTCAGAGGCTGCGGCTGCACGGCGGCGGCCGGGGACTCTTCAGCTGTCGTGGACATCGTTGTAGAGGTTACCTGGCGGTAGCGGATCCGACCCCTGGCGAGTGTGCAGGTATGGCCGCCGCCACTCGACGTTTGGCCCGGTAGCTGCACACTCGGCGCCCGGCCCGGACCCGCCGAGTGTGCAGCTCCCGTCGCCGTTCCTGGGGGTTTGGCCCGGCAAGTGCACACTCGGCCGGGCGGGACTAGACGATGAGTCCTGCGGTCTGGGTGCGGGCGCGGTCGAAGCGTGCGGCGACGTCGTTCCAGTTGACGATGTTCCAGAAGGCGTTGACGTAGTCGCCCTTGACGTTCTGGTAGTCGAGGTAGAAGGCGTGCTCCCACATGTCGAGCATGAGCAGGGGGGTGAGGCCGATGGAGATGTTGCCCTGCTGGTCGTAGAGCTGGACGATGATCAGTCGCTGGCCGATGGAGTCCCAGGCGAGGATGGACCAGCCGGAGCCCTGGATGGCGTTGGCGTTGGCGTTGAAGTGGGTGCGGAAGGCGTCGAAGCCGCCGAACTGGTCGTCGATGGCTGCGGCGAGTTCGCCTTCGGGCTTGTCGCCGCCGTCGGGGCTGAGGTTGTTCCAGAAGACGGTGTGGTTGGTGTGGCCGCCGAGGTGGAAGGCGAGGTTCTTCTCGTGCAGGTTGACGACGGGGGCGACGGCGTCGGCGGCGCGGAGTTCGGCGAGCTTGTCGAGGGCGGTGTTGGCGCCTGCGACGTAGGCGGCGTGGTGCTTGTCGTGGTGCAGCTCCATGATCTTGCCGGAGATGTGCGGCTCGAGGGCGGCGTAGTCGTAGGGCAGTTCAGGCAGCGAGTAGACAGACACGAGATGCTCCTTTAGCGGTTGACGTGAACCCGATCCTGCAACCTCAACCGCACTGGAGGTCCAGGGGTTGTGTGAGAGGTCACGCGCGCGCACCGGTGGCGGCGTCGCCTACTCTCGACCGGTGTCCGGAACCGCCAGCGCCCCCGAGCCGCACCTGCCGCTACCCGTCGAGCTGCCCCTCGTCGACGAGCCGGGCGGCACCGATGTGGACCTCAAGACGCAGATGGTGCGCTTCATCGCGACGGGTGGGTTGTCCGCGGTCGTCGACTACGGGCTGTACACGCTGTTCCTTGCGCTCGGGCTGCCGCGCTTCGTGGCCAAGTCGATCGGCTTCGTCGCGGGCACCAGCACCGCGTACCTGATCAACCGGCGCTGGACGTTCAAGGCGCCGCCCAGCCGCGCCCGATTCGTCGCGGTGGTGGCGCTCTACGCGGTGACCTTCGCCGTGCAGGTCGGGCTCAATGAGCTGATGAACAACGTGTTCGCGGACGAGTGGTGGCGGACCCCGCTGGCCTTCGTCATCGCGCAGGGCACCGCGACGGTGATCAATTTCGTCGTCCAGCGCGCGGTCATCTTCAAGATCCACTAGCGAACCGGTAGCGCGGTCGCGCTGTGACACGCTGTCCGCGTGGAACACAATCGGTTGTGGCCGATCGCGGACAGGGTGTCGCGGTTGTGGTGGCGCACGGTGGGGCGTCCCGTTGACCTGGGCGGTGACCACGCATGGCTGACGGCACCCACCTCGGCGGCGGGAGTCGTCCGGGACCACTGGCTTCCGGTCGAGGCGGAGCGACTCGGCGGAGCGCTCATCGCCGCGGATGCCGACGCCGGACTGCTGCCGGACATGGAGTGTCTCGCCGGACCCGGATTCGACCCCGAGCGGCTCGATCCGGCGATCCGGGATTTCTACGAGCACACCAGCCAATGGCGGATGGAGATCTGGACCAAGTGGTCACCGTTGTTCGCGCCGGCCGGATCGATCATCGGCCGGTTGTACGGCAAGCGGGTGCAGCAACTGGCGCTCCCGGTCGATCCGCTCGCCGCGGCGCACGGGGTGGACACCACGATCACGAAAGTGGTTGACGGCGAAGGCAACCACGCCGGCTCGGCCTGGTTGCGGACGCTGCGCGGTACGGGCGACTTCATGTACAGCGGGTACTACCGCAGCGCCCTGCTACCCGGACACGACCGGCCCAGTATCCACGTGAGCTTCCCGCTGGAGCACGGCAATGTCCAGGTCTTCCTGCGCCCGCAGAACGGCCCCGACGGGTCGCTGCTCCTGGAGTCCCCGGCAGGCGAGTTCGGTGCCGACGGCGCCTATGTCACCGTCCTCGAGCGGGGGCGCCACTATGCGGCCCGGGTCCCGATCCGCGAGGAGTTCCGCATCTACGTCGACCGTGAAGGCGTCCTCCGCACCGACCACGTGCTGCGGATGTGGCGACGGGTGGCGATGCGACTGCACTATCGGCTCGATCGGGTATCCGCGCCTCGAGCGGCCGGCGAGCAGGCGCCCGTCGTGCGTTCGGAAGCCACCGGCTGAGCTGGAGGGGCAGGTCACCGAGGCGGACCGGTGGTCAGCACGATCGTCGCGGACCGCGACCCGCCGCTCGCGTCGGTCCACCCCAGTTCGATGCGATCGCCTGGATGCCGGGCGACCATCATCGCGGTGAGTTCGGCCGCGGTCCGGATCGGCTTGCCGTCGAAGGTCGTGATCACGTCGCCGCGCGCCAGCCCGGCCCCCTCGGCAGGCGTGCCGTAGCTGACCGCGACCACCCGGGCGCCGGGGACCGTGACGGAGTCGCTGACGCTGATGCCGAGCAGGGCCGTCGGCCCGACGTGCACGGTCTCCGAGCCGCGGCCCTCGCGGACCTGGTCCACGACCGTGATCGCCTCGTCGATCGGGACCGCGAACGACTTGATCTCCCGCGGCGGTGCGGGTGTCGGCCCCTCGTCGTGCGAGACGGCGGTGCCCGCGGTGCTGACCCCGATGACGGAGCCGGTGGCGTCGACCAGCGGCCCGCCCGAATCGCCCGGCCGGATGTCGGCGTTCACCTCGATCAGGCCGGACAGCTTGTTGGTCGAGCCGTCGGCCGAGTCGCGCGCGGTGACGGATCGGTTCAGGGCGGTGACGATGCCGCCCGCCGCCAGCGGGACGCCAGCGCCCTCGGCGTTGCCGATGGCGGTCACCGGATCGCCGGTCCGTACCGCGGCGGAGTGGCCGAGCGCGGGCGTCGGCAGCCCGGTGGCGCCCGCGAGTCGCAGCACCGCGAGGTCGCGGGTCCGGTCGTACCCGGCCACCTCGACGTCGTAGCTAGCGCCGTTGCCCTGGTTCACCGCCATGATGTCGGTGGCGCCGTCGATCACGTGATGGTTGGTCAGGACGAGGCCGTCCGGGGTGAGCACGATGCCGGTCCCCGCGGTCTCGCGCCAGCCGACGCGGGAGATCAGGTGCACGGTCGTCGGCGCCACGCGTTGGTGGATCTGTTCGGGGGTGAGCAGGATCGGCGGCGGTGGTGCTGGTGGCGGAATCGACTGCGGGGTCGCGACTTCCGGGGCGACGACACCCGATTGTGCCGGGGCGGGAAGCTGGTTCGGCGGGTCCGAGGCCAGGCGTTGGCCGGCGAGCAGGCCGGCGGTGACGGCCGCTGCGACGGCCAGGATCGCCAGCGTCCGGCGGGCACGGCGACGCTGCGGGGTGGTCCGGTCGCGCTCGGTCCTGCTCATGTCCACCCGGCATCCGGAGGGGGCTCTGGTCGGCGTGGTGCGGTCGTTCAAGATTACGCGGACGGCCCATGCGCGGTCGGGCGTTTGGCGCCCCGCTTCACTGCCGGACTCGCCGAAAAGTGCCGATTTCGGCAGTTCGGCGCGGTTGCGGCGGTAGCGTCCCTGGCGCGTGCACGTTCATTCGTTGCGAACCGGGGAGGGGCACTTCCATGGAGGTCACATCGAAGGGGAGGTCGCGTCGTCTCGCTCGGGCGACGACCATCGCCCTCGCATCGGCGCTCGTGACGGCCGGCTCGGCAGGTATCGCCGTCGCGTCCACCGGCCCTGCTGCGCCCGGCGCCGCGCCGCCGACGGGCCTGGCGGAGTTCGCGGACTCGCTGACCCACCCCGCCATCGGCAGCCTGAACACCGGCTTCGCCGGGCTCGGCAGCCTCGGGCTCACCTTCGACTCCGGCAGCGCGGGGTCGTCCAACAACGGCCCCGACAACACCGGCTCGCAGAACACCGGGTCCTACAACACCGGCTCCGACAACGTGGGGTCCGCGAACACCGGCTCGGGCAACATCGGGTCCGCGAACACCGGCTCGGGCAATGTCGGGTTCGGTAACACAGGATCCGGCAACGTGGGGTCCCTGAACACCGGCTCGCTCAACACCGGCTCGGGCAACACCGGCATCCTCACCGAGGGAATCCTCGTCACCGGACTGGGATCGGTCGGCTTCGGATCCCTTGGCATCAACTGGAACTGAGCGCCTGCTCGGTCAGCCCATTCGTCGCTTGAGCACCATGTACACGGCGCGGCGCATGAACGAGGTGCCCAGCGCCTTGGCGTTGCCGATCCGCACGTCCATCGCGGACAGCAGTCCCGGTTCGGCCGCCCGCAGCGTCTCGTGGAAGGCCGCCGCCTGGGAGGCCTGCTGGCGCGCCAGCCGCACGCTCCACTGGCCGGCGTTGATGCGGAACGACGCGAGTGGACGGGGGATCGCCACGACGTCGCCGTGCAGGGCGACGCCGACATAGGTGGCCTCGTCGATCAGGTACGGGTTGGCGTCGTCCCACCAGCCGATCTTCTCGAGCACGGCCCGTCGCATCAGCACGCAGCCGGGCTCGCCGAAGATGTTCGCTCCCGCGGTCACGGCCCGCCGTGCGGCGACCCGACCGCTGACCGGCCCGGACAGGCCCGCCAGTCCGCGGGCGGCGAGCACGGTCTTGCCCGCCGCGTCGACCAGGGTGCGCTGCGAGGCGACCAGCACCGTCTCCGGGTGCTCGTCGAACGCGGCCACCTGCTCGGCGAGGCAGGTCGGGAAGATCGTGTCGTCGCCGCACACCAGCTTGAGCAGGTCGCCGTTCGCGGCCTGGCTGACGCGGTCCCAGTTGGCCTTGGCGCCTCCACCCGCCGGGGTGTTCAGGATCGTGACGCGGGGGTCGTCGGCGTAGGGGGCCAGGGCGGCGAGGGTGCCGTCGCTCGACGAGTGGTCGGCGATGATCAGCTCGAAGTCCTCGAAGGTCTGTCCGAGGATCGAGTCGATGGTTTCGGCGATGTAGTCGGCGTTGTTGTACGCCGGAACGACGACGGAGACCCGAGGCGTCATGCGGAACCAGACCTTTTCTTTCTACTGAAGGAGAAATCTCGATACCCGAAGAAGCTCGCGGTCGCGGTCACCGCGGTGATCGCGATCTGCGCCGGGATCGGCGGGAACCCGAACACCGACACCGCCAGCGTCATCAGGGCCATGTTGATCGCGAAGGCGCCGAAGTTGACCACGACGAACCGCCACAGGTCACGCAGCAGGTGCCCGCGGACGCGGAACACCAGGTAGCGGTACATCGCGAACGCGCACAGCACGTTGCACAGGTAGCCGGCGACGATCGCGAAGTGGTAGCCGAGCTGGTCGCCGAGGGCGAGCTGCCAGACGATGAACCAGGCCGTGCCGAGCGCCGTGTTGAACCCGCCGACCACCAGGAAGGCCAGCCCCTGGTTCTTCACCAGCCGCATCAGCGGTCCGGCACCGCCCGACATGCCCGCGGGCGGGGTCGCCTCGGCGGTGCCCGAACTCGGGTCGTGGGGACCTCGGTCGGTCAACTGGTGGTCCTTCATCGCTGGTGGTACTGCCCGGTGCACCCTACCCGAGGGGTTGGGTACCGGCGCCGAACCGCGGCAGCAGCCCGGACTCGAGCGCGGCGGCGAGCGACGGCGCGGCCGCGTCCTTGTCGGAGAGTCGGAACTCGAACTCGGCGCCGTCCCGGCCCGCGGTGGGCCAGTCGATGCCGACCTCCGGATCGAGCGGATCGATGCCGTGCTCGCGGCCCGGCGCGTACCCGGTCGAGCACAGGTAGACGACGGTGGAGTCGTCCTCGAGCGAGAGGAACGCGTGTCCGAGACCCTCGCTCAGGAACACCGCACGGCGGTCGACGTCGTCGAGCAGTACCGCGTCCCAGACCCCGAACGTCGGCGAGCCGACCCGCAGGTCCACCGCGACGTCGAGGACCGCGCCGCGGACGCAGGTCACGTACTTGGCCTGGCCGGGCGGCACGTCGGCGAAGTGGACGCCCCGCAGCACGCCTGCCGCGGAGACCGAGCAGTTGGCCTGCTGCAGGTCGAGGGTGCGGCCGGCGGCCTCGGTGAACGTCGGGTCCCGGAACCACTCCAGGAACACCCCGCGGTCGTCACCGAGCTGCTTGGGGGTGAACTCCCAGGCGCCGGGCACTTTCAGTTCGCGAAACTGCATTCCTCACCATTCCTTGCCGCGGTCGAGCAGACCGAGCAGATAGTTGCCGTAACCGGACTTGACGAGGGCCTCGGCCCGCACCCGCAGCTCGTCGTCGGTGATGAAGCCCCGCCGCCAGGCCACCTCCTCCGGTGCGCCGATCTTCAGGCCCTGCCGCTCCTCGATGGTGCGTACGTAGTTCGAGGCGTCGAGCAGCGAGTCGAAGGTGCCGGTGTCCAGCCACGCTGTGCCGCGCGGCAACACCTCGACCTGCAGCCGGCCCGCCTCGAGATAGGCGCGGTTGACGTCGGTGATCTCGTACTCGCCGCGTGCCGACGGCGACAGGTCGCGGGCGATCGACACCACGTCGTTGTCGTAGAAGTACAGCCCGGGCACCGCGTAGTTGGAGCGCGGCCGCTGGGGCTTCTCCTCCAGCGAGATCGCGCGACCGTCGCCGTCGAACTCGATCACGCCGTACGCGGTCGGGTCGGCGACCCAGTACGCGAACACCGCGCCGCCCTCGATCTCCTCGAACCGCGTCAGCCGGGTACCAAGGCCGGGTCCGTAGAAGATGTTGTCGCCGAGCACCAGCGCGGCGGAGTCCGAACCGATGTGCTCGGCGCCGAGCACGAACGCCTGCGCCAGCCCGTTGGGCTCGGCCTGCACCTGGTAGGTCAGGGAGACACCGAAGCGGGATCCGTCCCCGAGCAGCCGCTGGAACTGTTCGGCGTCCTCGGGGGTGGTGATCACCAGGATGTCGCGGATCCCTGCCAACATCAGCGTCGACAGCGGGTAATAGATCATCGGCTTGTCGAACACGGGCACCAGCTGCTTGCTGACCCCGAGCGTGATCGGATGCAGCCGGGACCCTGTTCCACCGGCCAGAATGATTCCGCGCATAGCGGGCAGTGTTCCAGTGTTCGGTTCCCTGGCAAACTCCGGCCACCGGTATCGTGCGGACCGTGAAGCTACTCGTGACCGGCGGTGCTGGATTCATCGGCGCCAATTTTGTCCAGCAGACCGTCGACGAGCGGCCCGATGTGGAGGTGACCGTCCTCGACGCGCTGACCTACGCGGGCAACGTCGAATCGCTGGCGCCGGTCCGGGACCGGATCGAGTTCGTCCAGGGCGACATCGCCGACGCCGACCTGGTCGACCGGCTGATCGCCGGGACGGATCTCGTCGTGCACTTCGCGGCGGAGTCGCACAACGACAACTCGCTGGGCGATCCGTCCCCGTTCGTGCGGACCAACGTGATCGGCACCTTCACGCTGCTGGAGGCCATTCGCAAGCACGGCGTGCGCTACCACCACATCTCCACCGACGAGGTGTACGGCGACCTGGAACTCGACGACCCGGCGCGGTTCACCGAGGCCACCCCGTACAACCCGTCGAGCCCGTACTCCTCGACGAAGGCGTCGAGCGACCTGCTGGTGCGCGCCTGGGCCCGCTCGTTCGGCATCTCCGCGACCATCTCGAACTGCTCGAACAACTACGGGCCGTACCAGCACGTGGAGAAGTTCATCCCGCGGCAGATCACGAACGTCCTCGACGGTGTCCGTCCGAAGCTCTACGGTCAGGGCCTCAATGTCCGTGACTGGATTCACGTCGAGGACCACAACCGCGCCGTGTGGACGATCATCGAGCGCGGCACGCCGGGGGAGACCTACCTGATCGGCGCGGACGGCGAGGTCGACAACCGCACCGTCGTGCGGACCATCCTGGAGTTGCTCGGCAAGGATCCGGACGATTTCGACGCGGTCACCGACCGGCCGGGCCACGACATGCGATACGCCATCGACGCAACCCGGCTGCGCACCGAGCTCGGCTGGCAGCCGCGATACCGGGACTTCCGCTCCGGCCTGGCCGCGACCGTCGACTGGTACCGCGACAACGAGCAGTGGTGGCGTCCGCAGAAGGACGCCACGGAACGGGCCTACGCCGCGGCGGGCGAGACGGTGCTGGGGTCCGCCGACCCGGCGAGCTGACCCGACTACCGGCCGAGTGAGTGCCGGGTCGCCTCCAGTGTGGCGGCGATGCCGGCGGGCAGGGTCCGGTACGGCCGGCGATCCAGTTCCGGCCAGACCGTCGAGCGCAACCGCAGGTCCCCGGACTGGACGTTCGCGAGCGGCGACGATGCGAGCACGACGGTGGGCTTGCGGCGGAAGACCGTCCGGCAGGCGCCGAGCAGGGCGCCGATGGTGGTGCTCTGGCCCGAGGCGAAGATCTTGGTGACCCGCTCGCCGGGCCGGGACTGCGCGAGGTCGAGGGCGTCGGCGACCATCGCGGCCGCGTCCGTCACGAACAGGTAGTCGCGCATCGTGTCCATCGGCACGTAGATCGAGATCGGTGCCGACATCAGGTAGCCGCGGCACAGGTGCGAGATGAGTCCCTGCGGCTTGGTCAGGTTCTGGCCGGGTCCGTACAGGTTGGCGAACCGCCCCACGACGACGGACGACCCCGTGTCGGCGCCGAAGCGGTGCATCAGCTGCTCGGCCGCCAGCTTCGCGCGGCCGTAGTCGCCGAGCGGTACCGGGTCGGTGTCCTCCGTGTAGGGCGCCCCGGACGAGCCGGCGTACACCCCGCCCGCCGAGGAGGCGTGCAGGACCACGCCGGGTCCCGCGGGGCCGCGGGCGATCCGGGCGATCTCGCCCAGTACGTCGGACACGACGGCGTTCTCCGCGGCGAACTCTTCGGCGGTGGTGCCGTTCACGCCGATCCCGGCGCACCAGACGAGCCGCCACGGTCCACCCTCGGCCGAGTCGATCACCCGGCGAGCGTCCGCGAAGAGCACCTTCCTGGCGAGGTCGCCGTCGTGCCAGGGAACCCGGCTGGTCTCGACCCGCAGGCCCCGTCGCCCGAGCTCGCGGGTGACGGCGCTGCCGAGCAGTCCGCCGCCGCCGACGACCCAGGTCGGGGTGTTCAAGTCAGGCTTCCGCCGGGTCGGTTCGGTGTTCGTGCGGCACCGGCTCGGCCCGTCCGAGCGGGCCCGCCGCCGGATCGCCGACGATCAGGTAGGGCGGCTTGCCCATCGCGGTCTTCACGTTGACCCCGACGTACTCGGCGATCACCCCGAGGGAGAACAGGATCGCACCCATGCCGAACAGCAGGATCACCATCGTCGAGGCCCAGCCCCGAACCTCGCTGTGGACATCGAAGAACAGGTACGACACCAGCACGTACAGCACCAGCGCCAGGCCGAGGGCGGCGAACAGCACCCCGATGAAGCTGACCATGCGCAGGCCCTTGGTCCCGCTGGAGAGCACCATGCGCCAGAAGTGGGAGAGCAGGCTGCGCAGGTGGTAGCCGGAGCGGCGGCCGTGCTCGGCGCGCAGCGCCACCGGGCTGGTCGTCACGTCGCCCGCGATCCAGCCGAGCGCGACGTCAAGGTAGGCCTCGGACCCGGCATATGCGGCCACCGAGCGGCCGACCTCGCCGAGGACCAGCCGGAAGCTCTGGAAGCTGCGGGTGTTGTCGCCGGACAGAGCGCGCGCGATGAGCCACTTCGAGCCCCTGGAGGCGGCGTTGCGCAGCATCCCGTGCGGCGCGGCGTTCGTCGGGCTCGCGTAGACGACGGTGGCCTGCTCGTCGAGTGCGGTGTCGAGCAGTCCGCCGATCGCGGCGGGGTCGTGCTGACCGTCCTCGTCCATGGTGACGATCCACTCGCCCCCGCTCGAGGCCATACCTGCCAGGGTCGCGGGGTGCTGTCCGAAGTTCCGACTCAGCCAGATCGGCCTGACGAAGGAGTGTTCGGATGCCAGCTGCCGGATGACCTCGGCCGAGTCGTCGGGGCCGTGGTCGAAGACGAGCAGGACCTCCTCGACCAGCATCGGTCGGCCTGCGGGGGTGAAGCGGGGCGTCGTCCACGGCAGGATCTCGTCGATCAGGGCGCGCAGCGTCTGAGCGCCCTGGTACACCGGCACCACGACGGAGATCCGGTGCGGAGCCACCGTGGGTCGGGCGTCATCGGAGGTCACGGGCTGGGAGTTTACTCGGGACGACGACGGTCGAACGCCCACGTCGTGTGTTCGCCGCCACCGTGTGATGTCTGCCGCGTTGTCGGCCTACGGGCAATCGTCGCCGTAGACCCATAGCCGGGCATTGCCCGCGACCAGGAGGGGCCGGTAGGTCCAGACCATCGCGGCGTCCTCGCCAGGGCGCTCCGCGACGCTCACCAGGTAGCAGGAGCGGTTGCCGGGGAAGATCCACGAACCGGGCGGCGACATGCCGACGGCCGAGTGATAGCCGTTCCATTCCAGCCCGGCGTCGACGTCGACGGCCGGGACGCCCGTCGCCACCAGGTGTTCGGCCGCGTTCCACCGGGCGGAGTCGTAGGCGAGACCGGCGGCGGTGATCATCAGCGAGACGACCGCCAGCCCGGCGAGCGCGGCCGCGGCGGGCAGTCGCTCGGCGACGCGGGCGAGGGTCGGGTGCCGCGGCGGCGTCGGCGGGAGTCCGGTCCGTTCGGACAGGACGATCGCCAGCAGCGTCGGCAGCAGCAGCAGCCAGTAGCGGTCGAACAGGTTCTGCCCGGTCAACGCGGTCGCGAGATTGCCGAGCACCATCAGCGCCCCGAACGTGCCGAGCACCGGGTCGACCCGGCGGAGTTGTCGCGTGAGCACGCCGGCGAGCAGCACCCCGGAACCGCACGCGAGCGCCACGATGAGCCACCACAGCACGCTGGGGAAGATCGCGGCGGGGCGGCCGTGGCCCGCTGCCCAGTACGGCCCGGCGGGGTCGAGGTAGTTGCCGACGAAGAAGTTCTTGGTGCCGTAGCGGTACACCGTCCACAGCGCGACCCCCGCGGCCGCGGCGGAGGCGAGGAGCGCGCCGCGGCCCCAGCGCCACGGGCGAGCCACCAGCAGCACCGCGGGCGCCGCACCCAGTGCCAGGACGAAATAGCCCTGGACCAGGATGCGTCCGCCGACCTTCGCCAGGCTCTCCGGCACGGCCAGCACCGGCGGGTCGCCTGCGCCGAAGGACTGGCGCCACAGTTCGAACCCGACGACCGCGGTGAGCAATATCGCGCCGGCACCCGCCACGGCGATCCAGTCACGCCTGCGCCGCGAGCGCCATGCGGTCACCGTGGCGACCGCCAACACCGCGGCCGGTGCGGCGAGCGCCTGCTCGCGGATCGTGAAACCCCAGAATCCGACGGCCATCGACACCGCCAGCAGCACCAGCGACCCGCTCCGCAGTGCCCTTCGGCCGACGGCGAGGCAGACCATGATCGCCGCCATCGCGGGCACGTCGAGCATGAAGCTGGTGGTCAGCAGGCCGAATCCCGGCCAGATCGCGACGATCAGCACGGCGAGGGCGGCGCGCGCCCGACCCACCGACGGCGCGACCAGGTCGTACACCGCCGCGAGCGCGACCACGCCGAGCACGGCCACGAAGAGGTGCTGGGCGACCAGCCAGCGGGCGAGCGGCCCCAGCACGATGAATAGCCCGAACAGCGCCGAACGGTTCCAGCCGAGCAGTTCGATGCCCCCGGTGCTCCCGAAGGTCTGCGCGATCCGGCTGTACGACCACGCGTCGTTGTGCGGGATGGACAGGCCGCCGGTCGCCGCGGACAGGGTCAGCGGGACGAGCACCCCGAGCAGCCCCGCCGCGGCGAGCAGCACCCAGGCGAGCCGGCTCCTGCGCGACGCCGCGCCTTCACCCGCGGGCAGCGAGTCGCTCCCGGTCGTCGCCATGACGTCGGGTGAGGGCGTTCGACTCATCGACAACCTTTCCGGTCCGCCCGCTCACGCCTCGCTGGTGTTCGCATCCACCGGGGCGTCGGCGCGGGAGGTGCGACGGCCGCGGTAGTACAGCCCTGTGAGTATGACGATCACCACGATCCCGAACCCGGCGGCTGCGAAACCCAGTCGCTGCCCCGGCGGACGGAACGTGATCTCGAGCTCGGCGTTGTCGGTGCCCGGCGGGACATCGACGTAGAGGAACGTGTCGCCGAGTCCCTTGGTCTGCAGCGGCTGACCGTCGAGCGTCGCCCGGTAGCCGGGCCACGCCAGCCGGGCGAAGATCACACTTCCTCCGTTGGGCGAGGTCACGCGCACGCGTTCGGAATTGACACTCGCCGATTCCGGGACCGCGTCGGCACCGACCGTCGCGGAGACCCGGCCCGGCTGGTCAGAGACGCGCCCATCGATCCGTTCGAGTACATAGATCTGGTCCGAGGCAGGTCGCGGGGCAGAGGTCTCCGGCGGCGTCACCCACTGCCAACCCTCGGGCGCTGGTTTCCGATCGAGGCCAGGGTGCTGCGCCTTCTGCACCACGACACGGTCGAGGAGCATCAGGTCGGCGAAGGTCTTTCCCGTGTACCGATCGATCGCGAACACGTTGCGGAAGGCGTCTTTGCAGGTCGACCCCTCGTACTTGATGCAGAGCAGATCCCCGAAGCCCTGGTGTCCGATCGGGGTGTAGGCGTTGACGTAATCGAGGTCCAGCACCTTCGCGTAGTTTCCGTACACCTGCGAATGCCACGGCAGGTTCGGGCTGTCGGGTGCATCCTCCGTCAGGCTCCTGGTACCCAGTTGCAGGGTGGTGCCCTCCCAGCGAGGGAACTCGGACTTGGCCTCGGATTGGCTCGACGGAAGGTGCCAGGTGCTCAGGACGGGCGAGTAGGTCGAGACCTGGTAGAAGAGGATCGGCAGGCTGGTCGCGATCAGCAGCGCCGCGACGGCACGATCGCCGAACCGCCGGGCCAGGTACAGGGCCAGGACACCGAAGACCGCGATCAGGGCGCCCCACATCACATGGCGCCCGAAGTACTGCGGTCCCGACGAGCTCGCGCGCAGCACCAGCACCAGGACCAGCAGGCCTGCCGCCACCAACCGTGGGCGCAGCGGGCGGGTGGTGCCGTAGCGGCTGAGCAGGGCCGCCAGCAGCACCAGGGAGATCACGGCCACGAACGGCAGCAGCCGTGCCGGCCACCGGATCTGGCCGATATCGCTGGGACCGGAGGTGAACAGCAGGATGAAACCGAGCAGCAGCAGCGGGGCGGAGAACTCCCGCAGCGCAGGCTGGGCCTTGCGCCACGCGATGAACGCGAGCGCCGGGATCGCGAACCAGGCGATGTAGGTGATCGGCGCGGTGGTCGTCTCCCCGGTCCACGACTCGATGCTCGACACCGACGACGGGATGCTCGCGGTGAACGTCTCCGACCACGGCGCGGTGAGGAAGTTGTCGTTGAGCGCGCCCTCCTCGCCGGTGCGCCAGGTCACCGACGAGGACAGCATCCCGGGCAGGAAGGTGATGGCGCCACACGCCGCTGCGGCCACGCCGGCCCCGCCGAGCAGCAGGGACGGTCGCCAGCGTCGCTGGTACAGGTATTCGCCGATCATCAGGCAGCCGATCAGCACGCCGGCCATCAGCGCGGAATGCGCGTAGCCGACGCTGATCGCCAGATAGAGGAACGCGAACAGGGGCAGCGGCCCGGACCGGCCGCGCGCGTACCGGACCCCGCTGGCCCAGGCCTGCACCACCCACGCCATGCCGATCAGCGAGGTGACCCAGGACGGGTCCTCGAAGTACAGGGTGAAACCGCCGAACGGGGCGGCCGCGCCCGCGACCGCGGCCCAGGCCGGGCGGGCGCCGTACTCCATCGCCACCCGGTAGACGCCCCAGCCGAGGACGATCGAGAACCCGAGCTTGACCGCCGTCGCCAGCAGGGCGAGGTTGTCCACCGACGGGGCGGCGTAGTTGATCGCCATCTGGACGGGATTCCACAGGCCGCCCTGGCCCTCGACCGGGTAGTTACCCGCCATCCACTGGTCGAGAACCAGCGTCGGGAACCACTGACCCTCGCGCATCAGGTGGCCGAGCTGGATCCAGTTGCCGACCGCGCCCGACTCGGTGTCGTCGACGTAGAAGTACCGGGGGTCCACGCTGAGGATGAGGAGGAACCCGAGGCAGATCACACCCGCGACCACGGCCCCCCATGCCCATCGGGTGCTCCGGGTGGATGCGGGCGGTTCGAATGTCACGAGAACTCCAGATAGCGCGGTCGGGTGCCCAGTGACATTAACCGAGGTCGGGCTCGGTGGTTTCGTCGGTCAACTGCACGTCGGGATACCCTGCGGGTGGACATTGGCGACACGATCGAGAGTTGGCGGTTGGATGAACAAGCCCGAATTCCTTGAGTCCGGGGCCCCGGCGGCCGAGGTCGCGGCGCGGTTGCTCGTGCAGCGCGGCGTCTTCGTCGGCATGTCGCCGATCGTCAACGACGACCTCTATGTCGCGTTCCGCAAGGGTTCCGGCGACCGGGAACGTCACACGCTCCGCCTGGACGCGGGTGCGCGCGCCCACACCAACACCTACTTCGGACGGTTCGCGGCCAGCTACTGGCAGCGCTGGACCACGGTCACCGAGGTGCGGGTCAGCCTGCGGGCGGCCGGCTCCGGCCGTTTCCGGGTCCGCCTGGTGGCCTCCGACATCGCGGGGCACCGCCGGATCGTGGGTGCCGTCGCGGGCTCGGGCGACGAGACCGTCGAACTCTCCTCGCCGCTGGACAAGTTCGTCGACGGCGGCGCCCTCTGGGTGGAGATCGACGCGCTGGACGCCCCGCTGACCGTGGACCGCCTCGAGTGGACCGCGGCCGCGCCCGAGACCGTCCGCCCCGTCGCGATCGCGATCTGCACGTTCAACCGCGCCGACGACTGCGCGAAGACAGTCGCGGCGCTGGCCTCCGACGATCGCGTGCTCGAGGTCATCGATTCCGTCTACGTGGTCGACCAGGGGACCGACCTGGTCCGGGACCGTGAGCTGTACGGCGAGGTCGCGCCCAGGTTCGGCGACAAGCTGCACTACCTGCGGCAGCCCAACCTCGGCGGCGCGGGCGGCTTCACCCGCGGTCTCTACGAGGTCTCCGCGGCCGACGGGCACGCCGACGTGATCCTGATGGACGACGACATCCTGTGCGAGCCGGAGACCGTCCTGCGACTGAACGCCTTCGCGAACGTGACCGTCGAGCCGACCCTCGTCGGTGCCCAGATGCTGTTCCTGCTCAACCCGGACTACCTGAACGTGGGCGCGGAGGATGTCGATCTCGGCACCCTGCAGCACGGGCAGAAGGTGCCGAAGGCGCTGCGCAACACCAGCATGCTGAAGAAGAACCAGGAGCGCCGGGTCGACGCTGGATACAACGCCTGGTGGACGTGCCTGATCCCGGCCGAGGTGGTCGCGAAGGTCGGCCTCCCCGTCCCGATCTTCTTCCAGTGGGATGACGTCGAGTACGGGGTCCGCGCCCGCGAGGCGGGGTTCGTCACGGTCACCCTGCCGAACGCGGCGGTCTGGCATGCGGACTTCTACTGGAAGGACTTCGACGACTGGGCGCGCTACTTCAGCACCCGCAACTCCCTGATCGTCGGCGCGCTGCACAGCGACCTGGACACCAAGCGGCTGGGGCGGCAGTTCTTCCGGCAGATCAGCGAGTACCTCGTCGGCATGCAGTACGGGCTGGCGGCGACCACGCTGCGCGGTATCGAGGATTTCCTCGAGGGCCCGAAGGTGTTGCAGGACGGCGGTATCGCGGCGATGGCCGCGATCCGCGCGGAGCGGGCCGAGTACCAGGAGACGGTCAAGCACGACGCGGCCACCGCCCCGGTGCGGTCCGCGGACCTCACCACCCGGCGCTCGGGCGGCGAGCCGAGCGCGATGCGTCTGATCCTGATCAAGCGGGCCATCGACCAGTGGTTCGGCCGCACCCAGCACGGCCTGGTCAGCGTTCCGCGCGAGGATGCGCACTGGTGGCACATCTCGCTGTTCGACCACGTGGTGGTCACCGACGCCTCGCAGTCCGGGGTGCGGATCCGTCAGCGCGACAAGGGCAAGGCGGTCGACCTGCTGCGGCGAACGGTCCGGGTGCTGCGGCGCCTGCGCGAGGACGGCGCCGCCGTTTCCCGCCAGTACCGTGACGCGGCCCCGCAGCTGACCAGTCGCGAGAACTGGGAACGCCTCTACGAGCAGTAGGCGGCGGCCGGAGGTCGTCCCCGTGCGGTCGGACCGCACGGGGACGCCTTGATCGGGGCCGGTGCGGCGGTCAGTTCCGCTCGAACCGTTCCTGCCTGCCCATCTTGCGCAGCCGCACCCAGTCGCGCAGACCGGCCGGGTCGCGACGGTTGATCAGGAAGAACCAGCCGAAGCGCAGCCACTCCTGCGGGAGCAGTCGTCGCATGCCCGGCTGCGAGAGCAGGTACCCGCGGTTGCGGTAGGTGTAGAACCGCTTCGTCTCGTTGTCCGGGTACTGGGTGTGCATCCGCCCGCCCAGGATCGGCTTGAACTCCTCGGCCCCGTTGGGATGCACGTACGCGGTCTGCAGGCAGGTGCCGAACGGCAGGCCGGAGCGGACCAGGCGGCGGTGCACCTCCACCTCGTCGCCGCGGACGAACAGGCGCAGATCCGGGACCCCGACCGCGTCGACCGCGGCGGCGGAGAACAGCGCCCCGTTGAACAGGGAGGCGATTCCCGGGAGCAGATCCTCGGTTCCGAGTTCGGAGCGCAGTCGTCGCCACTCGACGCCGCGGCGCAGCGGAAACGCCAGCCGGTCGGGGTCGTCGATGTCGCACACCACCGGGGACACCTCCGCGAGCCCGTGCCGGGTGGCGCAGTCGAGCAGGGTGGCGAGTACCTCGGGCCCCTCGGGGCGGCCGTCGTCGTCGGCCAGCCAGAGCCAGTCGGCGCCGAGGGACAGCGCGTACAGCATGCCGAGCGCGAACCCGCCCGCGCCGCCGAGGTTGTGCTTGGAGCCGAGGTAGGTGGTCGGCACGTCCGAGCCCTCGACGAGCGCGCGCACCTCGGCCTCGTCGGCGTTGTCGACCACCACGAGGTGGTCCAGCGGCCGGGACTGGGTGGAGAGCACCTTCAGCGACTCGGCGAGCAGCTCGCGGCGCTTGTGGGTGACCACCACGCCGATGATCCGTTCGGTCACAGGGCGGTCCCCGGCTGGTCCTGTTCGCGCTTCATCTCGGCGATGACGTGCCGCACGTGGTCGGCGGCGTCGTCGCCCTCGTAGGCGCGCACGACGTCCTCGATCTCGCCCCGCATGCGGATCTGGCCGTGGTCGACCCACATCGCGCTGTCGCAGAGCTGGGCGAGGAACTCGTTGGAGTGGCTCGCGAAGACCAGGATGCCGGAGCGCTCGACCAGCGCCTGCAGCCGGATCCGGGCCTTCTTCATGAATTCCGCATCGACCGCGCCGATGCCCTCGTCGAGGAGCAGGATCTCCGGGTCGATGCTGGTAACCACGCCCATCGCGACCCGAACCCGCATGCCCGTCGAGTACGTGCGCAGCGGCATCGACAGGTATTCGCCCAGTTCGGTGAACTCGGCGATCTCGTCCATCTTCGCCAGCATCTGCTTGCGGGTCTGGCCGAGGAAGAGGCCGCGGATGATGATGTTCTCGTAGCCGGAGATCTCGGGGTCCATGCCGACGCCGAGATCGAACACCGGCGCCACGCGCCCGCGGATCTTGGCGCTGCCACGGGACGGCTCGTAGATGCCGGACAGCAGCCGGAGCAGCGTCGACTTGCCCGCGCCGTTGTGGCCGACCAGCCCGATCCGGTCGCCCTCCTTGAGCGAGAGGGTGATGTCGCGCAGGGCCTCGACCACCACGACGTCGGAGTCGTTGCGGCCGATCGCGCCGCCGGCCTTGCCGAGGAAGGCCTTCTTCAGCGACCGCGACTTTGCGTCGAAGATCGGGAAGTCGACGCACGCGTTGTGCGTGTCGATACTGACGTGCTTCGTCATCTGTTGACCGCTCTTCCTAGACCCAGTAGGGCACGCGGGCCCGGTACTTGCGCAGTGCCACGAGCGCCAGCGCCCAGCCGGCCACGGTGATCCCCAGCACGATGTACCAGTGGTACAGCGCCTGCGGCTGCCCGATCATCGGCGCGCGGACGATCTCGAGGTAGTGGTAGAGCGGGTTGAGCTCGGCGATCCTCGCGCGTTCGGCGACCGCGCCGCCCTGCGCGACGAGGCTCTGGGTGGTCCACATGATCGGCGTCAGCACGAAGAGCAGCAGCGTCATCGACGACAGGATGGGGGCGATGTCGCGGTAGCGGGTGGCGAAGATGCCGAAGACGATCGACACCCACACCGCGTTGAGCACGAGCAATGCCACCGCGGGGATCGCCGCGAGCGATGCCCAGCTCAGGTCCCGCCATACCGCGAATGCGACGACCATGATCACGTAGATGACCAGGTTGTGCGCGAAGAACAGCAGCTGTCGCCACACCAGGCGGTAGATGTGCACGCTCAAGGCCGAGGGCAGCTGTTTGATCAGGCCCTCGTTGGCGATGAAAACCTCGGACCCCTCGATGATCGAGGCGTTGATCAGGTTCCAGACGATCAGGCCGACGGTCACGTAGGGCAGGAACTCGTTCAGCGGCATGTCCAGCAGCGCCGCGTAGAGGATGCCGATGGCGGTGGCCTGCACGCCGGTGGCGATGGTGATCCAGAACGGGCCGATCACCGAGCGGCGGTAGCGCTGCTTGATGTCCTGCCAACCGAGGCTCAGCCACAGTTCGCGCTGCGCGAATCCGTCCCTCAGGTCCTTGAACCCGCGACGGAGGGTCTGCGAGTCGGAGACCGGGGGGACATCGGTGGCCAATGCCTCGGATTCTGGGGCGGATGCTGACACGGTGACCGAGCCTACTGGTCGGCCGCGCGGGGCCGACCAGGCGCACGGCTACAGGTACTGGCCGGTACCCGAGCCCTGCTGCGGATTCTGGTGCCCGTGGCCTGCGCCCATGCCTGGTGGCAGCGCACCCTGGCGAATCTGCTCGAGCTGGGACCGGGCCGCCATCTGCTGGGCGAACAGCGCGGTCTGGATGCCGTGGAACAGGCCCTCGAGCCAGCCGACGAGCTGCGCCTGCGCGATCCGCAGTTCGGCGTCGGAGGGGACCGTGTCGTCGGTGAACGGCAGGGTCAGTCGTTCGAGTTCGTCGCGGAGTTCGGGGGCCAGGCCCTGCTCGAGCTCCCGGATCGAGGATTTGTGGATCTCTTTGAGCCGGTTCCGGCTGGCGTCGTCGAGCGGTGCCGCGCGGACTTCCTCGAGGAGTTGCTTGATCATGGTGCCGATTCGCATCACCTTGGCCGGCTGTTCGACCATTTCCGCGAGATTCTCGCCGTTCTCTCCCTCGGGGCGGCCCGCGCCCGCGAAGCCGGTGTCGCCCGGACCCGATCCGACGCCGGGGAGGCCTGCGGCGGCGACCATCATGGGTTGCCCGTCGGGTCCGATCACGACCACCTGCTCATTGTCCGGTTGCGTCATGGCTCCATCTTGTATCAGGAGAGCAGCCCGCGCATCGACCGACGGCGAACCATGCACGGGTTTCGGCGCGCGGCGCGGAACCCGGAAAAATTTGTGTTGTATGCAGTTACAGATACTGTGATGCCTCACAATCCGGCCATCCGCATCGCACCGATTCGAAATTAGGTCCTAGGCTGTCGGGCATGGCATACGACGTCGCCCGGGTGCGGGGACTTATCCCTTCGCTCGGAGACGGTTGGATCCATCTCGATCCCCAGGCCGGCATGCAGCATCCGGATTCGGTGTCCACCGCGGTGTCGACCGCGTTCCGTGGCTCCGCGGCCTCCCACACCGGCAGGCACGTCTCGTCGCGGCGCAGCGCCGCGACGCTGGAGGCGGCCCGCGAGGCGGTCGCCGATCTCGTGGGCGGCGACCCGGCTGGCGTGGTGCTCGGCCAGGACCGGGCCGTGCTGTTGGCCTGGCTGGCCGAGGCACTCAGCTCGAGGCTCGGCCTCGGCACCGGCGTCGTGCTCTCCCGGCTCGACGAGGAAGCCAACGTCGCGCCCTGGTTGCGGGTGGCGAATCGCTATGGTGCGCAGGTTCGTTGGGCCGAGGTCGAGATCGACACCTGCGACCTGCCGAGCTGGCAGTTCGCCGAGCTGATCGGGGCCACGACGCGACTGGTCGCGCTGACCGCGGCCTCCCCGATCGTCGGTTCGGCGCCGGACGTGCGGGTGGCCGCGGACCGGATCCACGAGGTCGGTGGCCTGCTGGTCGCCGACGCCATCGCGGCCGCGCCCTACGCGCACGTGGACATCCACGAGATGGGTGCCGACGTGCTCGCGGTGAACGCGCCGAGTTGGGGCGGTCCGCAGATCGGCGCCCTGATCTTCCGCGAGCCCGCGCTGCTCGACAAGATCCCCGCGATCTCGTTGAACCCGTACGCCACCGGACCGGAGCGGCTGGAGATGGGCGGGCACCAGTACGCCCTGCTCGCCGGGCTGACCGCCTCGATCGACTACCTCGCCGGACTGGACGAGACCGCCCGCGGCAGCCGCAGGGAGCGCCTGGAGACCTCGATCAGCTCGCTGCAGGACTACCACGACCGGATCTTCGACTACCTGATGGCGTCGCTGCGGCGGCTGCCCCAGGTGATGCTGATCGGCACCTCGCACAGCCGCGTGCCGACCATCAGCTTCACGGTCGCCGGGGTGCCCGCGGAGAAGGTGTCGCTGCATTTCGCCGAGCGCCGGATCGGGACCCTCGTCGGCGAGCGCGGCGGCAGCAGGCTGCTGGACTCGCTCGGGGTCAGTGACGAGGGCGGTGCCGTGACGATCGGCCTGGCGCCCTACACCACCCGGTACGAGATCGATCAGCTCGTGCGCGCCGTCGCCGCCCTCGGCTGATCGGCCTCACTCGAGCGTCAGCACCACCTTGCCGACGGTCTCGGGCGCATCCAACAGGGCATGGGCCCGCGCGGCCTCGGTGATCGGCAGCTCGGCGTGCACGACCGGCCGGACGGCGCCGTCCGCGACCATCGGCCAGAGTCGCTCGGTCACCGCGGCGACGATGGCGGCCTTGCTCGAGCGCCCGGTCTCCGGCCTGCCGCGCAGGCCCGTCGCGAACACCCGGCCCCGCTTGGCGAGCAGCTTGCCCAGGTCCAGCTCGCCGACCCGGCCGCCCTGCATGCCGATCACGCAGAGCTGCCCGTCCTTGGCCAGGGCATCGATGTTCCGGCCGAGGTAGGCGCCGCCCATGTTGTCGAGGATCAGGTCGGCGCCGCCGCGGGGGGTCGCGGACAGCGCGGCCACGAAGTCGTCCTCGCGATAGTTGACGGCGATCGACGCGCCCAGCCGACGGCACACCGCCAGCTTGTGCTCGGAGCCTGCCGTCGCGGCGACGGTGGCGCCGAGCGCGGCCGCCACCTGGATCGCGTGGGTGCCGATGCCGCCCCCGCCGCCGTGGATCAACACCACCTGGCCCGCCTGCAGGCCGGCGATCATCACCAGGTTCGACCACACCGTGCAGGCCACCTCGGGCAGCGCCGCCGCCGCGATCAGGTCCAGGCCCTCGGGCACCGGCAGGAGCTGGGTCGCCGGGACCGTCACCCGCTGGGCGTAGCCGCCGCCGGAGAGCAGCGCGCACACCGGGTCGCCGACCGCCCAGCCGCGCACGCCGTCGCCGAGCTCGGCGATGGTGCCCGAACATTCGAGCCCGAGGATCTCGCTGGCTCCCGGCGGCGGGGGATACAGGCCCTCCCGCTGCAACAGGTCGGCGCGGTTGATCGCGGTGGCCGCGACGTCGATGAGGACCTGCCCCTGCCCCGGCCGCGGATCGGGGACCTCGGCCCACTCGAGCACCTCGGGTCCGCCGGGGCCGGTCACGGTGATGGCGCGCATGATGTCGACGCTAGCCCGCGCCCGTCCCGCTGTCGCGGGAGCGGCCGAACCGGTGCGCCGACCCCTCCCGTCCGGGGCCGGGACCCGCTACCGTCACGCGGGTGACCTACTTCGGCAACATGCAGAACGAGATCTACCTGTCCGGGGTCGGCGGCGCCAGGCCCGATCTGCCGATGACCGCGGCCGGGCTCGAGGAGCTGGCCGCGACCACGCTGTCGCCGGAGGCCTTCGCCTACATCGCGGGCAGCGCGTCGAGCGAGCGGACCGCCGCCGCGAACCTGGCGGCCTTCGAGCGGCACTCGATCGTGCCCCGGATGCTGCGCGGGACCGCGGCCCCTGACGCGCGGGACCTCAGTGTGGAGGTGCTGGGTACCCGGCTGGCCGCGCCGGTGCTGACCGCGCCCGTCGGGGTCCTCGAACTGGTGCACCCGAACGCGGAGCTGGCGGTCGGCGAGGCCGCCGACGAGCTCGGGATCGGCTCGGTGCTGTCCACGGCGTCGTCCACCCCCATCGAGCAGGTCGGGGCGGTGTCCGGCGAGAACTGGTGGTATCAGCTCTACTGGCCCGCCGACGACGAGGTGGCGCAGTCGCTGGTGCGCCGGGCCGAGGCCGCGGGCGCGAAGGCGATCGTGCTCACCGTGGACACGCCGGGAATGGGCTGGCGCCCAAGAGATCTCGAGCTCGGTCACCTTCCGTTCCTGCAGGGCAAGGGGATCGCGAACTATCTCACCGACCCCGTCTTCCGTTCCCGGCTCGCCAGTGCGCCCGAGGAGAGCGCCGAGGCGATGCAGATGGCCGTGCTGACCTGGGTGTCGATGTTCGGGAACCACACCCTGCGGCCGGCCGACGTGACCCGACTGAGGGAGTGGACGGACCTGCCGATCGCGGTCAAGGGCATCCTGCACCCGGACGACGCACGCGCGGTGGTCGACGCGGGCGCGGCGGGCGTGGTGGTGAGCAATCACGGCGGCAGGCAGGTGGACGGTGCGATCGCCGCGCTTGACGCCCTCGCGCCGGTGGCCGCTGCGGTGGGCAGCCACGCGGATGTGTTGCTGGACTCGGGAATTCGGTGCGGGGCGGACGTGCTCACGGCATTGGCGCTCGGTGCGGACGCGGTGCTCTACGGCAGGCCGTGGGTGTACGGGCTCGGCCTCGCGGGCAAGGCGGGCGCCCGGCACGCGCTGCGAATCCTGCTGGCGGATTTCGATCTGACGCTCGGATTGGCCGGGTTTGCGAACCTCGCCGAGATCGACACCTCCGCGTTGCGCGCGGTGTCCGGCTGATGCAACGCCGGACTTTCAGACCGAGCGGTATGAATCATGAGCGCAGGCAACTAGAATGGTTGCGTGACAACACAGATCGACGGTTCTGAGGACGAGACCCCCCGCTGGCTCGACGACGCGGAGATGGCCGCATGGCGCGCCTTCATCGACGGCTCCCAGCGGCTGATGGGATTACTCAACCGCGAGTTACAGGATCGGCACGGGCTCAGCACGGCCGACTATCGAATTCTCGTGATGCTGTCCGAATCGCCGGACGGGTCGGTCCGGATGAGCGATCTCGCGGACGGCGTGATCTCCTCGCGCAGCAAGCTGACCCATCAGATCCGTCGGATGGAGGCGGACGGGATGGTCACCAGGAACACCTGCCTCGACGACGGCCGCGGGGTGCTGGCGATCCTCACCGAGGAGGGGCGCCGACGGCTCGAGGAGGCGGCCCCGACGCACGTCAGCGGGGTGCGTCGCTATCTCGTCGATCTGCTGGACGCGGACGAGCTGACGAGCGTCGAGAGGGTGTTCACGAAGGTGAACGCCGCCATCGGCGAGCGATCGGCGGGCTGACCCGGCGCGGTGGATTCCGCCGGGCGCCGGGGGTGCCGTTAGGATCTGCGGTGGAAGCGTGGCAGAGCGGCCGAATGCACTCGCCTTGAAAGCGAGCGTGGCGTTAAACCCACCGGGGGTTCAAATCCCTCCGCTTCCGCCAAGCTGAACGGCTCCGACCGGGGCGTGTCCTGGTCGGAGCCGTTCTGCGTGGTACGGAGTCCTCAGCCCTGCTGGGAGGCCTTCCAGATGGGCAGGCCGGCCCCGAGGGCGAACGCCAGGAAGGTGTCGTTCTCGTCGGGATCGCCGATGGTCACGCGCACGCCGTCCCCCGCGAACGGTCGCATGAGCACCTTCGCGGCGACGCCCGCCTCGCCGAAGGCCGCCGCCTGGTCGCCGAGCGGAAGCCAGAGGAAGTTGGCGGAGGTCGGCGGCACGTCGTATCCGCCCGCGATCAGCGCGTCCCGCACCCGCGTCCGCTCGGCGACCACCCCGTCGGTACGGGCGAGCAGTTCCGCGTCGGCGGCGAGTGAGGCGACCGCGGCGGCCTGGGCGACGCTGGTGACCGCGAACGGCAGGTGCACCTTGAACAGGGCGGCGATGATCTCCGGGTCGCCGATCGCGTACCCGATCCTCAGTCCGGCCAGGCCGTAGGCCTTCGAGAAGGTCCGCAGTACAACGACATTCGGCCGGCCTTCGGCCAGGGCGATGCCGTCGGGTGCGGCCTCGGCGCCGGCGTCGGGTCGCACGTACTCGTAGTAGGCCTCGTCCAGCGCGACCAGGATGTGCGGGGGGACCGCGTCGAGGAACCGCGCGAGGGCCTCGGCGGCGACCACGGTCCCGGTCGGGTTGTTCGGGTTGCAGATGAAGATCAGCCGGGTGCGGTCGGTGATGGCCGCGAGCATGGCGTCGAGGTCGTGCTCGTAGTCGGCGGTCAGCGGGACCTCGACGGGGGTGGCGCCCGCGACCTTGACCACCACGGGATAGGCCTCGAACGAGCGCCACGCGTAGATCACCTCGTCGCCCGGCCCGGAGGTCGCCTGCACCAGTTCGAGGCAGATGCCGACCGATCCGCAGCCGGTGGTGATCCGGTCCGCGCTCACACCGAGCTTGGCGGCCAGCGCGTCGCGCACGGCGACCGAGCCGTTGTCCGGGTAGCGATTGGCGCCCGCCGCGGCCTCGGCGATCGCCTCCATCACGCTGGGCAGCGGACCGGCGGTGGTCTCGTTACTGGCCAGTTTGATCGCGCCGGGAAAGCTGCGTCCCGGCACGTAGGGGGCGATTCTCGAGAGGTCGGGGCGGGTGCGCACGGTCATGGATCGACATTATGCGCCGCTTCCGATCGGGCGTGGCGGGTGCGGCGAAAAAGAATCCGGTGACCCCGAAAAGAATCTTGAACGGGTGGGCCGTGAGCGTGCCAAGGTATACGTATGTCGGGAATCTTCACGGACAGCGCGGTGCTGCGCGCCCTGGAGGAGCATCCGGACGAGCCCCCCGTTCGCGTCCCCCTGACGGCCGTCGAACCGGACGGACCCGCCCGCGGCGGCATCGTGGTCCTGCACGAATCGCGGGAGTTCACCGACAACCTGCTCGCTCTCATGCGCTCGCTCGCGGCCGAGGGCTGGCTGACGGTGGCGCCGCACCTTTTCCATCGGGAGCCCCTGCACAGCACCGCGGAGGTGTTCGGGGACAACCTGTTCGACGACTTCGACGCGGCCTTCGACTGGCTCACCGCGCGCGGGGTGTACCCGGACTGTGTCGGGGTGCTCGGCTTCGACGACGCGGGCACGGCCGCCCTGCTCGTCGCGACGTCGAGGCCGGTGGGCGCCGCGGTCAGCGTGTCCGCGCGCGGCATCGTCCACCCACTCGCGGAGGGTGCCCCGGCTCTGGTGGAGGCGGCCCCGAGGCTGCAGGCTCCGTGGCTGGGGCTGTACGGCGAGGACGACCCGGGTACCCCGCGCGAGGAGGTCGAACGACTGCGGGACGCGATCGCGCGCGCCGACGTGGCGACCCTGGTGGTCAGCTACAGCGGTCTCGCGCACCGCGCGGACGAGCCGCCGGAGTTCCCGGTGGACGGCGACGACAACGATCCGGCCGCGCAGGCGATGATGGATGCGCAGCGCCGGATCTTCGACTGGTTCGATGGCAATCTTCGCTAGAAATCGCTGTGACCGGCCGTTTTGCGCCCCACGCCGTGCCTGTGTAATCTTTCCATCCGGCGGTTCCGAAAGGACCTGAGCCTAGGAAGCGTGCCAGAGCGGCCGAATGGGACTCACTGCTAATGAGTTGTCCTCCTCAAAGGGGACCGGAGGTTCAAATCCTCTCGCTTCCGCCACGCTGGTGCTCGTAGGCCAGCACAACTGAAGACATGCGCCCGTAGCTCAACGGATAGAGCACTTGACTACGGATCAAGAGGTTAGGGGTTCGAATCCCTTCGGGCGCACAGTGAGGAGCCCCTCGCCGGCAGCAATGCCGGTGAGGGGTTTTCTCGTGGGCCTCCGGTTGAACTCCCGTCGGACGCAGCGGCTTTCGGCCGCGCGACCGGTGGTGGCGCGACTAGCACGCACGTTCGATTACCGCTAAGGTGGTTGTCGCGGGCCGATGGAGCCAGCCAGCTCGAAGGCATGGGCCCGCACCAAACGTGCCGCCCGGTTCCCCGACCTGGGGCGGCATGCGGGCCCCGCCGATCCACGTGATCGGCGGGGCTTTTCGCATCGATGATCAGGCGCGGCGGTGCCGCGAATTGCCGGATTTCTCCTCGCCATCTGTGTGCCGCCTGTGGACGGGCCTCCGGTCGGGCTGGGGATCAACAGTCCGTCGCCTCCGCGTCATCCCGTTATCCACAGGCCTGTGGATGGCAAAGCCGCAGGTACAGGCTAATTACATCGATGTAATCCACAGATTCGTCCACACTGTCCACAGTCTGGCGCCGGGTGTTAACAGGATTTGTCCACAGCTGTGGACAAGTCGCGGGATCGGTGACGGGCACGACGGCCGCCCGGTTGGGGGACACTGGGGAACCCAGGGCCACGGAAGGACAGCAGCCATGACACTGGCGTCCGCGCTGATCGGTCGGACCGAGACCGGGCGCGCCCAGCGCAGGCCGCTGCTGCTGCGGGACGCGCAGGCCAGTTCCCTCGTCGAGGCGTTCGTCATCATCGGGGTGCTGACGATCCTGGTCACCCGTGCCTACCTGCATCTGACCGGGTACCCACAGGTCGGCGGGTCCACACTGCACGTCGCACACGTGCTGTGGGGCGGGCTGCTGATGGTGGCGGCCCTGGTCGTGGTGTTCTCGTTCCTCGGCCTGCGGCCGCGACTCCTCGCGGTGGTGCTGGGCGGCATCGGATTCGGGCTCTTCCTCGACGAGGTCGGCAAGTTCGTCACCAAGACCAACGACTACTTCTACCGTCCCGCCGTCGCGATCATGTACGTCGTCGTGGTGGTCCTGCTGCTGCTCAACCGCTGGCTGCACGACTCCCGGCCGCCGAGCGTCGCCGAGGACATCAGCAACGCCGCCGCCATCGCGGTGGACGGCCTGATCCGGGGACTGCCGCCGGAGCGCCGGGCGCTCGCGCAGGCGCAACTGCACCGGGCGCAGGTGGCGGGCGCCGACGTGGCCGCGATCGCGGACATCGGTGACCTGCTCGCGCGCTGCGATCCGCGGGAGCCCGGCCGGTTCGGGGGAGTGCGGGCGTGGGAATCGCGGCGGATCCCGTCCGCGCTGAGCAGTCGCACCGCGGTCGGCGTGGCGGCCTTCGTCCTTGTGCTCTTCTCGACGTCCGGGCTGATCAACGCCATCGTCACGCTGTCCTCCGATCTCGAGGGCGCGGCCGGGACCATCACCACCCTCGGTCAGCTCGCAGGCACCGCCGTCGCGTGCGTGCTGAGCTGGGTCGGCGTCGTGAGGCTCCGCAACGGCAAGCTGTGGCCGCTGCAGTTCCTGCGGGCCGCGGCGCTGGTCACGGTGCTGTTGACCCAGGTGTTCGACTTCGTCGCGCAGGAGTTCGGGGCGTTGCTCAACGTGGTGGTCGGGTTGTTCGCGCTGGCGGTGCTGTCGGCCAGGATCGCGGTGCTCGAGCGCCGCGCGGCCGAGGCGGCGTGAGCGGTCGGCACATCCGCGACCCGCGAGGTTCCGCGCCACCGCTGCCCGAAGGCCCCACGTCGCTTACCGTAGTCAGGTGACCAATCCAGCTCAGGGCGCCGCGGCCACCGAATCGGTCTGGCCGGCGGTCCTCACGTGGCGGGCCCACACCGCTCCTCGGATGGAGTCGGTTCGTGTGCAGCTCGTCGGTAACCGGATCAAGGCGGCCGGCCGGATCATCGGTGGTCAGTGCGCCGAGCACCCGGCGTTCAGCGCGTCCTACGACCTGGTCACCGACGAGAACGGGGTGACCCGCAGGCTCTCGCTGCGGACCAGCCTGGCGTCGGGTGAGCGGCAGGTCTCGATCAGCCGGGACTCGGAGGGCAACTGGATGGTCGAGAACGGGACCAACCCCAAGCGATCCACCTTCGGCGGCGCGCTGGACGTCGACGTGGTGCTCAGCCCGTTCTTCAACACCCTGCCGATCCGGCGGCTGGGCATGCACACCGACTCCGAGGACATCCAGGTCCCGGTCGTGTACGTGTACCTGCCCGACCTGAGCGTGCAGGAGGCGAGCCTGACCTACAGCAGCGGCTCGGACGGCATCCACGTGCTCTCGCCGGTGTCGAGCTCCTCGGTCACCATCGACCGCGACGGCTTCATCCTCGACTACCAGGGCCTGGCCGAGCGGATCTGAGGCGGCTACGCCGCCTGTGCGTGGTTACCGAGTCCCTGCACTCACGAAGCGCGCACGGGCGCGCAGCGCCCCACCCCGGCGGCCGGCGTCGCGCATCCGTTCCACCCAGCCGTCCGCGCCGACCGAGACGTCGGTGATCTCCCAGCGGTCCAGGTTCTCGTAGCGCAGGCGCGCGGCGTGGCCCGCCGTCACCAGGGTCTCCGTGCTGCCGGTGTCCGCGAGGGCGTCGCGGGCGTCGGTCAGCAGCCGCAGTGCCTCGTCCAGCGCCACGATCAGCGCGCCCGAGTTCGCCTCGCACATCGCGCGCACCAGCTCCGGCGCGGTGCCCGCGACCCGGGTGCCGTCCCGGAACGAGCCCGCCGCCAGCCCGAGCGCCAGGTCGCCGCCTGCCGCCGCGGTCACCGCCAGCGCCTCCGCCAGCAGGTGCGGCAGGTGCGAGATGCGGGCGGCCGCCGCGTCGTGCTCGTCGGCGGCGGCCGGCACCACCACCGAGCCGCAGTCCACGGCCAGCGCGGCCACCTGGCCCCACACCACGGGGTCGACGCCGTCGTCGGTGCCGACCACCCACACCGCGTCGCGGAACAGGGCGACGTCGCCCGCCGCCCAGCCCGACTGCGAGGTCCCCGCCATCGGGTGCCCCCCGACGAACCTGGCGCCGAGGCCGTGCCCACGCACCGCGTCGAGGACCGCCCGCTTCACGCTGACCACGTCGGTGAGCGCGCAGTCGGGGGCGTGTGCGGCGACCGCGCCGAGCACGGCGTCGAGGGCCGGGACGGGCACCGCGACGACGATCAGCGCGCCGGACCGCTCGGCCCGGTGCAGCACCGCCTCGATGTCGGTGTCGGCGTCGTATCCGTCGGCGCGGGCGTCCTCGACGGCGCCGGCGGAGCGGTTGTAGCCCCACGCCGTCCGACCCGCGGCGACGGCGGCCCGCAGCACCGAACCGCCGATCAGTCCGAGCCCGAGAACGCACACCGGCGGGTCAGTCGCTTCATCAGACACCCGGATAGGTTGGCACATTTGCCAGCGGACTTCAGTTACCGGCGCCCGGCGGACTACGGTGACGGCATGGCAGCTCAGCGCGCGCGTGACAACAGCGCCCCCTCGGACCAGTTCGAGGATCTCGATGGCTTCGGCGTCGCGGTTGTCCTCGACGACGGCAAGTGGAAGTGCACGGCGCTGACCTCGGCCGCACTGAACAGTCTCGAGGCCGCGGAGACCGAGCTGCGCGAGATGCGGAGCTCCGGCGCCGTGTTCGGCCTGCTCGACATCGACGACGAGTTCTTCGTCATCCTCCGGCCTGCGCCGTCGGGCACCCGGCTGCTGCTCTCGGACGCCACCGCCGCGCTCGACTACGACATCGCCTCCGATGTGCTCGACGCGCTCAACATCGAGACCCCTGACCTCGACCCCGACGAGCTCGACGACGTCGACCCGTGGGAGGAGGGCGACCTCAGCCTGCTCGCGGACCTCGGCCTGCCGGAGCCGGTGCTCGGGGTGATCCTCGCCGAGACCGAGCTGTACCCCGACGAGCAGCTGGGCATGATCGCGCAGCGGCTCGGCTTCGCCACCGAACTCTCCTCGGTGCTCGACACCCTGCCCCGGTAGATGTCGCTGCCCAGCGGGGCGAGGGACCGCGACGAGGCGATGATCCGGGCCGCGATCGCCGCAGCCTCCGCCGCGGACTCCGCGGATGTCCCGGTCGGCGCCGTGGTCTTCGACGCGAACGGCGTCGAGCTGGCCAGGGCCGCGAACGCCCGCGAGGCCAATGCCGACCCGACCGCGCACGCCGAGATCCTGGCGCTGCGCGCGGCCGCCCTGGTGCATGGCGACGGCTGGCGGCTGGAGGGCGCGACCCTGGCGGTGACCCTGGAACCGTGCACGATGTGCGCGGGGGCGCTGGTGCTGGCCCGGATCGAGAAGGTCGTGTTCGGGGCGTGGGAGCCCAAGACCGGGGCCGTCGGGTCGCTGTGGGACGTGGTCCGCGACCGCAGGCTCACCCATCGCCCACAGGTGCGCGGCGGCGTGCTGGAGGACGAGTGCGCGGCGCTGCTGGAGGGCTTCTTCCGCGAGCAGCGCTGATCGCGCGGAGGTCCCGGTCAGCGGCCGATTTAGCGCCAGGCCCGGAGTCGGGTAAAGTCACCGGCGGTGGCGTGTCCGAGCGGCCTAAGGAGCACGCCTCGAAAGCGTGTGACGGGTAACCCCCGTCCGAGGGTTCAAATCCCTCCGCCACCGCCAAGGACCCTCACCTGCTCACGCAGGTGAGGGTCTTTTTTGCCATCAGAGGCGTCGCCACGTGCGACACACGCCGAGCGGCCCGAGGGCACGAGTTCACGCGTCATGGATGGTGGGTACAGTCCAACCTGCCCGGCAGGCCAGGTCATGGATACCCGCCCCTTGGCGCGAGCGAACCCAGCGATCGGAGGTGGACATGGCAACCGCGACTGCGAAGGACGCTGCCCGCAAACTGCGAATGCAGTACTGGAACGACGGCATGGGCAACATTGCCTTCCCGATCGATCCCTGGGAGATTGCCGAGCGCCTCGGTATCGCGGTTCGGCCCGCGATGCTGGACAACAACCTGGCTGGATTCATTGTCCGGGAGCAGGCAGACGGCCCGACCGAGATCTATGTGAACGAATCCGATCACCCGGTACGTCAACGGTTTACCCTCGCGCACGAGATCGGCCACTACATTCGGCACCAAGACGACCCCGAGCCGATGGGGTTCGTCGACGAGCGGGCCGAGCTCGCCTCATCAGGAACAGACTCCGAGGAGATCTGGGCAAACCAGTTTGCCGCCGAATTGTTGATGCCTGCGGCGATCGTGAAGAAATGGTGGGCTGAGGGCTTGTCGATCGGTGATCTGCGACGGAAGTTCAACGTGTCGACTCCCGCGATGAACAATCGCCTGGCCGGCCTGGGATTGCTCGGACGGTGACCGGGGATGGAACTGCCGTCGATCAAAGTCAGGTCGGCGCCAAATTGGCGCGCGCGACCAGGCTGGAAGAGCTCCACAAGCGACAGGCAGCTGTAGAGGAGCCTTCAGGCGCCCGGTCCGGCGACACTGATGCGGCGAATGCGCCCGCTGAATCCGATGGTGGCTCGGAATCTGGAGAGCAATCGGAGCGAGATGAGGACTCGAACAGTGCTCTCCTCGCGGCAGAGCTGCGCATACGGACTCTGAAGGCGAAGAACCGCGAGCAGGACATCAAGCTTCGGAAGCGCCTCGCACTCTGGTCGACCATCTTTGTCGGGGCGCAACTTCTCATGTCGAACGTGTTCTTCGGGGTGTACCTCTTCGTAAACCGGGAGAACCCCGATTCCCAGGTGATGATCGCGTGGCTGACCGCTTCGGTCGTGGAGGTCATCGGCATCCTGCTGGTCATCGCACGAAGTCTGTTCCCCGTCAAGAACGGGAACGGGCAGGGCTCCAGCTAGCCGGTTCTCGCTGCGGTCACCGCCGGGCCGCGTCCACCGCCGTGTCGATCAGCCCGGACAGCTCGGCGCCGACGCGGTCGAGTGCCTGCACGCTGCGCTGCGCCCTCGCCACGAGCAGTGCCCCCTCGATGGCGGTGACGGCGGTGGTCGCAAGGGACTCGGCGCGGGCCGCGGGCACACCCCGCTGGGCGAGGGCCGTCGCGATGGCCTCCTCCCAGGCCGTGAAGCTCTCGCCTGCGATCTCCCGCACGGCCGCGAAGTCCCCGCTCTCCAGCGCGCCCGCGGCCACCGGGCAGCCCGACCGGAAATCCGAGTCCAGCAGCTGCCGGCGGAACATGCCGATGAGCCGCGCCAGGGTCTCGGACGGTCCGCCCTGCGCGAGGCTCGACTCGATCAGCGTCTCCATCAGGCCGCCCGCCGTGCGGGTGGCCTCCTCGGCCAGCTGGGTCTTCCCGCCGGGGAAGTGGTGGTAGATCGACCCGCGCGGGGCCTCGGCGCGCTCGATGACGTCGGCGAAGGAGGTCGCGTCGATGCCCCGCTCACGGAAGAGGGCGATGGCGCTCGTGAGCATCCGGTCGCGGGCGGTGGGGCGTTGTGTCACGTGCTCGTTCTCCCTTGCTGCCTATGTCGGTCAGCATAGTTCGGTACTGTCGGCCCTCGAGACATGTCGCGCGACACAATCGGCGGGCCCTCGAGCGAAAGCGAGCGACCATGCACTGGTTCGATCTCGACCCGATCGACGACTCCTACCTCGAGACCGCGGATTTCGTCTACACCTACGGCATGGATCTGCGTGCGGGGGCGGACGAGGTGTGGCGGGGCCTGACCGGCGCCGAGCCGCTGTCGTGGTGCCGGCTGCTCGACGTGCACTACACCTCGGTGGCCCCGCACAGCACGGCGACGACCAGGGTCGCCAAGGTGGCGGGCGGCTTCATGCAGCTGCGCGAGCAGTTCTTCGTCTGGGACGAGGAGCAACGGCGGCACGCGTTCTACGTGGAACAGGCCAACGTCCCGCTGTTCCGATCGTTCGCCGAGGACTACCGGGTCGAGCCGACGCCGACGGGTTGCCGATTCGTCTGGACCTTCGCCTTCACCGCGCGCCGCGGCTTCGGGGTCCCGGTCCGGCTCGCGCTGCCGGTGAACAAGGCGCTGTTCGCGAGCTTCGCCCGGGACACCCGCAAGCACTTCGGCGCGGTGAACTGACACCCTGCGGAGCGCGTGGGAGGTCAGTACTGTCCCCGACATGAGCAGACGCTGGTGGGTACTCGGGGGGATCGCGGTCGTCGCGGTGCTCGCCCTCGTCGTGGGGCCGTGGGTGTACGGCACCTGGATCGCCGAGGACGATGCGCCCGCCGCCTCGGTGTCCACCTCCGGCGCCGAGCCCGCGACGGGGGAGGTGAACGGGCAGTGGGTGGTATACGCAGGCCTCCCGCCGAACGAGACCGCGGCCGGCTACACGGTGCACGAGATCCTCAACGGCGCCAGCGTCACGGTGGTCGGCTCCACCGGGGAGGTGAGCGGCTCGGCGACCGTCGAGGCCGAGAAGCTGACGGCAGCCGAGATCACCGTGCAGGTCGCGTCCATCGCCACCGACGACTCTCGGCGCGACGGGCAGTTCGACGGCAGGGTGATGTCGGCCGCCGAATTCCCCACCGCCACCTTCGTCCTCGACGGACCGGTTGACCTGTCCGGCCTGCCGGTCGACGGCACCAGCGGAACCGTCACCGCGACCGGAACCCTCACGATCAAGGGGGTCGCTCGGCCGGTCACCGCCGACGTCGAGGTGCTCCGGTCGGGCGATGCGTTGGTGGCCTCCGGCAGCATCCCGGTCACGTGGACCGACTTCGGTGTGCAGCCCCCGTCGCTGGGGTTCGTCACGGTCGACGGGTCCGGGACCGTCGACTTCCTGGTCAGCCTGCGGCGGGCCTGAGCGAACGGGACCCGAGGCCAACCGCGACGGCCAGCGCCGCCAGCGCGCCCACGTCCACGGCCCGCACCCGCGACGACTGCGGGTTCGTCGGTCCCACCGCCGCGGTCAGCGCGACGTAGCTGCCCATGCTCGTCGCGGCGGCGGCGATGGTGGGCACCCGGATCGACGGCACGAACGTGCCCGCCAGCAGTCCGCCGCCGACGATCGCCAGCAGCGCAGCGCGGTGGCGCAGCAGCACTTCCAGGTCGGCGTCGCCCACCCGCACGCCGTAGAGGGACTCGAGCCGTGACGTCGAGAGCGCCGCGGCGCCGGGTGCCAGGTTGACCAGTCCGACGCCGACCAACAATGCCCGTGCGATCCGATCGGCCCACATGGTTGCCCCTTTCGTGGTGGTTGTTGTGTCAGCATGGCGGTTGTGGACCGGTCGCCGCTTCCAGAAACGTGCGCTGTCACCGCGGCGCCCGCGCTGTGGGTCGGCTACGGGCACGCCGTCTATCTCGGGCCCTCGCTGCGGCTGGACCCGCACTCGACGGCGGTGTACTGCCTGGCGGTCGGCGTGGACGCGCCGCTCATCCTGCGGGTGGACGGGAGCGCCGACGTGATGCTCCGATCGGTGCTCGTCCCGCCGCGGACGAGGCACCAGATCGTCGCGACGGGGGAGCGAATGTTGTTCTGCTACTTCGATCCCGGCTCGGCGCGGGCGGGCGGGTGCCTCGAGCGGATGGCGGCGGCGGAGAGCGGGTTCGGGATCGGGCACCAGGCCGAAGCGGAGTTGATCGGCCTCTGTGGAGGCCCGGTCCTCGACGCAGGCCACATCCTGGACGCGGTGTCCGGCCCGGTCCGTGGGCCGGTCGACGAGCGGATCGGCGGGGTGATCCGGACGATCCGCGCGCAGCCGGGCGCGCCGGTCACCGCGGCGGAGTTCGCCCGCGACACGCACCTGTCGACGCCGTACTTCCTCCGGCTGTTCGCCACGGAGACCGGGACCAGCTTCCGCCGCTACCGGCTGTGGGCCCGGATGCTGCACGTCGCGACGGCGGTGTCGAAGGGCTCGGACCTCACCCGCGCCGCCGTCGACGCCGGCTTCGCGAGCCCCTCCCATTTCAGCGACGCCGTCCATCGGATGTTCGGTCTGACCGCGACCACGCTGCTGAGCGGCGGGGCCGCGATCGCGGTCGAGGGCGGCAGCTGAACCTCCTACTTCACGTTCGGGAAGAACGGGTCGACGGGGAAACAGGGCACCGGCGTCTGGTGATCCGGATCGAGGGCATTGAGCACGAACCGCCAGGCCCTTTCGCTGTAGAGCGACGAGAGGTGTTCGGACCTGTCCGCCTCGCAGCCGTCCTGCAGCAGGACGTTCGTGACGTTCGCGCCCGTGAGGAACTGCTCGGTGTACGGGGTCACCACCTCGTCGTACTCGGTCACGATCGTCGTGTACCGGACGCCGGGCCTGGTGTCGCCGTTGCCGTAGGTCTGCGCCATCAGGTCGGAACCCAATGCCTGCTGGGTGAGGGCCGGGGTGAGCCCGGTGACCACGTCGTAGAGGCTGCGGCCCACCGGCGGGACGAGGCTGCGGACATAGACGCCCCCGCTGAGCGTGGTGCCGTGTGCGCTCGGCGAGATCCCGATCTGCTTGTCCACCTTCCGATCTCCGCCGAGGGCGGTGAGGTCCCCCCGTCGCCACATTCTTACTTTTGAGTAAGTTAACACGTGAAGTGTGACGCGGGCCATCCTCCTGGCGGTGCGGTCATGGCGTCCATCCCGGCGGGCCGAACACATACCCGAACCGCTCCCGCCACGACCCGGCGGCCCGAACGTCGCGGCCGATGGCGGCGTACTCGTGTCCCTGCAGGGTGACGATGTTGTGGGTGCGCACCGGCGTGGTCAGCCCGTAGGTGGGGCGATGCGTCTCGGGAGTGAAGGTGCCGAACATGCGGTCCCAGACGATGAGGATGCCCGCGTAGTTCTTGTCGAGGTACTCGGGGTCGCAGCCGTGATGCACCCGGTGGTGCGACGGCGTGTTGAACACCAACTCGAACGGCCGGGGCAGCCGGTCCACCCGCTCGGTGTGCACGAAGAACCGGTACACCAGGTTGATCGAGAACCCGACGAACACCATCCACGGCGGGATCCCGATGAGCGGCAACGGGATCCACATCAGGATCTCGCCGCTGTTGTTCCACTTCTGTCGCAGCGCGGTGGCGAAGTTGAAGTACTCACTGGAATGGTGCGCCTGGTGGGTTGCCCACACGATCCGGGTGCGGTGGGCGATCCGGTGGTACCAGTAGAACAACAGGTCGACGCCGACGATCAGGATCACCCAGGTGTACCAGGCGTCTACCGGCAGGTGCCACGGCGCCAGGTACGTGTAGATGGCCGTATACCCGACCAGGGCGAGCGCCTTCCACGCCGCGCTGGTCAGCACGGACACCGCGCCCATCGAGATGCTGGTCTGCGCGTCCACGGCGTCGTAGCCGCCGCGCGGGGGATGGGCCCGCCCGTCCGCGCCGTGTTCGGGCGCGGCGAGGTACCGCGCCGCCGCCCATTCCAGGGCGAGGAACAGGACGAAGAAGGGAATGGCGAACGCGACCGGGTCGCGCAGCAGCGCCGGCAGCGAGTTCCACCATTCCGGCAGGGATTCCCACATGTAGAGCAGTGTGACCTGCGATACGGGACGCTGTCACCGGATGTTCACCCCCCGTGATGCGGGAGCCGACATTTGCATCCACAATGACCGGGTGAAACGCACTGTGACCGCCCTCGCACTCGGGGCCACTCTCCTTCTTGCCGGCTGCAGCTCCGAGGACACCTCGTCCGCGGCTGAGGCCTCCGCCGCTCCCACCGCAACCTGCCCCGGCGACGCCAACGCCGACGATCCCACCGCGACCGTGATCGCGAAGTCCGCGACGTTGCCCTCCGGCGTCACCGTCGACGGTGCCGTCACCAAGCTGAACAGCGGACAGACCCCGTCGACCGTGGATCTCACGGTCCGGGTCTGCGCGAGCGACCTCGACGGCGACGCGCTCAAGGACACCGCCTCCGCGATCGCCGTGACCGCCAAGCCGTCTCTGCTCGGTTCCATGATCGGGGTGCTGACCGTCACGGAGGTCGGCGGAGACTCCGTCCACACGACCAACTTCCAGGCCGAGAACTGGGATCCGGCGCAGCCGGCCGACAGCCACCGGGCCGCCTGGACCAGCTAGTCCCTTCGACAACGAGCAGGGCCCGCCCTTTCCGTGATGACGGAAAGGGCGGGCCCTCTGTCGTTTTCGGCCCGGTGGGGTCAGACCCGCGCGGGCTCCAGGTCCTCCTCGGGGCGGCCGTGTTCGGTGACGGCGTCACCGTGGCCCGGCCACCAGGCCTTGTGGCCCAGCAGTGCGGTGATCGAGGGCACCAGGAACATCGACATCACAAACGACGAGAGCAGGATGCCCAGCGCCACCGCGAAGCCCATCTCGGTCATCATGGCGATGCCGGACAGCATCATCGACCCGAAGGTGCCTGCGAGGATGATGCCGGCCGCGCCGACGGAGGGCCCGCCGTGCTCGATTGCCAATCGGGCTGCCTCCCTGGGGCTTCGGCCTTCCCTCGCCTCCTCGCGGAGTCGGGCGATCATCAGGATGTTGTAGTCCGTTCCGATCGCCACCACGAACAGATACAGCATGATCGGCAGCGAGAACGAGATGCCGGGACGATCACCGACCACGCTGAACAGGAACGCCGTCGCGCCCATGGTGGAGAAGAACACCAGCACCACCGAGGCCATCAGGTAGAGCGGCGCCACCAGCGAACGCAGCAGCAGACCCAGGATCAGCGCGATCAGCACGCCTGCGACCGGGAAGATCACCGACAGGTCGCGGTTGTTCGCGTCGCGGATGTCCGTGAACGCCGCGGTCGGCCCGCCGACCAGCACCTCGGTGCCCTCCGGTGCGGCCGCGTGCGCTGCCTCGCGCAGCGGGTCGACCGCGTCGAGCGCCTCGTTGGACTGCGGGCTGTACTCCAGCAGCAGGTTGATCTGCGCGGTGCTGCCGTCCTTGGAGATCAGTCCGAGGTCGCCCTGTTCGTTCGCGGGCATGGCGCCGCCGATGCCGGTGGAGGTGGTCAGTTCCTTCGCCACCCGCTCCACCTCGGCCGGGTCGAGCGGGGAGCCGTCCGTGGAGTGTAGGTACACCAGCGTCGGGTTGAGTGCGCCCGCCGGGAACCCGGACTGCAGGTCCTTGATGCCGCGCGCCGACTCGGTGGTGGACGGCAGCTGGCCGAGCTGGTCGTAGTCCGTCTTGAAGCCGAACATGCCAAGCGCCATCACGACCAGCAGCCCGCCGGAGACGAGTGCGACCACGCCGGGGCGGCGGCCGGTGAACGCGCCGAGCTTGGCGAAGACGGTGCCCTTGGGCTCCTTCTGCCACGACTTCGACGGCCAGAACACCTTGGTGCCGATCAGCGACACGATCGCGGGGATCAGCGTCAGCGACGCGAGCGCCATGATGCCGACGCCGATGGCCAGGCCGGGGCCGAGGCTGCGGAACGCGCCGAAGATCGCGAGCAGCAGCGCGCAGAACGCCACGATGATCGCGCCCGCCGCGGAGGCGATGACCTCGCCGACCCGCTCGACCGCATGGATCAGCGCGGTGGTCTTCTCCTCGCCCGCCCGCAGCCGCTCACGGAAGCGGAACAACAGGAACAGGATGTAGTCGGTGCCGACGCCGAACAGCACGACGGTCAGGATGATCTGCAGCGACTGGTCGACCTGCAGGCCGGTGCCCTTCGCGACCAGGGCGATGATGCCGGGCGCGATGGATGAGACGATGCCGACCGAAACGATCGGCAGCAGGGCCGCGACGGGGCTGCGGTAGATGACCAGCAGCAGCCCGATGATCAGCAGGACCGTGACGATGCCGATGATCGCCTCGGCGTTCTTGAACGCCTCCTCGTTGTCGACCATGAGGGCGGCGTCACCGGTGACGGACATCCGCAGGCCGCTGTCCGCGAGCGTCTCGCCGCCGATCTTGCGGATCTCCTTGACCGCCTCGCCGACCGGCTTCTCGTCGGGCATGCCCTGGAGTCCGACGCTGACCAGCTGGACTTCCTTGTTCTCCGCGAGCGCCTGCGGTCCGGTCTCGGCGACGACGACCCGATCGATATCGGTCGCGTTGATCGAACCGGCCAGGCCCTCAACCTTGGCCTGGTCCTCCGCCGAGAGCGGCTGCCCGTCCTCGCGCTTGATCACGATGGTCGCCGTGGCGTCCTCGGATTTCCCGAACTGCTCCTCGGCGAGGTGCTGTGCCTGAATGGACTCGTAGGTGTCCGGCAGGAAGCCGGACTGCTCCTTGTTGAGCACGTCGGTCAGCGTGGGCGCGAGCGCCACGACCGCGACGGCGGCGATGATCCACGCCGCAATGATTTTCCATGGATTGTGTACAACGAATCGAGCAAGTTTCCCGAACATGTGCCCCTCCACACCGCGTTCTGCAAGTTTGCCTACCGTGCGGTAGGTAGACTACGCACCCATTCGGGCCACCGACAACTGGAATGATTCGTCGCCGCGCTGCGCGGGGCCTTAGGGTGCCGTTGTGTTCGGACCGGACCGGAGGAAGAGAGGTGGTCGACGATGGGCGCGCGAGATACCAGGTCGGCCATCAGGGAGGCCGCGCTTCGGCAGTTCATCGCCAAGGGCGTCGAGCAGACCAGCCTGAGGGAGATCGCCGACGAGGTCGGTATCACCAAGGCCTCGCTCTACTACCACTACGCCTCCAAGGCCGACCTGCTGCTGGCCATCGTCACCCCGATCCTGTTCGTCATGCGTGACGTCGCCGACGTGCTCGATCAGGCGCCGCACACCGCGGACGGCATCCGGGAGGTGTTGCGCCGCTATCTGATCGGGCTGCTCAACCACCGCGCGGAGGGGTCGCTGTTCGTCCGGGACGCCTCGGCGATGACCGCAACCCTCGGCCCGATCCTGCCCGAGCTGATCGAGATCAACCGGCGGATCAACATCTGGTTGGCGGGCCCGGACGCCGCCACGGAGTCCACGATCCGCGCGGTCGCGGCGCTGGAGGTGCTCAACACGGCGCTGTCGGCGAACGCGGCGGTGCCGCAGGCCGACGACGAGGAGCTCTTGCGGGTGCTGCTCGACGCGGCGATGGGCGTGCTGCGGCTGTAGATCCGGTCGGCCGCAGACGCCCGCCCGGCTCACGCCGGGATCAGCGCCCGCTCACCCGCCAGCAGGCCCCGGCGCGCCAGGATCGGCCGCACCCCCTCGCCGAACCAGTACGCCTCCTCCAGGTGCGGGTACCCGGAGAGCACGAATTCGTCCAGCCCCAGCGAGTGGTACTCCTCGATCCGGTCCGCGACCTCCTCGTGGCTGCCGACCAGCGCGGTGCCCGCCCCGCCGCGGACCAGCCCGACGCCGGCCCACAGGTTCGGGGAGATCTCCAGCGACGCGGTGCTGCCGCCGTGCAGGGCCGCCATCCGCCGCTGTCCCTCCGACTCGGACCGTGCGAACCGGGCGCTGGCCTCGGCGACCGCGGTCGGGTCGAGGCCGGCGAGCATCGTGTCGGCGACGTCCCACGCCTGCCTCGAGGTGTCGCGGGTGATCACGTGCAGCCGGATGCCGAACCGGATGGTGCGCCCGGCACGTTCGGCGTGCTCGCGGACCGCGGCGATCTTCGCGGCCACCTGCGCAGGCGGCTCGCCCCAGGTGAGGTACACGTCGGCGTGACCCGCCGCCACCGGCAGGGCCGCCGCGGAGGAGCCGCCGAAGTAGATGGGCGGCACCGGGTTCGGCGGCGCCGAGGTGGTCGCGCCGACCAGCTTGTAGTGCTCGCCGTCGAAGTCGAACGGGGCCTCGCCCCACGTCCCGCGCAGGGCCTGCAGGAACTCGGCGGTGCGAGCGTAGCGCTGGTCCTTGGTCAGCCAGTCGCCGTAACTCCGCTGCTCCTGTGAGTCGCCCCCGGTCACCACGTTGAGCAGCAGTCGCCCGCCGGACAGGCGCTGGTAGCTGGCGGCCATCTGCGCGGCCAGCGTCGGCGAGATGACCCCGGGCCGGAACGCGACGAGGAACTTGAGCCGCTCGGTCAGCGGGATCAGGGCGGCGGTGGTCAGCCAGGCGTCCTCGCAGTGCGTCCCGGTGGGGGTGAGCACGCCGGTGAACCCGGACTGCTCGGCGGCGCGGGCGACCTGGGTCAGGTACTCGAGGGTCGGGGCCCGGTTCCCGGCGGTCCTGGGATCGGAGGTTGAGGAGTTCGAGTTGTCCACGATGCCGCGGCCGTCGCCGGCGGTGGGCAGGAACCAGTGCAGGTCGATGCTCATGAAGGGTGCTCCGAGATGTCAGTACGGCGGGCGTGTGCGCGCCGGTCGACGAGCCGTTGGGGCCAGGTCGTGGGAGGGGGGAGCGGGGCGGATCGCTACTGACAGAGCGCGGCGGCAACGCGCAGGAGGTCGACGTGGCGTCGCACCGTGAGCGCAGGGTTGCCGGACATGCGTCCAGGCTGGCAGTGGCGTGCGTGGCCTGTCAACTGCGCTTGCCCGATTTCATACCGCGATGGTAGGAATCAACCGCCGGACGGACCGGCCAGGCGAGGGGGCTGCCGTGCACATCACCGCGAAGGTGGACTACGCCGTGCGCACCCTGGTCGAACTGGCCGCGGCGGGGGAGGCGCTCGCGAAGGCGGAGTACCTCGCGAACGCGCAGACGATCCCGCACAAGTTCCTCGAGGCCGTCCTCGGTGACCTGCGCCGGGCAGGCATGGTGCACAGCAGGCGGGGCCCGGACGGCGGGTACTGGCTGGCCCGGCCCGCCGCCGAGATCACCGTCGCCGACGTGATCCGGGCCGTGGAGGGCCCGCTGGCGTCGGTGCGGGGCCAGCGCCCCGAGGAGGTCCACTACGACGGGCCCGCCGCCCCGCTGCTCGACGTGTGGATCGCGGTGCGGGTGAACCTGAGGGCCGTCCTGGAGGGTGTCAGTATCGCGGACATCGCCTGCGGCCGGCTGCCCGGATTCGTCGAGCGGCTCACCGCCGACCCGGAGGCATGGCGGAGGCGCTGAGCTGCGGGTTCGCCCGGTGTATCCCGCCGAGTCACGCGGTCGATTGGTAGCCTCGAAGCCTATGTTGTACTCACTGCTGCGCACCTACCTGCGCCCATACGGTGGTGACCTGGCGGGTGTCGTTGCGCTCCAGTTGATCTCGACCCTGACCACGCTGTATCTGCCGAGCCTCAACGCCGAGATCATCGACAACGGCGTCGCCAAGGGCGATACGGCTGTGGTGCTCTCCACCGGCGGCACGATGCTGCTCATCACGTGCCTGCAGGTCGCGTGCAGCATCGGCGCCGTGTACTTCGGCGCCCGCGCCGCGATGGGCATGGGTCGTGACCTGCGCGGCGCGGTCGTGCACCAGGTCGGCCGGTTCTCCGCGCGCGAGGTCGGCTACTTCGGGGCGCCCTCCCTGATCACCCGCAGCACGAACGACGTCCAGCAGATTCAGATGGTGGTGGTGATCAGCTGCACCATCCTGGTGGCGGCGCCGATCATGGGCATCGGCGGCATCGTCATGTCGATCCGTCAGTCGCAGGGCCTGGCCTGGGTGCTCGCCGTCGCGGTCCCGCTGCTCGGCCTGGCGATGTACCTGGTGATCTCGAAGATGGTGCCGCAGTTCCGGCTGATGCAGTCGCGGATCGACGCCATCAACCGGGTCCTGCGCGAGCAGATCACCGGCATCCGGGTGGTCCGGGCGTTCGTCCGCGAATCGCACGAGATGCGGCGTTTCGGCGCGGCCAACGAGGACCTGGCAGGCACCGCGTTGCGGGTCGGCAAGCTGATGGCGCTGATGCTCCCGATGGTGATGCTCATCGCGAACATCACCAGCGTCGCGGTGCTCTGGCTCGGCGGCCACCTCATCGACCAGGGCTCCATGCAGATCGGCTCGCTCACCGCGGTGCTCTCCTACATCATGCAGATCCTGATGGCGGTGATGATGGTGACCGTCATCGCCGTGATCCTGCCGCGCGCCTCGGTGTGTGCCGAGCGGCTCACCGAGGTCCTCGACACCGAGCCGTCGGTGCAGGCCTCGCCGAAGCCGCTCACCAGCTGGCGCGAGCGCGGCATCGTCGAGATGCGCGGCGCGACCTTCGCCTTCCCCGGCGCCGAGGCGCCGGTGCTGCGGAACGTCAGCTTCCTGGCCGAACCCGGGATGACCACCGCCATCATCGGTGGCACCGGATCCGGCAAGTCCACCCTGCTCAACCTGATCCCGCGGCTGATAGACGTCACCGGCGGCGAGGTCCGCGTCGGGGCCGCGGACGTCCGGGTCATCGACCCCGACCAGCTGCGTTCCTCGATCGGCCTGGTCCCGCAGAAGCCGTACCTGTTCTCCGGGACGGTGGCCAGCAACCTGCGGTACGGCAGGCCGGACGCGACGGACGCCCAGCTGTGGCGATGTCTGGAGATCGCGCAGGCCGCCGACTTCGTCCGGGCCATGCCGGGGGGCCTCGAGTCCCCGATCGCGCAGGGCGGCGCCACCGTCTCCGGCGGACAGCGGCAGCGGCTGGCGATCGCCAGGGCCCTGGTCAGGGAACCGGAGATCTACCTGTTCGACGACTCGTTCTCCGCGCTGGACCTGAGCACCGACGCCCGGCTGCGGGCCGCGTTGGCGCCGGTCACCCGGGACGCCTGCGTGATCATCGTCGCGCAGCGGGTCTCGACGATCATCGAGGCCGACCAGATCATCGTGCTCGAGGACGGTGCCATCGTGGGGATCGGCACCCACGCCGAGCTCGTGGACCGTTGTCAGACCTACGCGGAGATCGTCGCGTCCCAGCTCGCCGCGCAGGCGGCGTCGTGAGCGCCATGCGCGGCCCGATGGCCGCCGCGGGCCCGCCGTCGAAGAAGCCGATGGACTTCGGTCCGTCCGCGAGGCGTCTGCTCAAACGACTGTCCCCGGACAAGTTCGCGGTCGGACTGGTGCTCGTACTGGCGGCGATGAGCGTGGTGCTCAGCGTGGTGGCCCCGAAGATCCTCGGGCACGCCACCAACATCATCTTCGACGGTGTCGTCGGCAGGCAGCTGCCCGCGGGCCTCACCAAGGACCAGGCCGTCGACGAGTTGCGGGCACAGGGGCAGAACACCTTCGCGGACATGGTGTCCTCGATGGACGTGGTGCCCGGCACCGGGATCGACTTCGGCGCGCTCGGCCGGGTGCTCGCCGTCGTGCTCGTGATCTACCTGGCGGCCTCGCTGTTCAGCTGGGTGCAGGGCTACGTGCTCAACATCGTGGTGCAGCGCACCATCATGCGGCTGCGCGCGGACGTCGAGGAGAAGATCCACCGGCTGCCGTTGCGCTACTTCGACACCAACCCCCGCGGCGACCTGCTCAGCCGCGTCACCAACGACATCGACAACATCGCCCAGACCGTCCAGCAGACGATCAGCCAGCTGCTGACGTCCGTGCTCTCGGTGATCGGCATCCTGGCCATGATGCTGTGGATCTCGCCGCTGCTGGCGATGGTCGCGGTGGCGACCGTGCCGCTGTCGGTGCTGGCGACCACGCTGATCGCGAAGCGGTCGCAGAAGCACTTCGTGGCGCAGTGGACCACCACGGGCGCGCTGAACGCGCAGATCGAGGAGTCCTTCACCGGGCACGAGCTGGTGACCGCGTTCGGCCGCCAGCGCGAGGTCGGGGCCGCCTTCGACGAGCGGAACGAGCAGCTCTACCAGTCCGGTTTCCAGGCGCAGTTCATCTCGGGCATGGTGATGCCCGCGATCAACTTCCTCGGCAACCTCAACTACGTGGCCGTCGCGGTGGTTGGCGGCATGCGGGTGGCGTCCGGGTCGATGAGCCTCGGCGACGTGCAGGCCTTCATCCAGTACTCGCGTCAGTTCACCCAGCCGCTCACCCAGATCGGCGCCATGACCAACCTGATGCAGTCCGGCGTCGCGTCCGCCGAGCGGGTCTTCGCACTACTCGACGAGGACGAGCAGTCGCCGGACCCCGCGTCGCCCGCCACGCCGCTGGTCCGCCGCGGTCACGTCGAGTTCGAGAACGTGTCGTTCCGCTACAAGGAGGAGCAGCCGCTCATCGAGAACCTGTCGCTGACCGCCGAGCCGGGACACATGGTGGCGATCGTGGGTCCGACCGGGGCAGGCAAGACCACCCTGGTGAACCTGATCATGCGGTTCTACGAGGTGGACTCGGGGCGAATCAGGTTGGACGGCACCGACATCACCACCATGTCGCGCGACGACCTGCGGTCCCGCATCGGGATGGTGCTGCAGGACACCTGGTTGTTCGGCGGCACCATCCGGGAGAACATCGCCTACGGCCACCCCGACGCCACCGAGGCGCAGATTCGCGAGGCGGCCCGGATGAGTTACGTGGACCGTTTCGTGCATTCGCTCCCCGCGGGATACGACACCGTCATCGACGAGGAGGGCGGCAATGTCAGCGCGGGCGAGAAGCAGCTCATCACGATCGCGCGGGCGTTCCTCTCGCAACCGTCGATCCTGATCCTCGACGAGGCCACCAGTTCGGTGGACACCCGCACCGAGCTTCTCGTCCAGCACGCCACCGCGGCGCTGCGCAGCGACCGGACGAGTTTCGTCATCGCGCACCGACTCTCGACCATCCGCGACGCACACCTGATCGTGGTGATGGAGGAGGGCCACATCGTCGAGCAGGGCACCCACGAGGAACTGCTCGCCCGGCGCGGGGCGTACTTCGAGCTCTACAACAGCCAGTTCGTCGGACCGGCCGAGGCGGCCGTGTGAACGGGCTGATTGGATGACACGGTGAGCCAACCCTTCTTCACCCTCGGTACCCGGCTGCCCGGCCGCCCGGGCCGGACCGGCACCATCCACACTCCGCACGGTGAGATCCAGACCCCGGCGTTCATCGCGGTCGGGACCAACGCCACCGTCAAGGCGGTGCTGCCGGAGACGATGAAAGAACTTGGCACGCAGGCTGTTCTGGCGAATGCGTATCACCTGTACCTACAGCCTGGGCCGGACATCGTGGACGGAGCGGGCGGCCTGGGCCGGTTCATGAACTGGCCGGGCCCGACGTTCACCGACAGCGGCGGATTCCAGGTGATGTCGCTGGGCGTCGGCTTCAAGAAGGTGCTCTCGATGGACTCCGTCGGGGTCCAGTCCGACGATGTGATCGCCGTCGGCAAGGAGCGCCTCGCGCATGTCGACGACGACGGGGTGACGTTCAAGTCGCACCGAGACGGCTCCCGGCACCGGTTCACGCCGGAGATCTCGATGAGCATCCAGCACCGGCTCGGCGCGGACATCATCTTCGCGTTCGACGAGTTGACCACCCTGTTCAACACCCGTGGCTACCAGGAGGAGTCGGTCGAACGCACGCAGGCGTGGGCGGTGCGGTGCATCGCCGAGCACGAACGTCTGACCGCCGAGCGCAGCCACCGCCCGTACCAGGCGCTGTTCGGCGTCGTGCAGGGCGCGCAGTACGAGGACCTGCGCAGGCAGGCCTGCCGGGGGCTGGAGTCGATCGTCGGCGAGAGCGGCACCGGCTTCGACGGCTACGGGATCGGCGGGGCGCTGGAAAAGCAGAACCTCGGGACCATCGTGCGGTGGTGCAACGAGGAGCTGCCCGAACACAAGCCGCGGCACCTGCTGGGCATCAGCGAGCCGGACGACCTGTTCGTCGCCATCGAGAACGGGGCCGACACCTTCGACTGCGTGAATCCGTCACGGGTGGCGCGAAATGCCGCGATTTACACGACCACCGGACGGTTCAACATCAACACGAGCCGTTTCCGGCGCGATTACAACCCGATCGACGACGAGTGCGACTGCTATACCTGCAAGAACTATTCGAGGGCGTATCTGCACCACCTGTTCAAATCGAAAGAAATGCTGTCGTCGACGCTCGCGACCATTCACAACGAACGATTCACCATCCGGTTGGTGGACCGGATCCGGGAGAGCATCGAGGGCGGCTACTTCGACGATCTGAAGTCGGAGACTCTCGGACGGTTCTACGCCACCAGCCGCGTCTAGCCCGGCGTGCTCGCTCCGGCGAGCGAGTCGATCCAGCGTTCCAGGCGGAGGCCCTCGGCTGCCATGAGCTCGGGGTCCCGGAACGTATTGGTGAGCAGGGAAATGCCCTGGTAGGCGGCGATCAGGGCGACCGCGAGCTCACGGGAGTCGTCGCGGCCCATCGACCGGAACTGCTGCTCGGCCCAGTCGACCAGGTGACGCATGACCTCGGCGGCGTCGCGGTCCAGGCCATCGGTGCGTTTGTCGAGTTCCGATGACAGGGTCCCGAACGGGCAGCCGAATCGCGCGGCGACCTCACGCTGTTCCGTCCATCCACGCACCAGCGCATTGAGGCGCTCCTGCGGAGTGGGGTGCGCATCGAGCGCGGCGATCAACGCCTCGAGGCGCTGCGCGTGCGCGCCGATCGCCGCCCCGACCAGCTCGTCCTTGGTCTTGAAGTAGTAGTACACGTTGCCAACCGGGACGTCGGCCGCGCGCGCGATGTCGGTGAGGGTTGTCTTCTCCACGCCCTGCTCGTGAAAGACCTGGGCGGCGGCCTCCGCCAGGCGTTCCCGCTTGCCGCGCCGGGGCCCCACGCTCTCCGCTGAGTCAGTCACCTGACTAACTATAGACGGCCGCGTTGCCACCGGCTATCTTCAGTGTCAGTTAGTCAACTAACTAACTCGCGAGGGGCGTCGTCCGACGCGTGTGACCTCAGGAAACGACGAAGGGGAGCTGTTCATGATCGTGGTAACGGGAGCGACGGGGAACGTGGGCGTGCCGCTGGTGGGGGCCCTGGCCGCGGCGGGTGAGCAGGTCACCGCGGTCTCTCGGGGGTCGGCGGACGCGGTCCCCATCGGGGTCCGGCACCGGCAGGCCGATCTCACCGAACCGGACAGTCTCGGAGCCGCGGTCGAGGGAGCGGAGGCCCTGTTCCTCCTCGTTTCGGGGGAGGTCCTCGCGGCCGACGTCAGCCCGAGCCGGATCCTCGACGTCGCGCGTGCGGGCGGGGTTCGCCGAGTGGTCCTGTTGTCTTCCCAGGTCGCCGGGACCCGGCCGGACTCGCCCTCGCACGCGGGACTCAGGGCATTCGAGACCGCGGTCAAGGGGTCGGGCATGGAGTGGACGGTCCTGCGGCCTGCCGGCTTTGCCTCCAACGCGTTCGCATGGGTCGAGACGGTCCGTTCGCACCGTCGGGTCGCCGCGCCGTTCGGCGACGTCGGACTGCCGGACGTCGACCCGGCCGACCTCGCGGAGGCAGCCGCCGTGGTGCTGCGCGAGGCGGGCCACGCCGGCCGTACCTACGTACTCACCGGGCCTGCGCCGGTCTCGCCGCGTCAGCGGTCCGCGGCGATCGGTCAGGCGCTCGGCGAGCCGGTCGGATTCGCCGCGCAGAGCCGCGACGAGGCGAGGGCACAGATGCTGCGGTTCATGCCGGCGCCGGTGGTGGACGGCACTCTCGACGTCCTGGGCGCTCCGACGCCGGTCGAACAGCAGGTCAGTCCGGATCTCGAGGGAATCCTCGGCCGCCCGCCCCGGACCTTCGCCGAGTGGGCGGCGCGAAACGTCGACGCCTTCCGGTGAGTGGTCAGCTCGCGATCACGTACGTCGGTTCGTGCTTCTTGACGTAGGCGATCGCGCGGTAGGTGATCGGCATGACCAGCACCTCGACCAGCGTCTTCCACAGGAAGCCGACGATCAGGTAGTTGAAGAAGTCGCCCCACGTGCTGATCCCGATCGCGCCCGCCGCGATGGCGCAGAAGATCAGGGTGTCGGCGAACTCGCCGACCACGGTCGACCCGATGAGCCGTGCCCACAGGTGCTTCTCCTTGGTGCGCTCCTTGATGGACACCATCACCAGCGAGTTGAGCAACTGGCCGACGAGGTACCCGGCCAGGCCTGCCAGCAGCAGTCGGGGGTACACCCCCACCACTGCCTCGAGCGACGCCTGGTTGACATAGAAGTCTGCGGACGGCAGCTCCAGCAGCAGCCAGAAGCACGCGGACGCCAGGATCATGGCCCCGAAGCCCAGGTAGATGGCCCGCCGGGTGGCCTTGAAGCCGTACACCTCGCTGAGCACGTCGCCGAGGATGTAGGCCATCGGGAAGAGGAAGAACCCGCCGTCGGTGATGATCGGCAGGATCTGCAGCGGGCCGACGCTCAGCTCGGCACCCGCGAAGAAGGCCACCCCCTTGGTGGCGCAGATATTCGAGATCAGCAACACGGCGGTGAAGAGCGCCACGATCGTGGGGTAGTAGCCGCGACTGACGTGCGCGAAGGTCGCGTGCTCGGGGTTCTTCTCGGCGTGCTCTGACACTGTCACGACGCCATCCAAGCATCACAACGCCGCAGGGCGCGACCTCGACCCTGGTGGGAGGAGCTCGCGCCCTGCGGCGGGTGCGCGGTTTGTCCGGTTGTCCGGATCAGGGGGCGATCGGGCCCCTGACCACCACGCGGTAGGCGTACGTGGAGGCGATGACGGTCAGCGGGATGGTCACCAGCAGGCCGAGACCGCACAGCAGCGCGCCGACGATGTTGATACCGACCAGCGCCAGCGCGAGGAGCAGCAGGGCTCCGACGTTCTGCGAGATGGCGCTGAAGCTCGACTTGATCGCGGTGATCGCGTCCTGGTTCTGGTCGATCACGAACTGCAGCGTCCACCAGGTCAGGAACACGATGATCAGGCCCGGGATGATCAGCAGCACGAAGCCGATCGCGGACAGCACACCGACGATGACGCTGGCAAGGATGATCGCGCCGACGTTGTTGAACTGGAAGAACGAGCCGATCGCCGGCTTGTTGCCGTCCACCTCGTGCAGGGCGCCGCGGATCATGGCCGCCTGGATGAGGTATCCCACGACGGTGGTGACGATGGTGCCGAAGATGCCCCACACCGTGAAGGCCGAGGAGAAGTCGCCCGAGGTGTTCCCGGTGTTGAAGATCAGGCTGAGCGCCACCTCGATGACGGCGGCGATCAGGACGATGCCGATCCAGATCCCGGCGTTGGCCTTGAACTTGTTCCAGGAGTAGCCGAGCGCGTCACCGACCGTGAGCTGCGGGGTGCCGCCGGGGCCGCCGAAGCCGGGGGCCGAGAACGCGTCCGCGCCGTACCCGGGCGGCGGGGGATAGCCGCCTTCGCCCGCGCCGTATCCGGGGGGCGGCGGGTAGCCGCCGGGCATGTTCGGGGTTCCGCCCTGCTGGTATCCGGGCGGGGGCGGGTAACTGCCGGGCTGCGGCGCGCCCTGCTGCGGGTACCCGGGCTGCGGTGCGCCCTGCTGCGGGTATCCGGGCGGGGGCGGGTAGCCACCGGGGGGCGGCGGGTAGCCGCCGGGAGGCGGGGTGGCGCCGGGCTGCGGGTATCCGGGCGGCGGCGGGTACCCGCCGGCAGGCGGATTCTGCGGCGGAATCGGATTGTCCGGGGTGCCCTCGTTGCCAGGCTGGCCGGTCGGTGGGTTTTCGCTCACAGTCTTCCTTCTTTTGTGCGGTTGAGTTGTGGTGCGTCCCGAACTCGAACAACGGCGGGTTCGGGTGAAAATGGTCGTGCGGTGATCGATCAGCTCCTGACGACCTGGGTTCCGCCTGCCAGTTCGTCGTGCTTGCCCTGCTTGGTGGGGCTCGAATTGATGGTCACCGCGATCACGATGACCGCGATCAGGCTCAGCAGCCCGCCGATGAACGGGATGATGTTGAGCAGGTTGAACGCCTCGCGGATGGAGGCCTGCTGCGGGGTCGGGTTGCCGCCGCCGGGGCCGCGCACGCTCAGTCCGAGCATCTTCTTGCCCGGTGTCCAGCCCCTGATGTCGAAGACCACGAAATACGCGAACGTCAGGATGCCCGAGACCAATCCGCTGATGGCGATGTTGTCGGCGACGCCGAAGGCGATCAGCAGGATCCAGGTGACGACTCCGACCAGGATGTAGTCGACGAGCCGCGCGCCGAACCGAACCCCGAGGCTGCCGGGTTCGGCGCCGCCTGGGAATGCGCCCCCCGCCACCTGGTCATCGAATTGCGGCGGAGTCGGGTAGGACGGCTCGCCTGGTTGGTTCTGGTTCTGATCAAATCCACCGGTGGTCATGTTTTCCCCTCGGATGCGGTCTGATTGCTGCCATTCAACGGTGCTCGTCATACACAGTGCTTAGTGACCCTACGTGCGATCCCCATTGCCCGGTACCCTGCCGTTCGCCGAATACGTTTCGATTGCGCAAACATCCATTAAAGATCCGCGAATACCCAGGCGGTTCGCGGGAGCGCGACGGGATCGAAACCTCGAAGTAACTCGTCCAGGCCGGGCTTGTCGCCTGCCTCGGCCATTCCGAGGGAGGTTGCCAGGATTCCCCGCACCTCGTCGGGGGTGCGACCCAGGGCCCGCTGGTCGGCCAGCGTGACGGCGCCGTCGCGTTTGGCCAACCGCTTACCGTCGGAATTGAGTGCCAGCGGGACATGCGCGTAGCGCGGCACGGTCAGCGAGAGCAGCGAGGCCAGGTAGGCCTGCCGCGGCGCGGAGGAGAGCAGGTCGTCCCCGCGTACCACCTGGTCGACGCCCTGCTCCGCGTCGTCGACCACCACGGCAAGGTTGTAGGCCGGGATGCCGTCGCCGCGCCGGAGCACCACGTCGTCGATCGCGCCGGTGTAGCGGCCGTGCAGCTCGTCCTCGATCGCGAATTCGGTGATCTCCGCGCGTAGCCGGATGGCCGGGGGCCTGCCCGAGTCGTGCTTGGCCGCGATCTCGGCTGCGCTCAGGTCGCGGCAGGTACCGGGGTAGTGGCCGTCCGGTCCGTGCGGCGCCGAGACGGCCTGCTGGATTTCTCTTCTGGTGCAGAAACATTCGTAGGTTCGGCCGGCGGCGGTGAGTTCGTCGATGGCGGCGTCGTAGCGCACCAGGCGTTCCGACTGCCGGACGATCGGACCGTCCCAGTCCAGCCCCAAGGCCGCGAGGTCGTCGAGCTGTCGCGTTTCGGCACCCGCCCGCACCCGGTCGAGGTCCTCGATTCGCATCAGGAATCTCCGGCCGGTGGAGCGGGCGAACAGCCACGCCAGCATCGCGGTTCGGAGGTTACCGAGGTGCAGGTCGCCGGACGGGCTCGGGGCGAACCGTCCGGCACCGCTAGCGACTGCTTGCAGGTCGCTCGAAACGGCACCGCTAGCGACTGCTTGCAGGTCGCTCGAAACGGCACCGCTTGCGACTGCTTGCAGGTCGCTCGAAACGGCACCGCTTGCGACTGCTTGCAGGTCGCTCGAAACTGCACCGATCGGGGCCGACTGTGGCATGACGTCAGCCTATCGAGTGGGGTTGCCCGCCAGGAGGGGTCCCGGTGCGCCGTCGGCCCCCGCCCGGATGGACGGGGGCCGAGGCCGCGCAACTGAGGGGGCTCAGCTGCTGAAGGCACCGACCAGGCTGCCGAAGATGCCGCCCGCGCCGGAGAGGACCTCGGAGATGACGTCGATTCCGCTGCTGCCGGTGTCGGCGCCTGCGTCTGCGATCGGGGTGAAGTTTGCCATGGGATTCCTCCAGGAAGTCTGTGTCGTTCGATCTGCATCGCGGACTGTATCGGAGGTTCTGCGGGCGCGCATCCCTTGAAATCGCAGGGTTTCTGTTCGGTTAACGTCGGCCAAAGCTGCGGGAAACAACCTGCGCTGCAACCCTTCCGGAACATGAACAGTTCATGTAGAAGCTGGTCCGAATGGTCGCCGGCAGTCGGAGGTGGCATCCGCCGCGTCGTCCGGGGCGAATGTCGGCGAACCGTCACGGACCATGAAATCAGTTGATGGGCACTACTGTTCATCGTTTCGGACTCGGATACGAAAGGGCCCCGCCCGAAAACTGTTGGGCGGGGCCTATCTTGGGTGGGGCGAACGTCAGCTGATGGTCACGTTGTTCAACGTGTCGAGCACGGCCTTGATCGTGGTGCCGAGGATGCCCTCGATGTCGACGGCGGTCGCGGCGCCGGTGTCGAGTACGGAGCTGCCGTTGTCTGCCATGGTGGTTCCTCCCGAGTGGACTGTGCGCCGACGGCCGACGCATCGCGGACAGTAATGAAGGGTCCCGCGCCGCGCAGTGCGAGCGAAGCGGTCACCGCGTGCGGGCGTCCGCCGCAGGATCGATCGCCGTGGTCACGCGGGTTCCGGCCCGGGCGGCGTCCTTCGCACAGTGTCGACCGTCACAGCGCCTCGGGGTGGCTCAGGCCCTCCTGCCGAGCAGGCCGAGGACCCGCGTCTGCTCGTCCGCCTCGGCGGGAACCGCGACCACGGGGCCGCAGACCCCGGGTCCGTGCAGGGCCTCACCCATCCGCTCGGCGAAGCGGGCGAGCATCGCCAGGTCCCCGGGATTGATGGCCGTGTCGGCGCCGGTCGCCTTCGCGATGTCCCAGCCGTGTACCACCAGGTCGAAGGTGTAGAAGGAGCCGAAGGTGTCGGAAACCTTCGCCGTGCCCATCTGCCCCTCGTACTCACGATCGGCGCGCTCGGGATCGTCGAGGATCTCCTGCACGGCGTCGCGGGTCTGTGTCCAGGCCCCGACGGGATCGACAGCGACGTCGGGGACCGCAGGCAGCGTCATGCCCGCCGCGTTGACCGGGTAGGACTGGGTCTCGATGACATGCCCGAGCACGTCCCTGGCGGTCCAGCCCTCGCAGGGGGAGGTGTTGTCCCAGCGGTCGGCGGGCACGGCTTCGACGCGGCGGGTCAGTTCGGCGGCGAGTCGCCGGTAGAGATCGGCGTTGCTGGTCGTGGTGGTCATGGCTCCATGGTGCGACCTGCGCGACGACGCGGTCTTGAAGATTCACGACATCCGTCCTGGCCCCGGATACAACGATGGCCCCCGATCCGGAGATCGGGGGCCATCGTGTGGCGGAGGATAGGGGATTTGAACCCCTGAGGGCGTTAACCCAACCCGCGTTCCAGGCGAGCGCCATAGGCCACTAGGCGAATCCTCCGTGGGCGAGCATACCGGCTAACCCGCCAGGAAATGAAAACGGCCCCCCGATCGGGGCGAAAGCTCGGCCGCCTGTCCGCCCCCGGACGGGCATGGCTACACTCGTGGACGGATCCCGCGCGGCGCGCATCCTGTGAACTCCCCCAGGGCCGGAAGGCAGCAAGGGTCAATGGGCTCTGCCGGGTGCGCGGGGTCCCCTTTATTTTTGCGCACCTCCGACAGTCGCGCCGGTGAAAGGTCTTTCGGCATGCCTACCCAAACCCAAGTTGGGTTGATGAGCCATGAGGAACTCCGTTCGGAGCACGAGCGCCAGTCCGCGAATTACGCGCAGCTCAAGACGGAGAAGCTCACCCTCGACCTGACCCGCGGGAAGCCGTCGCCCGAGCAGCTGGACCTCTCGCAGGCGTTGCTCGCGTTGCCAGGAGTCGAGTACCGCGACGGCAACGGAGTGGACTGCCGCAACTACGGCGGCCTCACCGGACTGCCGGAGCTGCGTGCCATCTTCGGCGAACTGCTCGGCATCCCGACCGAGAACCTGTTGGCCGGCAACAACGCGAGCCTCGAGATCATGCACGACATCATCGTGTTCGCGCTGCTGCACGGCACCCCCGACTCGGTGCGGCCGTGGTCGCAGGAGCCGAAGATCAAGTTCCTGTGCCCGAGCCCCGGCTACGACCGGCACTTCGCGATCACCGAGTCGTACGGGATCGAGATGATCCCCGTCCCGATGCGGCACGACGGCCCGGACGTCGCGCTGATCGCCCGGCTGGTCGCCGAGGATCCGCAGATCAAGGGAATGTGGGCGGTGCCCACCTACTCGAACCCGACCGGTGCGGTCTTCTCGGAGGAGGTCGTGCGGACGCTGGCCTCGATGCCGACCGCGGCCCCCGACTTCCGGCTCTTCTGGGACAACGCGTACGCGGTGCACCCGCTGGTCGAGGAGTTCGAGGCCCCGCTGGACGTGCTGGGCATCGCGGCGGCGGCGGGGCACCCGAACCGGCCGTTCGTGTTCGCGTCGACGTCGAAGATCACCTTCGCGGGCGCGGGCGTCAGCTTCGTCGGCGGCTCCACGCAGAACCTGGCCTGGTACCAGCAGCACCTGGGCAAGAAGAGCATCGGGCCGGACAAGGTCAACCAGCTGCGGCACCTGATGTTCTTCAAGGACGCCGACGGCGTGCGCGCGCACATGGACAAGCATCGGGAGATCCTTGCGCCGAAGTTCGCGCTGGTCCTGCAGATCCTCGAGGATCGGCTCGGGTCGTCGAAGGTGGCGTCCTGGACCGAGCCGAAGGGTGGCTACTTCATCAGCCTCGACGTCGTCGAGGGCACCGCGAAGCGGGTCATCGGCCTGGCGAAGGAGGCCGGCATCGCGTTGACCGCCGCCGGCTCGGCCTTCCCGTACGGCACCGACCCGGAGGACAAGAACATCCGGCTCGCGCCGAGCTTCCCGTCCACCGACGACCTCGCGAAGGCGATGGACGGGGTGGCGACCTGCGTGTTGCTGGCCGCCACCGAGAAGTCGCTCGAGCAGGCGTAGCCGGGCCCGACGGGCCCGGCTACGCCTGCCCGCCGTCAGGGCAGCGGCAGTCGGCCCGCCGTCGACGCCGACCCCAGCCAGGTGTGCGGGTTTCCGTTCCAGCACCAGCCCAGTTTCGGTCGGCGCTGGCTGATCCACAGCGCGGGCACCCGCTTGTCCCCGCACCGTGACGACAGCAGCGAGAAGCACTTGTTCTTGCGGAGCATGTCGGGGCGCACGGTGATCAGCGCGACGCCCTCCGCCACGGTGAGCCCGGTGCTTCCTCTTTCGGTCAGCGACGTCAGTGCCGTCGCAGGTGTGACGTTCAGATACTCCGTCCCGGTGTCGACGTTCAGTAGCGCGTAGCCGATCCCGTCCGGAACCTCGACGGATTCGATAGGCAGGAACCGGGCGAGCTCGGCGGGCTCGAAGTCGGCGAACCCCCGTTGGGTGCCGAGGGCGGTGCGCGACATCGCCTCGTGCGCGTCGATGGAGGCGCCCTGCGCGGTACGCGCGACGACCAGGACGAACGGGATGTGATCCTCGCCCTGGTCGGCGGCGCTCTCCTGGTGCGCGAGCACCACCGCGCGGAGCGGTTCCAGCGCGGCCGCGAAGTCGTCGTCGGCCAGCCCGGCCAGGCCGGGGTAGCCCGACTCGGTGAGTGCGCCGATCTGGCGGTCGAACTCGATATCGGTCGGGGTTGCAGTCAAGGATCCCTCGCTTCCGTACGGTGTACCGAACTCAACGGGCGGCGACGCGAGATTGTTCCCTGACGCCTGCAGGGTCGAAAGTTCGCCGCCGGAAATGGCAGGATCGGGCCATGGCACTCACGCTGCACCTCGCCGGAGACGCTGATGCGGATGCGCTGCTCGCAGCGGATCCACTCGCCCTGCTGATCGGGATGCTGCTCGATCAGCAGATCCCGATGGAAGTGGCCTTCGCCGGGCCGAAGAAGCTAGACGATCGGCTGTCCGGCCTGGACGTGCACAAGATCGCGGAGATGGATCCGGACGCGTTCCTCGCGCTCTGCGCGACCCCGCCGGCCGTGCACCGGTTCCCCGGGTCGATGGGCAAGCGAATCCAGGACCTGTGCATCTACCTCGTCGAGCACTACGACGGCAGGACCGAGGCGATCTGGACCGAGGGTGATCCCGACGGTCGCGAGGTGCTGGGGCGGCTCAAGGCGCTGCCCGGCTACGGGGATCAGAAGGCCAGGATCTTTCTCGCGTTGCTGGGCAAGCAGATCGGCGTCGCGCCGGAGGGCTGGCGGGAGGCGGCAGGGGCGTACGGCGACGACGGCTCGCGCCGGTCCATCGCCGACGTCGTCGACGACCGCACCCTTGGCGAGGTCCGCGAGTTCAAGAAGTCCGCGAAGGCGGCGGCGAAGGCCGCGAAAGCGAAATGACGTGCACTGTTCCCGGCCCCTGGAGGGGAGGGCGGGAACAGTGCACGTCCGATCAGCCGCCGCTCGATCTCGAGCTACCGCGGCCGCTCGTTCCCGATCTCAACCAGCGAGCTTGCTGAAGTTCGGGAAGTTGGACAGTTCCCAGCCGCCGTCGACGACCAGGCTCGCGCCGGTGATGTAGCCCGCGTCGTCGCTGGCCAGGTACAGGCACGGCCCGGCGACCTCGTCGGGCGTCGCCGCCCGCGCCATCGGGATGCGTTCGAGGAACATCGCCTGCGCGGGCTCGTAGGCCAGCACCGGGGCGACCAGCGGGGTGTCGACGAGTCCCGGCAGCACGGAGTTGACCCGGATGCCCGACGATGCCAGCTCGAGAGCGGCATTCTTGCTGAACATCTCGACGCCCGCCTTGCCGGTCGCGTACGGGCTGCCCCCTGGCATCGGCACATGGGCGTTCAGCGAGGAGACGTTGACGATGGCCCCGCCGCGCCCACCGGCGCTCATGCGCCGCGCCTCGTGCTTGGTGCAGAGGAAGACGCCCTTCTGCACCAGGTCGATGGTGAAGTCCCAGTCGGCCTCGTCGAGATCGACGATCGCGCCCACGCGGGACGCGCCCGCCACGTTGAAGGCCAGGTCCAGCGCCCCGAACCGGGTCACCGCGGCGTCAAGGGCCGCCGCGACCTCCTCCTCCTTGGTCACGTCGGCGGTGACGGGCAGGAACGCCTTGCCGAACTCGGTGGCCATGGCGCCGAGCGCATCACCGGCCAGGTCGATCCCGACGACATTCGCGCCCTCGGCCATCAGGCGGATCGCGATGGCCTCGCCGATGCCGGACGCCGCGCCGGTCACCGCCGCCGTCTTGCCGACAAACCGGTTCTCACTCATCCGTGCTACTTCCGTTCATCGCTGGGTTGCTCATTTTTCGCCCGCTCGCAGGAACCGCCCCGTGCGACGGGTCCCGAGAACCGGAGTCGGTTCCCCTTCTCGGACCACGCATTCGCCGCCGACGAACACCGCGGACACCGCGTCGTCGTTCCGGTTGACCATCCTGGAGAGTCCGTCGTACTCCGGGACCGGGCATTCGGCATAGGCGTCGAGCGAGGCGTCGAGATGCGCCGGGTCGATCACCACCACATCGGCCCGGTCACCCTCGCGCAGGTGTCCGGCGTCGAGTTGGTACCAGTCGGCGAGTTCGCCGGTGAGCCGGTGCACCGCCTGCTCCACGGACATGATCGGTGTCCCTGCCTGCTCGGCGTCGCGGACGCGACGCAGCAGGCGGAGGCCGAAGTTGTAGAAGGCCATGTTGCGCAGGTGCGCGCCGGCATCGGAGAAGCCAAGCTGGACACCGGGATCGGAAGCGAACTTGTTGAGCACCTCGGGGCGGTGGTTCGAGATCGTGGTGCGCCACCGGACCTTGGTGCCGTGCTCGACCACCAGGTCAAGGAAGGCGTCCACCGGGTGCACTCCGCCCCGGTCGACTCCGACCTGTCCGAAGGTCTTGCCGATCACGGATTCGTCCGGGCACTCGACGATCTCGGCGTCGAAGAAGTCGCGGTGCCAGACCCGGGGCCCGTACTTCTTGTCGTAGTCCTTGCGGAACCGGCGGCGGTAGGACTCGTCGGCCAGCAGCGCGCTGCGCGCCTCGAGCTGGTTCGACAGGTCCAATGCCGCGGCGCCGGAACCGAACTCCTCGAAGACCGGCAGGTCGATGCCGTCGGAGTACACCTCGAACGGGACGGGCAGGTGCTGCCACCGGAAGTCGCCGCGCATACCGTTGACGGCCCGTGCCATCGCCGGGAAGACATGCGCCACAGCCGGTATCGCCTTGACATCGGCGGCCGAGAGCAGGCTCACCTTCAAGGGGCGACGGAAGAGCCCCACGCTGCTCAGCGCCAACGCGACCATGGACTGCGGGCGGCCGACGTCCGGGCCTGCCTGCAATGCCCTGCCCCGGCGCCGCAGGATCCCACTGAGCCTGCGACGTTCCTGCCGGGTCGAGTACGTCGAGGGCAGGGTCCGGGACCGGCAGACCTCGCCGTCGAGCTTGTCGAACAGCAGTTCCTGCGAGGACATGCCGATGAAGCCGGCGTCGAGCGCCTCCTCGAGTTTGGCCGCCATCGCGTCGAGTTCGGCTGGGGTGGGCTTGACGTCCTTGCGGGTCGCCCGGTCCAGGCCCATCTGCGCGGCACGGATGTCCGAATGGCCGATGAAGGAGGCCACGTTCGGGCCCAAGGGCAGCGCCTCGATCGCCTCGACGTACTCGTGCGCCGAGGTCCAGGTCTTGGACTCGGTGAGCGTGTCGACCACGTGTTTACGCGGGATGGCCTCGACCCGGCCGAACAGGTCGCCCGCGTCGGAGGGGCCGGCATGGACCGCCGACAGCGAGCACGACCCCAGGAAGATCGAGGTGACGCCGTGCCGCACCGACTCCTTGAGTCCCGGACTCAGGATGACCTCGACGTCGTAGTGGGTGTGGATGTCGACCATGCCCGGGATGACCCACTTCCCGGCGGCGTCGACCACCTGCGGGCAGTCAGCCTCGTCGAGTGCGTCGACCGACGCGGCGGCCACCCGCCCGTCGCGGATGCCGAGGTTCCTGGTCTCGGACCGTGCGCCGGTGCCGTCGAACCACCGGCCGTTCTTGATGATCACGTCGTAGCTCATCGCAGACCACTCCATTCTCGAACGTCTATTGCAGACCGGGGCGCCATCAGACGACCACCTTGGTGCGCATCGTCTTGCCGGTCGCGTTGCGCGGCAACGGCGAGGTGGTGATCCGCCACCGGGCCGGGACCTTGAAATAGGCTAGGCGTTCGCCGGCGAAGGCCCGCAGTTCCTCCTCCGTGACGGCGTCCTCCGACCGCGCGACGACCACGGCGGCCACCTCCTGGCCGAGGTCGGGGTGATCGACGCCGATCACCACGCACTCGAGGATCTCGGGGTGCTCGTCCAGGCACTGCTCGATCTCCATCGGGTACACGTTCTCGCCGCCGCGCAGGATCAGGTCCGACCGTCGTCCGGTGAGCCGGACCATGCCGTTCTCGATCACACCGAAGTCGCCGGTGCGTAGCCAGCGGTCCTCGGTGATCGCCGCGGCGGTGGCCTCGGGGTTGTCCCAGTAGCCGAGCATCACGTAGGGGCTGCGCGCGCAGATCTCGCCCTCCACCCCGTCGGGGACCTTCTCCCCGAACGGGTCCCGGACCTCCACGGCGACGCCGATGATGGGCCGGCCGAGGGTGCCGGGGAAATGCGCGAGATCGAGGGGGGTGGCGACGGAGATCGCGGTGGCACTCTCGGTCTGGCCGTAGCTGTCGACCAGGGAGTTGCGCGCGAACGGTACCTTCTCGCGCAGGCGGTCCTGGAACGCCGCCGAGGACGGCGCCGCCGACAGCGCGAAGGCGGTGACCGAGGACAGGTCGTATCGCGAAAGATCCTCGTGATCGAGCAGGCGATTGGCCATGGTGGGAACGGCGGCCCAGTTGGTCACGCGCTCGCGTTCGACCAGCCGCAGCATCCGGTCCACGTCGAACGAGCCCTGGTAGATCACCACCGCGCCACCCGTCGCCAGCCGGGGCACGGCCAGGTTGTGCAGGCTGGCGATGTGGAACAGCGGGGAGGTGAGCAGGTACCGCCGGTCGCTGGGTGCGTCCGAGTTCGGGTCGCCGCCGGTGAACGCGGCGGCGAGCGCGTCGCTGAACCGGTGATAGTCGATGGTCGCGAGCACGTTACGGTGCGAATGCACGGCGCCCTTGGGGCGGCCGCTGGTCCCGCTGGTGTACAGGATCACCGCCGGATCGTCCTCGGCCACTGCGGTGTTCGGCAGTTCGGCGCCGGCGAACTCGGTGAACAGTCGGGGCAGGTCCTCTTCCATGGTGAGCACGGTGGTATCGGTGCCGAGCCCGGCGAGCACCGCGGCACGCTTGGCATCGGCGATCACGACGGTGGGCGTGGTGTTGCCGATGCCGTACTCGACCTCCTGCGGCGCCCACCAGGCGTTGAAGCCGACCGCGATAGCGCCGAGAGCCTGGGCCGCCCAGAAGGTGACCAGCCACTCGGGGGTGTTCGCGGCGAGGATGCCGATCCGGTCGCCCTTGCCGACGCCGTACCGGTCCCGGAGTGCGGTGGCCAATGCGGCCACGGCGGCCCCGTGCTGGGTGTAGCTCATCCGGGTGTCCTCGGTGACCAGGTAGTCGCGGTCGCCGTAGGAGAGCGAGGCCCTCAGGACGTCGCCGAGCGCCCGGTCGCGGATGCGCATGACCGGGATCTCGGCCCCGAGCACGTTCTCGAGGCCGAGCTCGAAGCGCCCGCCGGGGCCCGTCAGCCCGGCCATCACGGAGGCGATGTACGCCTGGGGGTCAACAGACTTCGTCACTGCATTTCCTTTCGGATCGTGTCGTACCCGGTCACGGAACCAGCACCGCTCGTCCGCGGATCTTGCCCGCCTCGAGGCGGTCGAACGCCTCTCGGGCGTCGGCGAGGTCGAACCGGTCCACCTCGACGGTGAGCAGCCCGGCCTGGGCGAGGGCGACGGAGTCGACGAGGTCACTCCTGGTGCCGCCGTAGGACTTCCGAACCGACGCGCCCCACGGCCAGCCGGGGCCTCCCGCCGGATCGGCCGTCACTCCGGGGACACCGCCGCCGAGCCCGACCATCCGGTACGCGCCGTTGGGCGCCACGGACTCGACCGCCATCGTGGCGGTGGGGTCGACGCCGACGAAGTCGAACACCGCGTCCGCGCCGCGGCCGTCGGTCAGCTCGAGGATCTGGCGTGCGGTGTCGGGACCGGATTCGAGGGTGATGTCGGCACCGCAGCGCTTTGCCAGGTCCAGCTGATCCTGGCCGAGGTCCACCGCCACGATCCGGGTCGGGCTGAGCGCGCGCAAGATCTGCACCGCGACGTGCCCGAGCCCACCGATGCCGATCACCACGGCGGTCGAGCCGGGACGCAGGTGCTCGTTGGCACCCCGAATGGCGTGGTAGCTGGTCAGCGCGGCATCCGCCATCGGTGCCGCCTGGAGGAAGTCCAGGTCTCCGATGGGGACGAACGACCGGGCGGGGATCCGGACGTACTCGGCCATGCCGCCGTCCGGGCCGAGCCCGGGGCACGGCGGCATGGCGGTCCGGCCCGCGGCCAGGCAGACGTTCTCGTTGCCGCTGATGCACTCCCGGCAGACGCCGCACGACCAGCACAGGTAGACGAGCCCGCGCTCGCCGACCTGCCGCACGTCGACCTCGCTGCCGACGGCCTCGATGGTGCCCGCGATCTCGTGCCCGATGGTGAGCGGTTCCTCCCGCATCTTCACCGGGAAGTGCAGCAGGTGCAGGTCGGAGTGGCAGATGCCGGCCGCGCCGACGCGGATCAGCAGGTCGGACGGGCCGATCTCCGGCACCGGGACTTCCCGGATCTCGATGACACCCGGATCCGTGAGCTGTAGTGCCCTCACAGGGAGACCTCGCTTCGTGCCGATCGAACGGCCTCGTTGGTGGCGTGCAGGTAGGCGTCGCTGCGATCGGAGCCGATCAGTCCCGGCGCCATCTTGTTCATCGTGTAGGCGAAGGTGACCCGGTTGTCGAGGTCGTTGACGAGCATCGACCCGCCGAACCCTGCCCACCAGCACACCCGGCCGTCGCGCACCAGCGGGGCGGTGTCCGGTTGGGGGAGGCCGTAACCGATGCCGAATCGCAGCGGGGTGAGGATGGCCAGGTCGATGCCGTCGGCCTGCTGCTCGAAGATCAGGTCGATGGTGGCCTGGGAGAGCAGGCGCGTGCCGTCCAGTTCGCCGCCGCAGGAGATCAGGGACTGCAGGCGGGCGACCGAGCGCGCGTTGCCGTGACCGTTCATGGCGCCGAGTTCCGTCTGCCGCCACTCGGCGGTGTTGACCTTCTCCAGGTCGAGCCACGGGCAGGTCACCGATTTGACCAGGATGCTGTCCTGGTCGAGCGTGGACATGTCGAAGTTGATGGCCGGCGCCGGGATCATCGGTGCGATCCGGCCGAAATGCTCGGGGCCGGTGCCGATGTGGAAGTCGGCGCCAAGCGGCCCGGCCAGCTCCTCGGCGAAGAAGCGGCCCAGGCTGCGGCCGTCCACCCGCCGGATCACCTCGCCGACGAGGTGCCCGTAGTTCAGCGCCTGGTAGCCCGACGCGGTGCCCGGCTCCCACCAGGGCGCCTGGGTGGCCAGCCGGGCGCTGGCGGCCTCGGTGTCGTAGATGTCCTCGAGTTCGATCGGCCGCTCCCAGCCGGACACGCCGGAGGTGTGCGAGAGCAGGTGCCGAACCTCGATGTCAGCCTTGCCGTTCGCAGCGAACTCGGGCCAATAGTGTGCGACCTTCTGGTAGACGTCCAGCTCGCCCCGGTCGACGAGCAGCAGCGCGGACAGCGCCGTCATCGTCTTGGTCAGGGAGAAGACGTTGACGATCGTGTCCTCGGCCCAGGGCGTGGTCTGCTCCTGGTCGGCGTAGCCGCCCCAGACGTCGACGACCGGCGCACCGTCGAGGGTCACGCAGATCGACGCGCCTAGCTCCTCGCCCGACGCGAGCTGCTGTTCGAGCGCCTCGCGGACCGGCTCGAAGCCCGCCGCGCAGAATCCCTGTGTCAGTGTCATGTCGTTGTCCTCCCTCACGCGTTCTGCATGGCACGGGCAGGCACGGGCAGGGTGTTGCCTGCGGCCTGGGCGCGCTTGCCGCCGCTGACGATTTCCTTCTTCAGGTTGCGCACGTAGGGATCGAACTCGCACTGGATGGTGTGCCGTGGGGACTTGTAGTACGGCTTGAGGTAGTACTCCTCGTCGGCGGCAAGGACGGCGCCCATCTCGCTGGGTGCCGGGGGCAGGTACTTGCCCGCGAGGTAGGCGGCGACGAGCTTGCTCTGCTGCTCGGCGAAGTTCACCAGGGTCGGCATCGGCTGCGCGAGGCCCATGAAGAACAGGTTGTCGATGTCGGGCTTCATCATCCGCTTGAACAGCGGGAAGCGGTTCTCGCTGTCGGGCAACAGGTTCGGATCGGTGAAGAACGGAAAGCTGATGTGGTAGCCGGTGGCGCAGATGATCACGTCCACGTCAAGGGTGCTGCCGTCGGCGAAGCGCACCTGCTTGCCCTCCAGCGCGGTGATGGCCGGTTTGAACGAGATATCGCCCGAGCCCGCCTTACCGAGGAACTCGCCGCTCGCGGACGGGTGCGCCTCGAAGGGCTGGTGGTCGGGCTTGGGCAGACCGTAGCCCTCCATGGAGCCGAGGTTCTTGTTCAGGAAGCGCCGTTTGAGCGCCAGGGAGAGCGGGCGCGGTATCCAGGCGGGCATCGTCATCTTGTCGCCTGCCGTGCCCTTGAGGTACTTCGGCAGCACCCAGACCCCGCGGCGGGCGGAGACCGTGAGCTTCTTGGCGAGGAAGCGCTGCGAGAGCTCGGAGGCGATGTCGAGGCCGGAGTTGCCCATCCCGACCACCACGACGTTCTTGCCGCGCATGTCGATCGGGTCGAACGGGTCGTTGTATGCGTGGCTGTGGATGAGCGTGCCGTCGAACTCTCCGGGGTAGTCCGGGGTGTTCGGATCCCAATGGTGGCCGTTGCAGACGATCAGCGCGTCGTAGGTGCGCGCCTCGCCGTTGGACAGCGTGACCGTCCACAGTCCGTCGTCGTCGCGCTCCGCGTGTTCGACGGAGGTGTTGAACGTGATCGTCTCCCGCAGGCCGAAGTGGTCGACGTAGTCCTTGAAGTACTGGAACAGCTGCGAGTGGTGCGGGAAGTCGGGCCATTCGGCGGGCACCGGGAAGTCCTCGAAGGCCAGGCGCCACTTCGAGGTGTCGATGTGCAGGCTCTGGTAGCAGGCCGACATCCCGTTGGGATTCTTGAAATACCAGTTCCCGCCGACCTCGTCGGAGGCCTCGAAGCAGTCGTACGGGATGCCGTAATCCTTCAGGCGCTTGGCGGTGGTGATTCCTGACGGACCGGCGCCGATGACGCAGACGCGGGGCAAGTTCGGGGAGTGCATGGAGATCTCTTTCTGCCGGGGGCCGGGGCCGCGGTCTCGTCCCTTCCCGGCCGGCGCGGTTGTGCGCCGGTGGAATCGCGACTGTGACGATAGCGGTATGTACGACATGGTGTGACCTACGACATAGAATAGCGTTGACTGACGGCGTGTCAAGTGAATGACGTAAGGTCGCTTTGCTGGCGCTGCGGCGACTGAATGGGCCGCGAGTAAACTCCGATTGGTGGTGGATGCAGTGAGCAATGCGACGAGCACGGGCAACAGGCGTGGCACGCTCCGAGCCGAGCAGAAGCGGGCGACCCGAGCCCGGCTGTTGGAATCGGCTCGGGGGCTCTTCGCTGCCAGGGGCTACGCGGCCGTGACGGTCGATGACATCGCCGCCGAGGTCGGCTGCAGCCGGGCGACCTTTTACCTGCACTTCCCCGGCAAGGTGGACATCCTGCTGGCGGTGGCAGGGGACGGCATGGCGCCGAGCGCCCTGGCGTTCTATCAAGACCTGGACCGCGTGCTCGACACCGGATCGCGCGCCGAGTTCACGGACTGGATCACCCGGGCCATCGAGTGGTTCCACCAATACAAAGAGATGCTCCCGGCCTGGGACGAGGCGACTGCCCTGGAGTCCGACTTCCAGGCCGTCGCCCGGGATGGGATCCTCGCCCTCCCGAACTCGATGACGAGCTACCTCGCGCGCTGGCCGGAAGACAGGCGCGACGAGGCCCGGCTGCGCGTCGAACTCCTTGTGACGCAACTCGAACGGTTCTTCACACGGTGGGCGATGCTGGGGACGATCGATGTCTCCGCCGAGGAGGCCGCGGAGGTCCTGACGGACATCTGGTTCCCGGCGCTGACGGCCCCCGCCGCGTCGTAACGCCTGCCGGGCCGAACGCGTTGTCCCCCGATCGGGGGACAACGGATTCATCCGCTGTGGGGCCCGTCCGGTGGACGGAACCCGAGGCGGAAACGGGTGATAGTTGTCTCAGCGCCGGAATGGTCCGGCTCGAGATATCAAACACTCACTCGGACAGGATCATTCATCATGAGTATCGCCACCGTTCGTCGCCGTCGCCTCGCCCGCATCGCCACCCTGCCCCCGCTCGCCCTGGCCTTCGCCGCCGCGACCGTCGGCTTCACCGGTGCGGCGGCGTCCGCCGGGACGCTCCCCACGACCGGCCCGACGATCGCGATGACGATCACCAACAACACCGGTCAGCCCATGGTGCTGCAGGGCTCGGGCAATCCGTACGGCGAGTGGATCCAGGGGCCGCGCGCGGTTCTCGCGCCGTGGAGTTCGGAGATCGTCACCGCGACGAACAACGATCCGCGGGGGATCGGTGTCGATGTCACCTACGGGCTGCCCGGCGACGCCCAGGCCGTGTTCATGGCCAACAACTACCAGGGCGACGTGAGCCTCGACGGGACCCGGATGACCGGAAATGACGGGGTCTACTACGGCATCGCGAGCACCGTGGACACCGGCTTCCCGAACCTGAACGCCGGCTACACCATCACCATGCACCCCTGAGGCGGCTCCGCCGCCTGTGAGTACTTGTGGCCTCGAGGGGGGCCACAAGCACTCACGGGCGGCGCGGCACGCCTACTCGGCCATTGCGGCGCGCACCTTCTCGGTGTCCGCTGCCGTCCAGCCGTCGGGCGCGAGGATGTCCGCCCAGATGTTCACGGCGTCCGCCTGGAAGGTGTGCCCGTGGCCGTCCGGCACGTCCGCCGAGAAGACCATGTCCATGGTCACCTGCCAGAAGGTGACGAACGGGATCCAGCGCATGTCCGGATTGACGTCAGGGCCCAGCGGCTCCCGCAGCCAGTCCGGTCGGTTCAGCAACAGGTCGAACGACCACCAGGTGATCGGATCGCTCGCGTGCTGCCAGTAGACGATCCGGGGTATGCCCCAGGGGCCGTCGAGTTCGAGATCCTGTGCGGCCGAGGCGAACCGGACGTTGGCACCGCCGTCTATCACCGGAAGTCGTTCGGGCGAACCGGGATCGCGGCCCGCGGTGACGGCCGACCACTGCGGGGAGAAGTTCGGCGTACCCACCCACAGCGCGCCGTCGGTTCGGGCGAGCATGTCCTGGGCGCCCGCGAACGCGGACTGGCCGCCGAAGGAGCCGAGGCTCTCGCCGAACGCCAGCAGCTTCGGGCGGCTCTCGGCGGGCCGCGACTCCCATTCCGCGTAGACCGCCTCGAACAGCGCCCGCCCCGCCGCCTTCGGTGACTCGCGGTCCGCGATGAACGACAACGCGCTGGGCAGGAAGGAGTACTGCATGGACGCGATCGCGGAGTCGCCGTCGGCCGTGTACTCGAGGGCGCCCGCCACCGAGGCGTTGACCCAGCCGCGGCCGGTGCCGGTGGCGACGGCCAGCACCGCGCGGTCGAAGGCCCCGGTTCGCACCAGTTCCGCGACGACCTGATCGGCGGCGTCCGTGATCGACTCCGCGGACTCGCGGCCCACGTACACCCGGATCGGCGTCCGCGCGGGCCTGCCGGTGGCCGCGGTGATCTGCTCGGCGCTCGGGCCGCCCGCGACGAAGGTGCGACCCTCTCGCCCGAGGCTCTCCCACGGCTCGGCGGACGCCGGAGATCCTGAGCGTTCGGGCATCTCGGGTCGGACCACGTTGACTGCGGTGCTGTGATCGGCCGCGGCCGCCGACCGGTTCGCAAGGCCGATGAGTCCCTGGTACACGATGCCGTCGACGATCATCAGGCCGACGGCGACCACGACGACAAGGCTCGCGATCCTGGCAATCGGTGCGGGCATGTAGCGGCGGCCAAACGCCGCCATCCGGTTGGTGGCGCTCCTGGAGGCGCGGGCGATCCAGAGCAGCAACGCCGCGATGCCCAGCGAGATCATCAGCACCAGAAGGTAGTTCGCCTCGTGTTCCTCCTCGACGCCGACGAGATCGCGCACCACCTGCTGGGACACCGCGCCGAGGATCGCGAAGGCCGGGACGAGAACCACCGTGAACCCGAGCAGGGTCCATCGTCCGATCCGCTTGGTCCGCTCGGAGTATCGAGGCGAGATGCCGCATCTGCGTACCGCCCAAGCCGCGAGGCAGCCGATCCCGTAACCCGTCGCGATGCTGATGCCGGTGGCGACCCCCTGCAGGTACCACAGGCGTGGCAGCAGGGAGGGCGTCAGCGACCAGCAGAAGAAGAGCAGTGCGACGGCGAGCCCGACGGGATGCAGTGACCGGCCGTAGCGGCGTGCGCGATCGGCGAATCCGTCGGTGTTCGGGGCGTCGGCCGGGTGCGACCCGGCCGGGGGGAGCGTCGTCGTCATCGTCATCGTCGTTCCTGGTCCGGTCGCGGGCGCCTCCGGGTGGGAGGGGCGGCTGCTGCGGTCCTACCTATCCGGACCGGGCGGATCGTATCGAACCCGGAAGCGGCGCGTCCCGGTTCAGTCGGTGACGTCGTCCGGGTCGGGCTCGGCCGGGCGATGACGCTGCTCGTCGTGCTCGCGGGAGAAGATCCCCGGCGGCGGCCCGGTCGGCCCGCCGTGGGCGAGGACCGCGTGCTCGTAGGCGGACTCGGCGTGCAACGCCAGGTCGACGCCGGCGATCTCGTCCTCGCGGCTGACCCGGAAGCCCATCCACCGGTCGATCGCCTTGCCGAGCGCGTAGGTGACCCCGAAGGCGTAGAGGCCGACCACGACGACCGCCAGCGTCTGCTTGCCGAGCTGGGCGAGCCCGCCGCCGTACAGCAGCCCCTCGGCACCACCGGTCATCACCTCGGCGGCGAGCAGGCCGATCAGAACCGTGCCGACGATGCCGCCGATCAGGTGCACGCCCACCACGTCGAGCGAGTCGTCGTAGCCGAAACGGAACTTGAGGCCCACCGCGAAGGAGCAGACGACGCCGGCGAGGGTGCCGACCACGGCTGCGCCGAGGACCGTGACCCAGCCGCAGGACGGGGTGATCGCGACCAGGCCCGCCACCACGCCGGAGGCCGCGCCGAAGGTGGTGGGGTGCCCGTCGCGCTTCTGCTCGACGAGCAGCCAGCCGAGCATGCCCGCGCAGCCCGCGACCAGGGTGTTGAGGAAGACGGCCGCGGCGGTGCCGTTGGCCGCGAGCGCGGAACCGGCGTTGAACCCGAACCAGCCGAACCACAGCAGTCCGACGCCGAGCAGCACAAGCGGCAGGTTGTGCGGTCGCATGGGCTCGGAACGGAAGCCGATGCGCGGGCCGAGGACCAGCGCCAGCGCCAGCCCGGACGCGCCGGAGACGATCTCGACCACCAGGCCGCCCGCGTAGTCGAGCGCGCCGAGCTGCGCGATCCAGCCGTCCGGACCCCATACCCAGTGCGCGACCGGCGCGTAGACGGCCAGCGCCCAGATCGGGACGAAGACCATCCACGCGGAGAACTTGGTGCGGTCCGCGATCGCACCGCTGATCAGAGCGGCTGTGAGGATCGCGAAGGTCAGCTGGAAGGTGGCGAACAGGAACTCGGGGACGCCGCTGTGCACGGTGGCCGGGGTGATGTCCGCCATCCCCAGGTGCTCGAGTCCGCCGAGCAGGCCGCCGCCGATGTCCTCACCGAAGGCGAGGCTGTAACCGACGACCAGCCAGACCACGGTGACCAGGGCGATCGAGACGAAACTCATCATGATCATGTTGAGCACGCCCTTGGAGCGGACCATGCCGCCGTAGAACAGGGCCAGCCCCGGTGTCATCAATAGGACCAGGGCGGTGCTCACCAGCAGCCATGCGGTGGCTCCGGCGTCGATGGTCTCGGGCACGTCGGTTTCTCCTCACGCGTGCGGGCCTCGGCCGCACGCGAGTGGTGACGATGGCCTGTCGTGGTTTCGCCTGCGCTGCCAATGTGTTGCGGCTGTGTTTCGGATTCCGCTCACCCGGGCCGCCGCGCAGGTGCGGGTTCCGGCGCCGGAGGCCGGGGGACGGCGGTCCGCCGACGCGGTGTCGCCCTTCGCCGGTACCCTCTCCGCGTGGCCCTCTACCGGAAATATCGACCGGCAACCTTCGCCGAGGTGGTGGGGCAGGAGCACGTCACCGACCCCCTGAGCACCGCCCTCGACGCCGGACGCATCAACCACGCGTATCTGTTCTCGGGCCCGCGCGGCTGCGGCAAGACGTCGTCCGCCCGGATCCTGGCCCGGTCGCTGAACTGTGTGGAGGGTCCGACCTCCACCCCGTGCGGTGTGTGCTCGTCGTGCGTGGCGCTCGCCCCCGGCGGCCCCGGCAACCTCGACGTGATCGAGCTGGACGCCGCCAGCCACGGCGGCGTCGACGACACCCGAGAGCTGCGTGACCGGGCGTTCTATGCGCCTGCGGAGTCCCGGTACCGCATCTTCATCGTGGACGAGGCCCACATGGTCACCACCGCGGGCTTCAACGCGCTCCTCAAGATCGTCGAGGAGCCGCCGGAGCACCTGATCTTCGTCTTCGCGACCACCGAGCCGGAGAAGGTGCTGCCGACGATCCGGTCGCGCACCCACCACTACCCGTTCCGGCTGCTCGCGCCGTCGACCATGCGCGGATTGCTGGAGAAGATCTGCGCGCAGGAGAACGTTGCCGTCGAGGCCCCGGTCTATCCGCTGGTGATCCGCGCGGGCGGCGGATCGCCGCGCGATTCGCTCAGCGTGCTCGACCAGCTGCTGGCCGGAGCGGGCGACGAGGGCGTCACCTATCAGCGCGCGCTGTCCCTGCTCGGCGTCACCGACGTCGCGCTCATCGACGACGCGGTCGATGCGCTCGCCGCCGGTGACGGCGCCGCGCTCTTCGGCACCGTGGACAAGGTGATGGACGCCGGCCACGATCCGCGACGGTTCGCGGTGGATCTGCTCGAGCGGATCCGCGACCTGATCCTGATGCGGGCGGTCCCCGATGCGGGGGAGCGCGGCCTGGTCGACGCCCCAGGGGACGTGCTCGAGCGGATCCGCGAGGAGGCGGAACGGATCGGTCCCGCGACTCTGGCCCGCTACGCCGAGGTCCTGCATGCCGGACTGGGGGAGATGCGGGGGGCCACGGCACCCCGGCTGCTGCTCGAGGTGATGTGCGCCCGGATGCTGCTGCCGTCCGCAACGGATGCGGAATCGGCTGTGCTGCAACGGCTGGAGCGGCTCGAACGGCGGGCCGAGGGTGGCCTGCCGGTCGCGGAGCCGGTCGCCGGAACACGATCGAGCGCGCCCGCGGAGCCCGCGGCGCGGCCGAGTGCCCCGGAGCCCGAGCCGATCTACCAGCGTCCGTCGCAGCGCGCGGCGGCGCAGCAGCGGCACCCGGAACCGGTTCAACCGGCGTCGCCGGAACCGGCCCCGCCGGTTCGGTCCGAGCCGGTCCCGCCGGAGGTCGTCGCCCCTGTGGCGGCCGAACGTGGTGCGCCGGAGCCGAGTGTGCCGCAACCCGCGGATTACGCCGCCGCTCCGGTCGAGGTGCCCGCCGCCGCGCCGGAGCCGGTCCCGGCCCCGCAGTCGCCGGAGCCCGCCCTCGCGGCCCAGGAACCGCTTGCCCCGGCACCTTCGGGCTCGGAGCCCGTTGTCCCCGAGCCCGTTGTCCCCGAGCCCGTCGTTCCCGAGCCCGTTGTCCCGGAAGCGGTCACGCCCGAACCCGTTGCACCCGAACCTTTTGCGCCTCCCGTCGAGCCGGCGCCTGTGCGCGAACCGGAACCGGCGGCCGTCGCGGAACCCGAGCCGGCGCCGTCCGAGCAGGTCGCGCCGCCGGTGTCCGCGCCCGCTGCGGCCGGTCAGCCCGACGCCACCGCGGTCCGCGCCGTGTGGTCCGAGGTCAGGGCGAAGGTGCGAGACCGGAGCCGCACCGTCGAGGTGATGCTCTCGGGCGCCACCGTCCGGGCGGTGGAGAACGGCCGCCTCATCCTCATCCATGCCTCCGCGCCGCTGGCCAAGCGTCTGGTGGAGCCGCGCAACGCCGATGTGATCCGCGACGCGCTGCGGGAAGTGTTCGGCGTGGACTGGGCGATCGACTGCGAGGTCGGTACCGCCGCGCCGGCCGATGCTCCTCCGCGCGCTCAGCCCGCCCGCCAGCAGCAGGCGAAACCGGCTGGCGCGCCGCGATTCTCGCGTCCGAGCCAGGAGCAGGCGGCATCCGCGCCCGCCCCGCGGACCGAGTCGCCGTCGGGGCCAGGCGCCGATGACATCCCGCCGCCCGAGGAACCCGACTATCCGGACGATCCGGGCCCGCCGCCCGCCACGCCCGAGTCGGTCACCCCGGAGGACGAGGAAGAGATGATGGCGCAGGCCGCCGAGCCGGCCGACCCGTCCGTCCGCCGCGATCCCGAGGAGATCGCGCTCCAGTTGCTGGAGACCCACCTCGGGGCCAAGCGAATCGACGGCTGACAAGCCCGTCTCGTTCGCTCACCCTCCCGCGCCCGCCCCGCCGAGTGTGCAGCTGTCGTCGCCTGTCCTGGGCCTTTGCCCCGTTCCCCCAAGCACTTCGTGCAGGGAGGTGCCCCCAGGTGCACACTCGGCGGAGGGGCTCCGTACTCGGAACCGTCGCCGTCGCCGAGGTCTTGACAACCTACAACTGATTGGTTGTATGTTGGGTGAGTGAACGGAGACGATGAGGACCGGGCGGACGCCCTGTTCTTCGCGCTCGCCGATCGGACCCGGCGCGACATCATGCGCCGCGTGCTGGCGGGGGAGCACTCGGTTTCCGGGCTCGCGGCGAAGTACCAGATGAGCTTCGCGGCGGTACAGAAGCACGTCGCGGTACTGGAGAAGGCCGGCCTACTGACCAAGCGGCGCAGCGGTCGGGAGCAGCTGGCCAGCGGCGACGTGGCGGCGGTGCGATCGGTGGCGTCCATGCTCACCGAGCTGGAGCAGGTGTGGCGCGGCCGCATTGCGCGAATCGATGAACTCATTGCATCCGACTCGACCAAGGAGGAGTGAATCATGCCTGTGACCAACGTCCAGCAGGACCTCGACAACCTGACCCTGACCATCACCGCCGACTTCGCGGCGCCGGTTACGCGGATCTGGCAGGTCTACGAAGACCCGCGCCAGCTGGAGAAGGTGTGGGGACCGCCGACCTACCCGGCGACGGTGGTCGACCACGACCTCACGCCCGGCAGCCGTACGACCTACTTCATGACCGGCCCGGACGGCGAGAAGTTCGCCGGGTAGTGGCAGATCACCACCGTTGACGAGCCGACGAGCTTCTCGTTCGACGACGGCTTCGCCGACCTGGACTTCAACTCGAATCCCGAACTGCCCGTATCGAAGAACGTCTTCACCTTCGCGGAGCGCGATGGTGGGACCCGCGCAACATATGTGAGCACCTACGAGTCTGCCGAGGCGCTGCAGCAGGTGTTGGACATGGGTGTGATCGAGGGGGCCTCGTCGGCGATCAACCAGATCGACGAGCTGATCGCCTCCTGATCGACACGTCGCCGACACGCGGTTCAGCAATGAACGGCCGAACGACGGCACCGTTCTAGCCTGGGTTCGTCGGTAACCAAGCGAGAGGATGCCCATCATGGCACTGCCCACCTTGACTCCCGAACAACGTGCCGCGGCCCTGGAGAAGGCAGCGGCGTCCCGCAAGGCCCGGTCGGAACTTCGTGAGGGCCTCAAGTCGGGAAAACTCACCTTCACCGAGATCCTGGACCGAGCAGAGTCGGACGAGATCGTCGGAAAGACGAAGGTGCTCTACTTGATCGAGTCCCTTCCTCATTTCGGGAAGATCAAGGCTCGCGACATCGCCGAGTCGGTCGGGATCGCGGAGACACGACGGGTGTCCGGCCTGGGTTCGCGCCAGCGCGCTGACCTACTCGCGAAACTCGGCTGAACTCACCCCATTCGCTCGGCGAGGGTTCTCGGACAGGACTAGGGCGTGTCTGACAAATGAATCGGCGGCGCGCTGAGAGTCTGGAGCCGTGTCGCGGTTTCAGGTTCTCTCGGATGCCCAGTGGTCGTTGATCGAGGGGATGCTGCCGCGGCCGACACGGCGGGGCTTGTCGACTGGTCGCTGTCGGTGGACTCCACGATCGTCCGCGCGCATCAGCACGCGACGAACACCACCCGCCTCACAGGGGGCTGGATCGAATTACACGAATCTGCGGGAAGAGCCGCCTGACCATGCCATTGGACGGTCTCGCGGTGGGTTGTCGACGAAGATCCATCAGCTCGTCGACGGCAACGGGCTCCCGCTGGTCACACTGATCACGCCGGGGCAGGCCGGCGACTCGCCAATGTTCCTGCCGTTGATGTCACAGCTGCGCATCGGGCGCGACATCGGCAGACCACGGACCCGGCCCGATGCGGTGCGTGGCGACAAGGCGTATTCATCGCGTGCGATCCGCGCGCACCTGCGCAGCCGCGGTATCAAGGCCGTCATCCCTGAACCCGACGATCAGAAGGGACACCGCAAGCGGCGCGGATCACGTGGCGGCAGACCTGTCGGGCTCGACACCGCCGACTACAAGAACCGCAGCGTCATCTGCGCCGCTACAGCCACATCAAGCAATGGCGAGGCCTCGCGACTCGATACGACAAGCACGCCGTCGTCTACCGTGCCGCCGTCATCCTCAACGCCGTAATCGTCTGGACCCGGGCCCTATCAGATGCTGCAGCTGGTTAGTGCCATCACCGTCCTATGATCGTGCTCGTGGGTGATCATGAAGCACTCGGCCGCGACGAACTCGTCGGTATCGTCCGCCAACTTCAAGAAGCAAAGGGAACTGAGCAAGAGCAAGACAGACTTCTCGAAGTACTGCTGGCCAACGTGCCCGACCCGAATGTGTCCGACCTGATCTACTGGCCCGTGTCCACGCTCACGCCCGAAGAGATCGTTGATCGCGCATTGGCCTACAGGCCCTTCACGCTTTAGAGCATTACCAGCACTCCGAACGACGCCGATCGGGGTGGCGCAGGTGGGACTTGAGCGGGCGTCCAGAGACGACACGGGAGAGCCCCGAACACTGATCGGCGCTCTGCCGGCCTCGCCGACAAACTCAAGCTCACGGCCGCTCGGCGCACCACCAGACCAATTGTCAGACACGCCCTAGTTGTGAAAGTCGATGTAGACGACCTGCGCCGCGACACCCTCGAGCATCTGCAGGAGGTGGTCGATCCACTCGGCCTCGGTCATGTCGCGGTCATGGAACCCGAACCACCCGGTACGGCAGACCGCGATCCAGTCGGCTTCGCCGTCGTCGCCGCGCAGGGTCACGAGGTGGCCCGGGAACCACCACGGCAGCCGCCGCTCGGGCTCCTCCCCCGGGTGGCCTTCCTGCGGCGCCGAGCGCAACTGGTCGCCTCGCTCGAGTGCCGCCTTCGTCTCGGCTAGCACCGTGACCAGCTCCGCCACAGGCTCGCACTGGCTATCCCGGTACACGTCCTCCCAGCGGCCACCGACGACCCACCAGTCCCAGCGCGAGTCGGGGTTGTACGTCGAGTACACCTCTCCGTCTTCGCCGATGTCCTCGGCGTCGTAACACTTCGTTGCCTCTTCGTACAGCCACCCGGCGTCGTCGATCTTCGTCAGCTTGAATGCGAAACCCGACTGGTCGGACTCGGGAGCCGAGAGGTATGCGAGGTGTTGCGGGTTCATCCACTCCTTCGCGTACCCCGCAGGGTCGGCGAGGTACATGGCATACCGGCCGTCGCGGTACTCCTCAATCTCGGTGCGCTCCTTCGCGATCAACTGCTCGCGCGTGTACTCGACGTACCGGTCGACTTCGCGATGCTCACTGAACTTCTCGAGTACCTCGGCGAGGTACTGCTCCTGATCAGTGACTTCATTCGGGACGAGGACGGCTCCCACAAAGTGCGTCATGCCTTCGTCTCCTTCTGCTTCACGGCCGTGACCGTGACCCGCGCCGGCGACCCCTTACTCGTCACCGGCCGCGTATTCCTGAATGCCTCGCAGTGCTCCTGCCGCGCGTCGCCAGCCGCGTTGAACGCCTCCCACTCGCTACGTGTCTCTCCTCCATCGCGATGACGAGGATCTTGCGGTCGGCGACACTGCGTGCCAGCCACTGCTGTTCGTCTCGCCCCCACGGGCCGAACACCTCCGGCAGATCACGCCACGCGATCCCGCACCGACACCGGTAGATGATCCCCTCGACCATGGTCCGCGCGTCCGCGAACGGCCGCCCGTTGCGCCCCGTCGGCCGCGGCAGCATCCCCTCGATCAACGACTACTGCGCATCCGAGAGAACCTGAAACCGCGACACGGCTCCAGACTCTCAGCGCGCCGCCGATTCATTTGTCAGACGCGCCCTAGGCCGAACGACGCTCGCGCGACGCCACGTTCCGCCTCGCGAATTCGATGCTGAGCGCGATGAGGGTCTTGCTCTCCTCGAGCATGATGCCGAGCACCGGGAAGGCGTGGATCTGACCGCTCCACAGGTGGGTCTCCACCGGCCGACCGGCCCGCTCGAGCCGGTCGGTCATGATCTCGACGTCGGGCCGCATCAGCTCGTACTCGGCGGCGGAGAGGAACACCGGCGGGAACAGAGTCGGGTCCGCCGCCACCGGCGACTGCGCCCCGACGATCAGGTCCGGACCCGCGAGCCAGCGGTCCTTGAGATTGCGTACCTGACGCATCGGCAGGTAGGCGTCGCGCTTCATGTACTCCGGGTCGTGTGACTCGAGGTCGACATTGAGCAGCGGCGAGTACCCGATGACCGCTGCCGGCGGCGTGATGCCCTGCAACGCGCAGATCTCGGCAACCTTCATCGCGAGATAGCCGCCCGCGGAATCGCCGGCGACGATGATCCGGGTCGGGTCCTCACAGGTCTCCAGCAGCGCGGTGTAGGCGGCCATCGCGTCGAACAGGGAGGTGCCGATGCCGCCGTACGGCAGCTGCCGGTACTCGACCGAGATCACCGGGACTCCCGAGCGGGCCGCGAGTGCCCCACAGGCGGCGCGATGGGTGGCCAGCCCGCAGAAGACGAATCCGCCGCCGTGGAAGTAGAGGATGGTCGCGCCCTGCAGGGCGTCGGTTGCGCGCCTCGGATGGGTGACCTTCTCGCACGGCACCCCACCCAGGGTCACCGGCTCGACGCTCACCCCCTTGGGAGCGGGCGTCCGGTCGGACCACTCATCGAGCTTCCCGAGCGCGAGGATGCCGCGATCGGACATCGGCCACACCGTGAACAGCGGTTTGATGAAGATTCTCGCGAACCAGAACACCAGCCGTGCTCGAAGACTGACGTTCCAGTGCCACACAATTGATCCCTGCATCGGCCTGCTGCCCCTCGTTTGTGCCGGCTTTCGGTTCCACCACGATAGGGCGGCGGCGTGCCGCCGACCAGCGTTGCCGTCGCCCGCCCGGCGTGCGACGACTATTCCGCGCGCGCGGCCTCGCGGGCGAGCATCCGATCCCGCGATTCCTCGAACCGCTCGGCTGCGCGGCGGAGATCGTCGAGGTGCGCCGCCAGCCGGTCCCGCGCCCGCTCGCCCGCATCGGTGAAGTCGTTGCGCTCGAACACGTTCCAGATGCGGAGCACCGGCATGACGACGTCGTCGAGATGCTGCCGGAGATCGTAGATGCCGTGTTTGGCGAGGAGCACCGCGTTCCGCCGGAAGCCGGGCATGGACAGGCCGGGCATCTGGAAATTGAGCAGCACGTCGGTGATCGCCTCGAGCGCCGCGTCGGGCACGAGGTCCATGGCGGCGCCTGCGAGGGTTCGGTAGAAGACCATGTGCAGGTTCTCGTCCGCCGCGATCCGGTCGAGCATCCGCTCCGCGACGTCGTCCGCGCAGGCATGTCCGGTGTTGCGGTGTGAGAGCCGGGTGGCGAGCTCCTGAAACGTCACGTAGGCGACCGAGGGCAGGAACGCGGCGTTCAGCGGCGAGTCGAGGCCGTTGGTCAGGTGTTCCATCCGGTACTGCTCGAGCTGGACGGGGTCGACGGCGCGGGTGACCACCAGGTAGTCGCGCATGACGATCCCGTGCCGGTTCTCCTCCGCCGTCCACCGGTTGACCCAGGTGCCCCACGCCCCGTCGAGGGAGAAGCTGGCGGCGATCTCACGGTGATACGAGGGCAGGTTGTCCTCGGTCAGCAGGTTGGTGATCATGGCGATCTTCGCCAGCTCGGAGAGCCGCGACTGGTCCGGGTCCCAGTCCACCCCACCCATTTCCGCGAAGTTCCGGCCCTCGTCCCATGGCACGTAGTCGTGCGGATTCCAGTTCTTGGTCATCGACAGGTGCCGGTTGAGATTGGCTTCGACCGTCGGCTCGAGCTCCCTGAGCAGGTCGAGCTGGGTGAACGTCATGGTCATGAGAACTCCTTGGGAAGGAAGAACCTCGAGAACCAGTACCTGGCCCGCGGCGATGCCCGCGGTTGTCCAGGCCCTATTGAACACCGCGAGTCGCGACACTTCCAGGAAAGCCACAGATTCGGCGGCGGGCCACGCGCCGTTGCACGTCAACGCGTGGCCCGCCGTTGGCCCGGTCCGTGTCGCGGGTGCCCGACCGGGTGCTCAGGCGTCGACGGTCTGCGTGACGGCGGCCCACTCGTCGAGTTCGGCGATGCGCGCGGTGAGCGCAGACCGCATGGCATCGGCGCCCGCGACACCCAACGCCAGACGGAGCGGCGGGTTCTCACGTGCCACGGCGGCGCGGATCCCGGCCGCAACGCGGTCCACGCCGGAGAACGCCGACCCCGGCAGCGCCCCGATTGCCTGCTGCACCGCGCGGACCGTCTGGTCGTAGTCGGAATGCGTCGCGCTGGCCGCGTCGAGATTGCCCAGGAATGGGGTCGCGGTGAGCCCGGGCTGGATGAGAGTCACCTTGATGCCCAGCGGAGCCACCTCGGCGACCAGCGCATCGGTGAGTCCCTCGACGGCGTATTTCGTCGCCGCGAGCAGGCCGACTCCGGGGTCCGCGGTCTGACCGTAGTAGGACGAGCCCTGCAGGATGTGGCCGGACCGCTGGCTCCGCAGCACGGGCAAGGTCGCGCGCAGCACGTTCAGCACGCCGAAGACGTTGGTGTCGAAGATCGCCCGCGCCTGGGCGTCGTCCGCCTCCTCGACCGCGCCGAAGAGTCCGTACCCGGCGTTGTTCGCCACGACGTCGATACGTCCGAACCGCGCCACCGTCTGCTCGACCGCCTTTCGCACGGCGGCCTCGTCGCGCACGTCCGCGTCGATCGTGAGCAACAGGTCGGGCTCGCCCAGCTGGTCGAGGCCCGCGGTGTGCCGCGCCACCGCTGCCACCGCTTCACCGGCTTCCAGTGCCTGGCGCACGAGCTCGCGCCCGATGCCGGACGAAGCGCCGGTGACGAACCAGACGGTTGGGGTGTTCGCTGAAGTCTCTGAAGTGGTCATGTTGCGACCGTAACACGGTAGCTCACAACGTTGCGAGGGAAATAGCTCAGATGTTGCGGCCCTTTGCCATACGGACGCATCCGCTGTGTATCGTGTCGGGGGTGGACGCAGTGCATGAGTCGCCGACGCCGAGCCGCCCCGATCTGGTGTTGCGGTTCGTGAACACGAGGGCCGACGGCGCGGGGAACACCGAGGTGTTCGGCACGGCCATGGGATTGGCCGACTGGGCCGTCGAGCAGGACCTGCTCACCACCGACACCGTCGTGACCGACTCGGATGCGGCAGCCGCGCGAGAGCTCCGCGATGCGCTGGTCACGGTCTTCCTGGCACACGCGGGTGACCCCGCGGTCGACGACGCCCGGATCGCCGACGCGGAGAGGTATCTCCGGCAGGCCGGCACCCGCTACCCCCTGACGACGGTCATCACCACGGAGTCGGCGCAGCTCGCCGCCGGATCCACCGGTGTCCCCGGTGCTCTTGGCGCCATCCTCGCCGCGGTGACCGAGGTGGCGCGCGGCGGTGACTGGACGCGGATCAAGGCGTGCTGCAACCCGCCGTGCCATTTCGGCTTCGTCGACCGCACCCGCAACCGGGCGGCCCGCTTCTGCAGCCCCGGGTGCGGTTCACAGGTGTCCATGCGCGCCTATCGTCAGCGCCAGAAGCTGTCCGGTTCCTGAACGGACCGACGTCCGCGCGCAATTCCGGGCTGAGCACCGCCGGCGGGCTGGACCGTGCACATCGCTAGAACCGAGCCCGACCCCGGCCCATCGCGAGGATCGCAACGGTCACAGAGCCCGCTCGGTTCGGTCCTAGACCCAATTTTGAAACGAGTTCTAGTATGGCTTGCGTCGAGGTCTATGCCTCGGGTCAGGCGCCGCTCGAGTCGGCGCCCGGCGATGACGTTTTGAACTGCCATTGCGAACACCACGCACGCGGCGGAGCCGTGCACAGGAAGGAACACCTCACAGTGACCACAGAGGCATTCATTTATGAAGCCATCCGAACCCCACGTGGCCGAGGAAAGAAGACCGGTTCGCTTCACTCGGTCAAGCCGATCTCGCTGGTCACCGGCCTGATCGACGAGCTGCGCGTGCGCTTCCCCGACCTTGACGAGAACCGGATCTCGGACCTGGTCCTCGGTGTCGTCACCCCGGTCGGCGACCAGGGCATGGACATCGCGCGCATCGCGGTCAACGATGCCGGCCTGCCCGACACCGTCGGCGGCGTGCAGCTCAACCGTTTCTGTGCCTCCGGCCTCGAGGCCGTCAACATCGCCGCGCAGAAGGTCCGCTCCGGCTGGGACGAGCTGGTCATCGCAGGCGGTGTCGAGTCGATGTCCCGCGTCCCGATGGGCTCCGACGGCGGCCCGTGGGCGCTGGACCCGGCCACCAACTACGACAACTACTTCGTGCCGCAGGGCGTGGGTGCCGACCTGATCGCCACCATCGAGGGCTTCACCCGCGACATCGTCGACGCCTACGCGGTGCGCTCGCAGGACCTGGCCGCCAAGGCGTGGGCGGGCGGCTACTTCGCCAAGTCCGTCGTACCGGTCAAGGACCTCAACGGCATCACCATCCTCGACAACGACGAGCACATGCGCCCCGGCACCACCGCGGAGTCGCTCGGCACCCTCGCCCCCGCGTTCGCGACGGTCGGCGAGATGGGCGGCTTCGACGCCGTCTCGCTGCAGAAGTACCACTTCGTCGAGAAGATCAACCACGTCCACCACGGCGGCAACAGCTCCGGCATCGTCGACGGCGCCGCGCTGGTGCTCGTCGGCTCCGAGCAGGCCGGTAAGGACATGGGCCTGACCCCGCGCGCCCGCGTCGTGGCCACCGCCACCTCCGGCGCCGACTCGACCATCATGCTGACCGGCCCGACGCCTGCCGCCAAGAAGGCGCTGGCCGCCGCGGGTCTGACGATCGAGGACATGGACCTCGTCGAGATCAACGAGGCGTTCGCGTCCGTGGTGCTCAAGTTCCAGAAGGACATGAACGTCCCCGACGAGAAGCTCAACGTCAACGGCGGCGCCATCGCGATGGGTCACCCGCTCGGCGCCACCGGCGCCATGATCACCGGAACCATGGTCGACGAGCTCGAGCGGCGCAACGCCCGCTACGCGCTCATCACGCTGTGCATCGGCGGCGGCATGGGCGTGGCCACCATCATCGAGCGCGTCTGACGCGGCCCGGACTACCAGGAGAACTGAAGCAGTGAGCGAGCAGAACATCATCAACTGGGAGCAGGACGCCGACGGAATCGTCGTGCTCACCATCGACGACCCCAACCAGGGCGCGAACACCATGAACGCGGCCTACATCGCCTCGATGAAGGCCACCGTCGACCGGCTGTACGCGGAGAAGGACGCCATCACCGGCGTCGTGCTGACCTCCGGCAAGAAGACCTTCTTCGCCGGCGGCGACCTGAAGAACATGATCAAGGTCGGCCCCGAGAACGCCGAGGAGATCTTCAACCACAGCATCACGCTGAAGGCTGACCTGCGTCGCCTCGAGACCCTCGGCAAGCCGGTCGTCACCTGCATCAACGGTGCCGCGCTCGGTGGCGGACTCGAGATCGCGCTGGCCACCCACCACCGCATCGCCGCGGACGTCAAGGGCGTCAAGATCGGCCTGCCCGAGGTCACCCTCGGCCTGCTCCCCGGCGGCGGCGGCGTCGTCCGCACCGTCCGCATGTTCGGCCTGATGACCGCGCTGACCCAGATGCTGCTGCAGGGCCAGCAGCGTGGACCGGTGCAGGCCAAGGAGGTCGGCCTGGTCGACGAGGTCGTCTCCTCCGTCGAGGAGCTCGTCCCCGCCGCCAAGGCGTGGATCAAGGCCAACCCCGAGTCCGGCGTGCAGCCGTGGGATGTCAAGGGCTACAAGATCCCCGGCGGCACCCCCGCCACCCCGGCGTTCGCGGCGAACCTGCCCGCGTTCCCGGCGAACCTGCGCAAGACCCTCAAGGGTGCGCCCATGCCGGCCCCGCGCGCGATCATGGCCGCGGCCGTCGAGGGCTCGCAGGTCGACATCGACAACGCGCTGACCATCGAGTCGCGCTACTTCACCTCGCTGGTCACCGGCCAGGTCGCGAAGAACATGATCCAGGCGTTCTTCTTCGACCTGCAGTCGATCAACGGCGGCGGCTCGCGTCCCGAGGGCGTCGCGAAGACCGAGATCAAGAAGATCGGTGTGCTCGGCGCCGGCATGATGGGCGCGGGCATCGCCTACGTCTCGGCGAAGGCCGGCTTCGAGGTCGTGCTCAAGGACGTCACCATCGAGGCGGCGACCAAGGGCAAGGCGTACTCCGAGAAGATCGAGGCCAAGGCCCTCTCGCGCGGCAGGACCACGCAGGAGAAGTCGGACGCCGTGCTGGCGCGCATCACCCCGTCCGCAGACGCGGCGGACTTCGCGGGCGTCGACTTCGTCGTCGAGGCCGTGTTCGAGTCGCAGGACCTCAAGCACAAGGTGTTCCAGGAGATCGAGGACATCGTCGAGCCGAACGCGCTGCTCGGGTCCAACACCTCGACGCTGCCGATCACCGGTCTCGCGACCGGCGTCAAGCGCCAGGAAGACTTCATCGGCATCCACTTCTTCTCGCCCGTCGACAAGATGCCGCTGGTGGAGATCATCCGCGGTGAGAAGACCTCCGACGAGGCGCTGGCCCGGGTGTTCGACTTCGTCCAGGCCATCCGCAAGACCCCGATCGTGGTCAACGACTCGCGTGGCTTCTTCACCTCGCGCGTCATCGGCACCTTCATCAACGAGGCCATCGGCATGGTTGCCGAGGGCATCGAGCCGGCCACCATCGAGCAGGCGGGCATGCAGGCCGGTTACCCGGCGGCGCCGCTGCAGCTCTCGGACGAGCTGAACCTGACGCTGATGCAGAAGATCCGCGCGGAGTCCAAGGCCGCGGCGCTGGCCGAGGGCAAGGAACTGCCCGCCGATCCGGCAGGCGACGTCATCAACTTCCTCGTCGAGGGCAACGACCGCAAGGGCCGCCTCGGCGGTGCGGGCTTCTACGACTACGTCGACGGCAAGCGCACCGGCCTCTGGTCGGGCCTGCGCGAGCAGTTCAACTCGGGCTCGAACCAGGCCCCGATCCAGGACCTCATCGAGCGGATGCTGTTCATCGAGGCCATCGAGACGCAGAAGTGCTTCGACGAGGGCGTCCTGATGACCAGCGCCGACGCCAACATCGGCTCGATCATGGGCATCGGCTTCCCGGCCTGGACCGGTGGCGTGCACCAGTACGTCCTCGGCTACGAGGGCGGCAAGGCCGGCTTCGTCAAGCGCGCGGAGGAGCTCGCCGCCAAGTACGGCGAGCGCTTCACCCCGCCCGCCTCGCTGAAGGCCTAGGCTCCAATCGCCCGAAGGCCCCTTTCGTTCGGAGTGTCGAACGAAAGGGGCCTTCGGCATTTTCGGCCCGAGGTCGAGGTCACTTCGGGGCGGGCCCGTCGAGGAACGGGGAGATGATCGGCAACAACAGGTCGCCGTGGCTCAGGATGTTGTAGTGCAGCGAACCGGGGACGACTGCCAGCCGGGAGCTCGGGGCGCCGCCCATTGCGCCATCGGCCTTTCCGCCGCCGAGCAGGCCGAACAGCTCGACCGCGTGGGTGAGGCGAACACTGTCGCCGTCGGCGATCACCACGAGTGTGGGCGCCGTGATCGAGGCGATGGAAGCCGTCCAGTCGTAGTCCTCGCCGAGCAGTTGCCTCGTCTTGGTCACCAGCGCGGGCCACTCGTTCGGTTTCGGTGCGGTCCGGGCGTAGATCTCGTGCATGGGGGTCCCGACCATGGCGTCTGGGTCCATCGCCGCCATTCCGGCCCGAACCTCGGGGTACCACCCATCACTTCTGTAGGGGGCCGAGGTGACCACCAGCTTGTTCACCAGCTCCGGGTTTCGGCTTCCCAGCTGCAGGGCGACGCCGCCGCCAAGCGAATACCCGAGGACGTCGACCTTCTCGAGTCCGAGGTGCGAGACGAGGCCGGCGATGTCGTCGGCCATCAGCTCGTAGCGCAGCGGGCGATCGATGTCGGCCGTGTGCCCGTGGGCCTGGAGCTCGACGGCGATCACCTGCCTGGTCTTCGCGAGCTCCGGCAGTAGTGTGCCGAACGCGGAGTCGATGGTGTCCAGGCCCCCGTGGATCAGGACGAGGGGTCGGCCGGTGCCGTGGATCTCGTAGTACAACTCGAGGCCGTTGATCGCGGCGTAGCGGCCTTCGCCGTCGTCGCTTGCCCTGTCTGCGCCGGGTGCTTGAGGGCCGGTGCTTGTGGTTTGCGCGGTGTCGATGCCCTCCGCGTTGCCAGTGGTGCATCCCGTCATGAGCGCGGCGGAAACAGCAACGGCGGCCAAAACGTGCAGCGACCTGGTGATCGTTTTCATGGCGTCCACTCCTGATTGGTTCGATGCAGGGCCGTTCCCGGTCGTCGGTGATGACGCCGATCGAGGTGCTGTGTGGGATCGCCGAATTCCCGCACGATCGCCTAGCAGCGATCGGGCGGGCTGCCGTGCCTGTCTTGGTCTAGCGGGTTTGGATAGTGAATTCGATGAGACGGCAGGTGTTTTGCGCTACGCAGGCGTGTTCATCTGCCCGATGCGGATGGCGTTCCCGAACGGGTCACGGATTCCGAAATCGACGCCATACGGTCGCTCGGTCGGCTCGTCGGTGAGCTCGACACCCCGGGCCTTCAGTGTCTCGTAGGTCTTGTGGGCATCATCGGTGCTGATGCACAGCCACCCGCCCATCGCGCCCTTTGTCACCATGTCGCGGACCTGCGCCGCCATGGCCTCGTTCATCGCGGGAGGGCCCGGCTTCTCCAGCAGGATCTGGCGGCCCCGATCGCCCGGCACGTTGACTGTCAGCCAGCGCATGAAGCCGAGGTCCTGATCCGTGTGCAATTCGAGGCCCAGCTTGTTGACGTAGAAGTCGAGTGCCTCGTCTTGGTCGAGGACGAATATCTGCGATTGCGTGATTGCCTTGTACATGCCAATCACTGTAAGCAGTACGCGGATTCGCGTGCTTATCCAAAACTGCTCGGTCGCGTCCACGACCGCACGAAGCACGTGGGGACGGGCATCTCGTGGTTACGCTTGCGGTAGTCGGTGGCGGGTTCCTTGACAATGTCTCGGAACGTTCTACTGAACGTTCCGAGACTCGAGAAGCCGACCTCGAAACAGATGTCGGTGACGCTCCGATCGGTCTCACGCAACAGGAACATCGCCCGCTCGACCCGTCGCCGTTGAAGATAGCGATGCGGGGTTTCCCCGAAGGTGGCACGGAAGGTCCGGATGAAGTGCGCCTCGGAAACGTGGGCGATTCGGGCGAGTGTCGGGATGTCGAGCGGATCCGCGTACATGCGGTCCATCGCGTCGCGGGCGCGAAGCATCCGCCGGTTGGTTTCCTCCTGTGCGCGGCTCACAGTGTCATCTCATCACCTGGGCTACCTGTGTGTGGCGAAGGTGCGGGTCGACAGCGTCGACCGGCCCGGTGACCTGGTGTTTCCCGCGACGAGGGAAACCGTATGTTCGGCGGTGGATGCGGACACTACGTTCAGCCGGTGTGGCCTGGAGCACACCGAGACGGCAACCGGTCACACACAGCGCGCGGCATCCGAGGGTGTCGCGGGATTCGGATCGGATACGAACGGGGCACGAACATGCTGACTTTGAGCTTTCCGGAGGGCGCCGCCCTGGTGTTCGGTGGTAGCGGCGGTATCGGGCGCGGCGTCGCCCGGGAGTTCGCCCGCGCCGGCAGTGCCGTCGCGGTCTGCTACAACTCCAAGCGCGAGGTGGCCGAGGAAACGGTGACCGAGCTGCGGGCGCTCGGGGTGAAGGCGAGCGCGCACCAGGTCGACGTCCGCGCCGACGAGGACGTCTCTCGCGTGCTCGGGGAGGTGATCGGCGAACACTCGCGGATCCACACGGTGGTGTGGGGAGCCGGCCCGGTCGTCGACCAGATCACCGTCGCCGAGACGACACCCGCGCAGTACCGACGATCGATCGAGATCGAGGCCCTGGGACTGTTCACCGCCGCGCACGCCGTGCTGCCGCATTTCCGTGCACATGGCGGGGGTTCGTTCGTCCACCTCGGGTCCGCGGGTGACCACTGGTTCCCGGCGCTCGACGGCTTGTCGGTGATCCCGAAGGCAGCGAACGAATCGCTGATCCGCGGCATCGCGAAGGAGGAAGGCGCGCACAACATCCGGGCCAACTCGGTGCTGGTCGGTGTCATCGAGGCCGGCATGTTCCTGGAGCTCAAGGCGCAGGGAGTCTTCGACGAGGAGTGGGAACGCGAGGTCCACAAGCTGGTGCCGCTCAAGCGCTGGGGCAAGCCCGCCGACATCGGGGCGGCATGCGTGTTCCTGGCATCCAACGAGGCCAATTACATCACCGGGCAACAGATCTCGGTGTCCGGCGGATTCGGCGTCTAGCCGACTCGGATGAGAGAGAACGTCGTGGCGGTGAACGACCGTGAGCAGACGCAATCGATGGCGATGTTCGACAGGATCGAGCTGGTTCTGCAGGCACTCGACGACTGCGGGCACCTCACGCTCAGTGAGACGTCTCGACTGACGGGGATCCCGACGTCGTCAGCTCACCGACTGCTCGAGAAGATGGTGCAGAGGCGGTGGCTCACCCGGGTCGGGACGCGGTACGAGATCGGCGTCCGATTGTTCGAGCTGGGATCGAGGGCGGTGCGCAACCACTGGTTCCACCGGACCGCCCTGCCGACGATGCAGGAGCTGCACCGATCCACGGGGGCCGTGGTCCACCTGGCCTTCCTCGACGGGGCCGACGGCGTCTACTGGGAAAAGATCTCCGGCTCGTTCGGCGCCAAGATCCCGTCGCGGATCGGTGGCCGGTACCCGGCGCACCGGTCGGCGGTGGGCAAGGCGCTGCTGAGCTCCCTCCCGCGGGAGGCCCTCGACCAGCCGGTGTTCGGTCGGCTGAACCGGCGGGACGTGCAGAGGTCCGGCGGCAGGCGCGAGCTGGAGGACGAGCTCGATCGGGTCGCCGTCGAGGGGGTCGCTTACGACCGGGGTGAGGCGTTGCCCGGCCTCGGGTGTGTCGCCGCGCCGATCGCGCACGGGCACCCGACACCAGCGGCCCTCTCGATCTGCGGACCGCTCAGCCGGATCACCACGGACCGCAGGATGAGTGCGGCGGTGCAGACCGCCGCCGCCGAGATCGCCCGCGGCGTACGGCAGGCCGCCCCCTCCGGCGATCCCGTCGGCTAGGCAGGGCTCCGTCTCGGGGCGGTCCCCTCAGAGGCGCTGCTGGAGGAAGGCAAGAGTCGGGGCGAGCGCGGCGTCCGAATACGCCACCGCGTGCCTCGATCCGGGAATCACGAGGGTTTCCGCCGGGGTGCCGACGGAACGCAGGCAATCGGCGAACGCGGTCATCTGCTCGACGGGCATGAACTCGTCGGCCGAATTGAACAGGAGCACCGGTGGATTCCCCGCCGAGACGTGCCGGATCGGCGACGCGTCGGCAGCCAGCTCGGCGCACGGGCTGACGGTGGACACACAGCCGAGATGGACCGCGGCCGCGGCGATCGAGAATGCGGTGTCCTTCGGGGTGCTCTGGACGGTCAGGTCGTAGGGACCGGACCACCCGACCACCGCCTTCAGCGGGGCGTGCCCCGCGGTCACGGCCTGCATGAGCAGGTGTGCGCCCGCCGATGTCCCGAGTCCGCCGATCCGATCGGCGGCGACCCCGAAATCGTCTGCGTGAGTGTGGATGTACTCGATCGCGGCCATCACGTCCCGGTACTGGCGTGGGTTTCGAGGCGCTGCCAGTTCGTAGTCGATGTTGAACACGACGAAGCCCTCGGCAGTGGCCTTGCGGGCTTCCTCGTCGAGCAGCGCACGTGAACCCTTTGCCCAGGCGCCGCCGTGCACCATGACGATCGCCGGCGCCGGGGATGCCCTGCCGGCTGGGGTGTAGACCGTCATCGCCCCGGGGCCATGGCCTGTCGGGTACTCGAGGTCCGCCGTGGTCACCGATCCAGGAGCCGATTCGGCCGTGGCCGCGGGTTCGGGTATACCGGCATTCACAACGGCGGCGGTGAACAGGCTGATCGCGGTCGTCAGGACCGCACAGGCCGCGGAGGCACGTCCGTACTTGAAACCCATAGTCATGCAGTTCCTTTCAGTCTTCACAGTCAATTATCGGATCCGTTCACGGCGGTGCATTCGTTCCCTGTGAACTCGGTGATGTCCACGGTGTCGGCGATCAGCCGGTATCCGTCGGGGGTCGGGTGGAGGTTGTCCGCGCTGGCGTACCTGCGGTCGAGGATGCTGGGGTTGTTCGGGTCACGCACGGCAGCGTCGAAGTCGATCACGCTGTCGGACAGTCGCTGGGACCGGATCCACGAGTTGACCCGGACCCGAACGGGATCGGCAGGCGGGAAGCTGGTCAGTCCGTCGGCGAGCCCGTTCGACGCGGGCATCATGGTGCCGAGATGAACCCGCAGGCCCGCGTCGTGCAGTCGATCGATGACCCGCGTGTATCCCGCGACGAGTTGTTCGTACGGTGCGCCGATGGGCATGCCGAGGTCGTTCATCCCGATCCAGACGATCACATCGGTGACACCCGACTGGGCAAGCACGTCGGCCTCGATCCGGGACTCGGCCGCCCGCCCGAGCGCGGGAACCGGCCCGTCGGAGAGCAATCGGTTTCCGCCGATTCCGGCATTCGTGACAACCACATCGCTGCCGGCCTCGTCGAGCCGACGCTGAAGGAAGTCCGGGTAGCGCACGTTCTGATCGACGACCCCGGCAACCTGCTGCGTGCCGAAGAAGTCGGCACCCACATGCCCGTCGGTGGCCGAATCCCCAAAGGCCACGACCGTCGCGACGCCGGCCGGGGCCAGCATGTCCACCTGGGACACGAACGGCACGCGTGTGGTGGTCTGGCTGAAGGCGTCGCCCGCGAGGTCCGCGGTGTGGTCCCCGAGCCCGGGCGGCGTGTAGTAGCTCGTCGCGTTCCCGCTGGCGTGCCCGGTGACCTGACCTGACCGGCCGTCGGTGTGGATGCTGATCGACAGCGGTTCGAATCCCTCCACAGTGATCGGTACGGGGTCGGTCGCGACGTCCGCCCCCGGAGCGACCGTCGTCGAGGTGCTGCCACCGTCGAAGGTGACAGGACGGACGGAATCCGGATCGAGTGCGGCGCCCTGGGTCTGGCGTCCGACGGTCACCCGCGTGAAGGTGACGGGTTCGGTTCCGAACCGGTTGCTGAGCCGGATCCGCACGCTGTCTCCGCCGCGGTGTGGCGTCACCACGACGCGGTAGGTCTGCTCGCCGCCCGGCGTCTCGGGACCGGTGCCCTCGACCGCATCGGTCGGGCTCGCGGACCAGGTGCTGACCCAGTGTCGATCACCGCATCCGGCGCCGGGCGCGCCCGCCCATGCGGTGGCGGTGACACTCGTCGCCGCCAAGGCGGACACGCAGATCGCCGCGAGCAGTCCGTACCTGAAATCCCGTGACATGCGGATCCTTCCGACTTGCTCGCACTGCGCTGCGCAAGCTGACTGAGTGGTTGGTAGGTTAGCGTATCGACGCCTCGACTGGGAAGGCATCATCGAGGCGGGCTCACGGGAGGCTCGAGCCCGTTGTTCCGCGCGACGCGCCCGAGCCACGCGAGGCTCGGCTTCGGCGAACGGGCGAAGGTCGTGCGGTCGACGCCGATCAGGCCGAACGTCGGCGCCCAGCGCCCCCATTCGAAATTGTCGAGCGCGCTCCAGTGCAGGTAGCCGCGGACGTCGATGCCGTCGGCGACCGCCGCCTCCAGATGGGTGAGCGCCTCGGTGGTGTACGCGATTCGCCGCGCGTCGTCGGAGGTGGCAATCCCGTTCTCCGTCACCAGTAGTGGCACCTGCTCGGTGATGTCCCAGGCCCGGCGTAGCGCGGCGCCGAGAGCATCGGGGCGATACGCCCAGCCCGTCAGCGTGTTGCCGGGGTCCGCCGGATGGGGGATCGGTCCGTCGGCTCCCACTCGTTGACTGGTGTAGGCCTGGACCCCGAAGAAGTCGTCCCCCCGGGCGCCTTCCAGGTACCTGTCCTCCCAGGTGTGATTCGCCCGCGCGAGTGCGCCCTCGTTCCCCGGTGTTCCTTCGAACGCCTGCTGCGCTACCGTCCAGCCGATCCTGGCGGTGGTGGCGGTGCGGAGGATCTCCACCGCCTCACGGTGCGCACGCACCAGGACGTCGCCGACCTCGCAGTCGGGTTCCAGCCTGCCGTTCGCGTTATCGTCAGCCGCGCCGATCGCCAGGTCGAAGTACCGAATACCGAGCGCGACCATGTTGGGCTCGTTGATGGTGCAGACCCAGTTGACACCGTTCAGGATCTGCGAGACTCGATCGACATAGCGCGAAAAGCGTTCGACGGCTACCGGATCGCGCCACCCTCCCGCGCGGATGAACCAGCGCGGTGAGGTGAAATGGTGCAGCGTCACGACCGGCTCGAGTCCGTGTTCCCGTGTGGTCTCGATCATCCGACGGTAGTGATCCAGCTGGGCGCGGGAGAACTGCCCATCCTCCGGTTCGATCCGCGACCACTCGATGCTGAAGCGATAAGCGTTGAGACCGGCCTCGGCGAGCAGCGCTATGTCCTCGGGGTATCGGTGGTAGCTGTCGACGGCGTCGCCGCTGCGTTCGGGGAAGAACGGGGTCGACCGGTTCTCGTACTCCCACCAGTCGGCATCGGTGTTGTTTCCCTCGGTTTGATGGGCGGAACTCGATGCTCCCCAGAGGAAATCGTCTCTCAGTGTTGTCAATGTCCAGTCCTCACAGTGGATTGGTTCGGTGGTCGATGACCAGGACGGGGCCCGTCGACAGCGGGCTAGCGGACCGCCCTGACCCGATAGATCGCGAGCGCCCCCGCCAGAGAAGCAAGCGCGCCGAGGATGTACCAGGCCGCGTAGCCGCCGAGGGAGGTGGCGCTGCCGAGGCCGATGACGACCGGGGCGATCGCGGGCCCGACGGATTGGGGGAGGGTGCCTGCGAGAGCGAGCAGGCCGAGATCCTTGGCGTTGTCATCAGGATTCGGCAGTACCTGCACGGCCAGGGCCTGGTCCACGGACATGAACGCACCGAGGCCGAGGCCGATGATGCCCTGCGCCACCACGACGACTGCCAGTGAGGGGGCGAGGGCCAAGGCCAGCAGTCCTGCCGCCATGATCAGCCCCGCCACAGCGACGAAGGGCCGCCGCTTCCCGATCCGGTCGGACACGATGCCCCCGATGGGCGCCGACAGCGAGAGGCACACGACCGCCACCACGTTGACCACCAGAATCGCCTGCGCGACATCGGTCTCGCCGAGGTGGAACCTCTCGCCGAGAAAGAAGGGGAAGAACGTTCCGATTCCTGCATAGCCGAACATCACCAGGAAACGGGAAGCCATCACCCAGGAGAAATTGGGGTGTGCGCGTGGGTCGAAGGCGACGGAACTGACGAACTCTCGGACGCCGTAGGGCGGAGGTGTGCCCTGGAGCGGGGGATCCTCGAGAAGCGCCAGCAGGGGAATCGCCAACACGATGGCGGCCAGGCCGGGGACAAGGAATCTCGCCAGATCGCCTGACAACACTGTGACAAGGACGCTTCCGACGAGAATGGCGAGCGGGGTGGTGATTCCGATGATTCCCGAGACCAGTCCGAGCCTGCGCGTGGGCACCCGGTCGGGAATGGTCGCCTGTGCGGCGATGAGCGCCGCACCGAATCCGCCCTGGGCGACACACCAGGCGACAAGGACCAGTGGCACGGTGTCGGCGACCCCCACGCATCCGAGGGCGGCAGCCCCGACGAGGGTGCCCCCCAGGAGCCACGGCCTGCGTCGGCCGAGCGAGGAGCGCGTGCGATCGGACAGGCGGCCCACGACCGGCTGGGCGATCATCCCCACGATCGCACCACTGCCCGCGACCAGTCCGAGCGCCTGCGTCGCGCTCTCCGTCGTTCCGGTGATGTGCTGCAGTTTGAATGCCAGGGCGAACATCACCGGGGTCATCAGCGCGAGGTAGGAGCCGAAGTAGGACAGCGCGAGAGCGGCAACATAGGAGCGCGGTTCGCGGACCCGTGTGTTGTGTCGTGACATATCGGTTCCGGGGCCGTCCGCCTCGACGGAAGCGGCGGGGGAGAGGGGGTCTGTCATCTCACAGACGCCTCACGACACATTCTGGGCGGCAATGGCGTTGTCGGCCAGGCGCCAGAGATCCTGGACCTGCTGCCGGAACTGGTCGTGGCTGTGTTCGGGCAGCGCGAAGACGATGGGTTCGTTGCGGAGGATGCCCTCGACCGCGAGCCGCGCGACGTCCTCGGGTTCGATCGCCATCGGGATGATCTCGGTGCCGAAGGGCTCCGTCGCCGGGCGGCCGAACTCGGTCGGGCGGTTGCGCTGCGAGTCGAGGATGCGGGTCGCGGCCTGGCCCGGGCAGAGCGCGGTGACGCCGATGTCCTCGGCGGCGAGCTCGGATCGCAGCCCGAGCGTCAACCCGAGAATGGCGTGCTTGGCCGCGCTGTAGAGGGCGGTGAACCCGGGGTCCGGGAGGAAGGCGTGCGTCGACGACGTGTTCATCACGTGCCGCCACCCGGTCTGGCGCCGCATCCTGGGCAGGAATGCATACAGGCAATTCAGCATGCCCTCGACGTTGACGGCGGACAGCCACCGCCAGTCGCCGATCGATGAGTCGACGAGATCTCCGAGCAGCAGCACTCCGGCGTTGTTGCAGAGAAGTTCGACGGAGCCGAACGCGTCGTAGCTGGCCCGCACCAGATTCTCGACGGACTCGGGGTCGGCCACATCGACCCGCACGCCGAGCGCGCGCACGCCTCTGGCGCGCAATCCCTCGGCGACCCGCTGTGCGCCATCGCCATCGATGTCGGCTACGACGACGGACATGCCGCGCGAGCCGAGTTCCGCAGCCAGCGCGGCGCCGATCCCACTCGCCGCGCCGGTGACAACCGCCGTTCGGCCTGCCGGCCTGTCATCAAATCTGGACATCAGGGTCCTTCCTCGGTCACGTAGATCAGTAGAAGCTAGCCAACCGACCAGGCGGTCGGTCGGTTGGGGTAGCCTACCGATCGGTCAGTCTGCATAACGTGGATTCGCGGAACTTGCGTCGATGCACGTTGATTCGGAACGTAGGCTGACCGGCTGGACCGGCTGTGCGCAGTCAATCGACGGTGAGGAGATCGGACACGATGGCGACAACACGCGACGCCGAACAGGTGGGAGCTGCCCGGCGCGCCGACATCGTCAGCTCGGCGATCACCCTGTTTGCGGCCAACGGATACCGCGGGACCTCGCTCGCCGCGGTCGCGAGAGAATCAGGGATCACGAAGTCGGGCCTGCTGCACCACTTTCCGAGCAAGGAGGTTCTGCTCACCGCGGTGCTCGCCGATCTCGACCGTCAGACCTTCGACTCGGTCGAGATCGGGCGAGACTACGAGGGCGCGGCCCTGGTGCGCGCACTGGACATCGTCGACGAGATCGTCGCCCGAAATCAGCGGAACCGCGAGCTCACCCGGCTGGCTCACGTCGGCCTCTTCCACTCCGACGACACTCCCGAGCTCGCGCGGGAGTGGGCTCAGGGGCGCATTCGGTCGTTCCGCACGAACCTGGCCGACCTCATCGAAAACGGCGTCGAGGCGGGCGAGGTGCGTGCCGATGTCGACCCCACTGCGCTGGCTTCCGTCATCATCGGGGCGATCTCCGGTTTGGAGGAGCAGTGGCTCCAGGACGAGTCGTTCGACATGGTCGGCGCGATGAAAGCGCTCACGACGGTGCTCCGCCGCGACCTGACGCTCACACGGGACCAGCCCCTGCATCACGCTCCGCGGCGCGGTCGGGGCTAACCGCTCCTGCGCCGCGTCGCCGATCAGTTGGCCGGGCTCAGGCAGCTGTCGAGTCCGTCCACCAGCGAGCACGCGGTCGGTGGTCTGCTCGGCTGGTAGTCGGCCGGGACTCCGCCCTGCGCGATGAGCGACCGGTAGGCCGGGACCGCCTCGGTCGGCTTCCGCTCGAGCGTCGGATCGTTCTTCCCGTCCACCGTGTAGAGGCCGAAACGGGGTGTGTAGCTGCCCCATTCGTAGTTGTCCGTGGTTGCCCAGTAGTTGTATCCGATGACATTGATGCCGTCGTCTTTTGCCCGCTGCAACCAGTAGGCGGCATCGCGGAGGTGGTCGGCGCGGGCGTAGCCGTCCGGACGGGGCCTGCCGTCCTCGGTGGGCATGCCGTTCTCGACGATGTACAGGGGCTTGCCAGGGAAGCGCTTCGCGTAGTGACGCAGCGCGTAGTAGAGGCCGTCGGGCGCCGCGCTGGCCTTCCATGGCTCCGAGAAGACGTTGGCGTAGCTCAGGTCCGTGGGGGACATCGAGTAGTAGTAGTCCAGACCGATGAAGTCGAGCTTGTGGGCGACACGGTCGAGGAAGGTCGTGTCGATCGCGGCCTCGACGACCTGGAAGTACGCCACGTTCGAGGACACCTGCGCGCCCGGCTGCACCTGGTGGATGTAGTCGTAGATCGCGTTGTGGACGGCCGCCCACCGATCGAGGGCGGCGGGGGTGTTCGCGGGATCGAGGCCACCGTGGCTGATCTCCTGGAACAGGTACGCCGACGGTTCGTTGATGGTGATCCAGGACGGGTCGTACCTCGCGTACCGGTCGACCACCTTGCGGGCATTGGCCAGCCAGTCGGTGACCATGTCCGCGTTGTTCCATCCGCCGCGGTCGAACTCCCAACCGGGATACACCCAGTGGTCGAGGGTGATCATCGGTTGCATGCCTGCGGCGCGGATGCTGGCCACCACGTCGTCGTAGAACGCCCATGCGCTCTCGTCGTAGCGGCCCTGCTGGGGCTCGAGACGCGCCCACTCGACGCCCATGCGGTACACCTTGGCTCCGAGGTCCTTCGCGTACTGGATGTCCTCCTTGTAGCGGTGGCGGAAGTCCGCCGATGTGCCGACCGGATCCTTGGTCTTGCCTGCTGCTTCATAGCGGATCCAATTGCTGTCCGGGGAATAGCCCTCCGACTGGAACCCAGATGAGGACACCCCCCATAGGAAGTCGACGGGCAGGCTGTTGACCGTCTCGATGGACGCGGTGCTACCGAGGTCAACCGCGCTGCCGCCGCTGCCCTGCGCGGCGGCGGGGCCGCCGGCCAGCAGCGCGAGCCCGGTCAGCACCGCCAGTAGGCCGCTCGATCGTCGACGCATCAGTTCTCCTCGCATCCGTGCGCCTCGGCGCGGTGGTGATGCGAGCCACACTAACTGACCGAGTGTTCGGTAGGTCAGCTTTGGGTCAGATCGGCGTCGGGGCGATATCGCCATTCCTCACCCTCAGGTGTGTGCGTACACCTGAGGGTGAGTGGAGGAGAGTCCCTGGCCGATCAGCCCTTCCACCACGGGCGCAGCGGCACCTCGGCCTGGCCCTTCGGGCCGAGCTTGACGGCCAGCACCTGGTGAAGCTGCACCACATTGCGTTCGAACCCGAGCCGCGAACCGGCCATGTAGAGCCCCCACACCCGAGCCGTGCCCTCGCCGACCTCCGCGACGCAGGCGTCCCAGTTGTCCACCAGGTTCTGGCACCAGGCCTTGAGGGTCAGCGCGTAGTGCTCGCGCAGGTTCTCCTCGTGCCGGACCTCGAGGCCGATGTTCTGGATCTCGGTGATGATCCGGCCCGACCCGGTCAGCTCGCCGTCCGGGAACACGTAACGGTCGATGAACCCGCCCGCGCGCGCCTGGTGCCGATTGTCCGGGCGGGTGATGCAGTGGTTGAGCAGCCGGCCGCCGTCGCGCAGCTTGGACTGGATGAAACCGAAGTAGGCGGGGTAGTTGTGCACCCCGATGTGCTCGGTCAGCCCGATCGAGGACACCGCGTCGAAGCCGGTTTCGGTGATGTCCCGGTAGTCGGAGTGCCGGACCTCGGCGAGATCCGAGAGGCCCTCGTCGGCAATGGCCTTCTGCGCCCACGCGGCCTGCTCGGCGGACAGTGTCACCCCGATCACCTTGACGCCGCGCCGGGCCGCGAAGCGGACCATCGAGCCCCAGCCGCAGCCGATGTCGAGCAGTCGGTCGCCCGCCTTGAGTCCGAGCTTGTCGAACACCAGCCGGTACTTGTTCTCCTGCGCGTCCTCGAGGCTCTGGTTCGGCGACTTGTACGCCGCACAGGTGTAGGTCATCGAGGGGCCGAGCACGTACTCGTAGAAGGTGTTCGACACGTCGTAGTGGTGGTGGATGACCTCGGCGTCGCGGGTCTTGGAGTGGCGCATGCCCTCCGCCAGCCTGCGCCAGCGGGGGAGGGCCTCCTGCGGCGGAGGCGCGATGGGCCGCAGCAGGTCCCAGCCGAGCGAGCGGGTGATGCTCGCGATCGTCAGCGCCGACGGCCGCCGGAAGTGCAGGTCGTCGCCCATCACCCGGAGGACCTCGTACGGGTCGCCCGGGTGGACGCCGGTCGCCTCGAGATCGCCCGCGACATAGGCGCGTGCCATGCCGAGGTCGCCGGGCGCGGTCGCCAGGTACGTGGTGCCCCGCGGGGACTTGAGCGTCAGCCCGTACTCGGCATCCTCCGGGCCCGCGGCGCTGCCGTCGTAGGCGGTGAAGCGGACCGGGATGTCACCGTCCGCGACGGTCTCGAGGATCTCGGCGATCGAGAGCTTGTGGTGGCCGTTGCGGGTCTGGGTACTGGCGTCTTTGAACGTGGTCACTTGCGTTGCACCGCCTTCGAATACAGGTCCAATAGTCGCGAATCGGGGTCGTACTTCTGCTTCAGGATGGAGTAGTTGTCGCCGCCGTAGAGGCGGGCGAAGTCGTCGGCGTCGTAGTAGGAGTCCGAGTACAGGGACTTGTGCCCTTCGAACCGTCCGACGGTGTCCTCGATCAGCCGGTTCGCCGCGCCCTCGGGTGCGCCCGGCGTGATCGGGACCGACGACCAGAAGCCGACGTTGACATAGGTGCGCTTCGGCTCGAGCGGATACAGCGGCCACGGCCGCACGGCGGACGCGCCCGCGGGCCCGGGCTCGCGCAACCGCAGCGGGCACAGCCACAGCGGCTCGATGGGGATCTCGCGCAGGAACCAGGACACGAAGTCCGCCGTGTGCTCGATCGGTACCTCGACGTCCTGCACGACCCGCTCGCGCGGCGGGTTGCCCTTGCGGCGTTCGAGTCGGTCGCCGATGTCGTACTTCTGGTCGAGGGCGATCAGCTTCCAGTAGAAACTGCTGCGCCGGTAGCGCTTCGGCCACACGCGCCTGATCCGCGGATTCTGCGCGCCGAACGCCCGCGAGCACCAGAACCAGTCGGTGTCCCAGCGCCACAGGTAGTCCGCGATCGTGAGCCGATCCGTGGAGCGCTGCTGCAGCGAGCGGTAGTAGATCTGCTGGCCCGTGTAGTCGCTGGCCGGACCGCCCTCGTCGGTCTGCGTGCCGAGGGTCAGATAGGACTCGGTCGCGGAGAACACCACGCCGTCGAGGTAGTCCACCGCGATACCGTCGTGGCTTCGATCGGTGCCGATGCGGTCCATCGCGTTCTGTAGGTCGGTGAGGTCGTCGAAGCGCAGGTGCCGCAGCGCGACAAACGGTTTCACCGGTTCCAGTTCGATGCGGAGCCGGGTGGAGTAGCCGAGGGTTCCGTAGGAATTGGGGAACCCCCAGAACAGGTCCGAGTGCTCGCCGTCGGGCGTGGCGGTGATGATCTCTCCGCTGCCGGTCAGCACGTCGATCTCGAGCACCGACTCGTGCGGTAGCCCGTTCCGGAACGAGGTCGACTCGATGCCGAGGCCGGTGACCGCGCCGCCGAGGGTGATGGTCTTGAGTTGGGGGACCACCAGCGGCGCCAGGCCGTACGGCAGGGTCGCGGCGACCAGGTCCTCGTAGGTGCACATGCCCGCGACGTCGGCGGTGCGGGCGGTGGGGTCGACCGAGATCACCCCACCGAGCCCGGACACGTCCAGGCCGGGCGCATTCGTCTTTGCCCGCGCCCGGAACAGGTTTGAGGTCTTCTTCGCCAGGCGCACCGTCGCGGAGGGCGGGATCGCGTGGTAACTGGCGAGCAGACGCTGGACACCGGCACGATGGGCCGCCGCGCCGGTGTGACCCGGCGTGGATGTTCGTCGACCCAGTCGTTGCAACGCACTCTGAGAGGCAGCCACCCCCCGACGCTATCGCCTGGGTGCGACACCGGCCACCCAAGTGCAAGGCGGTCCTGCGAAACGTCACGCAAATGTTGCGAACCGGTCGCGATCCGGGGTTCGTGGCACCGCTGTGATCCGACACACACGGGGCCGAGCGGGCTGGCCCGTCGGTTCTCGGAGCGGGCACGATGACGGGGTCGGCCACACACAGCGTCGAGGTCGGACGGGTCCTGCGGGGTCCGGCGAGCAGAGCCAAGGAGATCCACAGTGGGACAGGTCAGCGCAAGCAGTTCGGTCGAGGTCGCGGCGGCACCGGAGCGGGCGCTCGCGGCGCTCACCGACTACGAGACGGTGCGACCCCGCATCCTCACCGAGCAGTACCTGGACTACCGGGTCCTCGAGGGCGGCCAGGGTGCGGGCACGGTCGCGCAGTGGACGCTGAAGGCGACCGAGAAGCGTTCGCGTGACATCAAGGCCACCGTGACCGTCGACGGCAACACCGTCACCGAGAAGGATGCCAACTCCACTCTCGTCACCACCTGGACCGTCGCCCCGTCCGGCGCGGGATCCACGGTCACCACGACCACCGAGTGGAAGGGCGCGGGCGGCATCGGCGGCTTCTTCGAGCGCACCTTCGCGCCGGGCGGGCTGCGGAAGATCCAGGCGGCCGTGCTGGCGAACCTTGCCCGCGAACTGGCCTGACGAGGCCCCGTCGCCGCCGCTGACCGATGCGTTCGGTCAGCGGCCGTCGAGATAGCGGACGATGCCGAACACCACCGCCTGCGCGTACCGGGCCCGGCCCTCCTCGCCGGTCATGGCGCGCGCCTCGTCCGCGTTGCGCATGTTGCCCAGCTCGACCAGGATCGACGGCCGCTCGGACAGGTTGAGTCCGCTGAGGTCGTCGCGGGGCATCAGTCCGCCGGTGCCGACATAGGTGGACGGGATGAGGCCGGACGTCTCGAGTGCGTCGCGCATGGACTTGGCGAACGCGACCGAGGCGCCGGCCTGAACTGCATTCAGCGGCGGCGCCGAGAAGCAGACGTGGAATCCGTGCTGGTCCGGTGCGGCGCCGTCGGCGTGGATCGCGACGACCACGTCGGCACCGGATGCGTTGGCTTCGGCGGCCCGCCGGTCCACGCACGCGGCGACGGAGGTGTCGTCGGCGCGGCTCAGCAGCACCCGGGCGCCGAGATTCTCGAGCTCGGTGCGCATCTGGGCGACGACCTCCCAGTTGAGGGAGTGCTCGGGGAAGCCGCCGTCGGTGCTGGTGCCGGTGGTCTGACATTCCTTGGTGCCGCCGCGCCCGGTCGGGACCTGCGCGGACATGCCCGCGCCGCCAACGCCGTTGTGGCCGGGATCGAGGAACACCGTCTTGCCCTGGAGCGAGGCCGAACGCACCAGCTCGGCGGCGGTGGTGGTGGGGGCCGCGGTCACGCCCGCGGCGGTCTCGGTTGGGATCGTGCAGCCGGACAGCGCCAGCGCCGAGGCAGCGGCGGCCGTGAGCAGGACGCTCCGGTACCCGGCCGACTTCGCACGCACCGACCCACGCTATCCGGATGCGGCTACGCTGACGGGGCAACACGCAGAAAGGACATCGACGTGCAGCCCGGTGGACAACCCGATATGCAGCAGCTCCTCGCGCAGGCCCAGCAGATGCAGCAGCAACTGATGGCCGCGCAGGCAGAGATCGCCGAGGCGGAGGTCACCGGCCAGGCCGGCGGTGGACTCGTGACCGCCACGGTCAAGGGGACCGGCGAGGTCGTCGCGTTGACGATCGACCCGAAGGTCGTCGATCCCGAGGACGTCGAGACCCTGCAAGACCTGGTGATCGGTGCGATCGCGGACGCATCGGGCAAGGCGCAGGAGATCGCGGCGGGCAAGCTCGGCCCCCTCGCGGGCGGCCTGCCCGGGCTCCCCTTCTAGAGGCCGCGGTGTACGAGGGTCCGGTACAGGATCTGATCGACGAGCTCGGCAAGCTGCCGGGCATCGGGCCCAAGAGCGCGCAGCGCATCGCCTTCCACCTGCTCAGCGTGGAGCCGCCGGACATCGACCGGCTGCAGAACGCGCTGCAGCGGGTCCGGGACGGGGTGCAGTTCTGCGTCGTGTGTGGGACGGTGTCCGACAAGGAGAAGTGCCGGATCTGTGCGGACGCCCGCCGCGACCGCACCGTCATCTGTGTCGTCGAGGAGCCCAAGGATGTGCAGGCGGTGGAGCGGACGCGGGAGTTCCGTGGCCGGTACCACGTGCTCGGCGGCGCGCTCGACCCGCTCAGCGGTGTCGGCCCGGACCAGCTCCGTATTCGGGAGCTGTTGGCGCGCATCGGCAATCAGGAGGACGGCGTCGACGTCTCGGAGGTGATCATCGCGACCGATCCGAACACCGAGGGCGAGGCCACCGCGACGTATCTGGTCCGGATGCTGCGCGACTTCCCCGGCCTGACGGTCTCCCGGCTGGCCTCGGGTCTGCCGATGGGTGGAGACCTGGAGTTCGCCGACGAGCTCACCCTCGGGCGGGCTCTCTCGGGGCGCCGTACCCTCTGACACGATCGGTGGGTCGACCCAGTTCGGCTGCGTGGTGACGGCGGATTCCGGTGTTAGCGTGGGTGTATGCCGGTCCTTGGACCAGGGTCACGCCCGACCGCAGGCTGCCTAGCGAGGCACGCCCGCATCGGGTTCCTCGTGTGCTCCTGTGCGATCGCGCTCGCGGTGTCGCCCGGGCAGGGGACGGCCGGTGCGCAGTCTGCCGTCCCGTCGCCTCCCGGCGCCGGGCTCCCGGCACTCATCGATTCGATAGTGCCGCCGCCGGCGCTCGGCCCCCCGCCGCGCGAGGTGCCGCCGATAGCGGCAGCGCCGGGTGAGCCTGCCGGCATCCAGGATCTGCGGATCGCGGTCATGCCCTCGGACGTGGGCGACCCGTTCTTCGACGAGTGGCCGGATTCGATGGGGGACAGCGCGAACGGCGACGTGCTCGCGACGAGAGACGTGACCGCTGCGGCGGCGCCCTTCGTCGGTGCGCCGGTGCGCGAGGTCCGGCAGCTCAAGGTCCGGACGACCGACTCCGCGGGCGTGCCATCGTTCGCGACCGCGACGCTGGTCATCCCCGCCACACCGTGGACCGGACCCGGTGGCCGTCCGGTGGTGGTCAACAACCTGCCCATCGATGCGCTCGGGCGCGCCTGCACGCCCGGCTACACGTTGGCGCACGGCCTGAGCCTGTCGACCAACGTCGCCGACTTCGTCCCGCCGACGACCGCGTTGGCGACCCGCCGCGGCTACGCGGTCCTCATCCCCGACCACGAGGGACCGCGGATGGCCTACGCCGAGCCGTATGTCGCCGGCCACGCGGTCCTGGACACCATCCGCGGACTGCGCCGCGCGCTACCCGACGAGTTCGGCGCGAGCAGGATCGCGATGACGGGCTACTCGGGCGGGGCGATCGCCACCCACGGCGCGGTCAAACTGATCGACTCCTACGCCCCGGACCTGGCAGGCGAGATCGTCGGTGCCGCGCTCGGCGGGGTTCCCGCCGACTTCGAGATGCTCACCCGGAGCATGAACGGCAACCTCGCGACCGGGTTGCTCCACGGCGCGACCCTGGGGATCGCGAGGGAACGCACCGAGATCCTCGGCCTCGCCAACAACCTGGCGCAGCAGCTGGCCACCTCCCCGCTCAAGGACCAGTGCGTCGTCACGCTCGGCGCGGCGGGTGTGACGTTCCTGCCGATGGAGGTGATGGCCGACATCGACAACCCGTTCGCCTCGCCGCAGGCCCGCGAGCTCTATCGCGACATGAAGATGGCAGGCATCGCGTCCGGCGCCCCGCTGTACATCTACAACGGCGGGCAGGAGTTCTGGATCCCGGCCGTTGGGGCGCGGGCCCTCTACACGGAGCAGTGCGGGCTCGGCGTCCCCGCGGTGTACCGGGAGGTGTTCGGCGAGCACCTCATCGCCGCGGTCACCGGCTACTCGGGGGCGGTCCATTGGCTCGACGAGCGGTTGCGTGGGATACCCGCGCCGGACGAGTGCCCGCCCGCATGACCACGCGGATGTCGGTGCAGGAGCGTAGGTTCGGCACCGCACACCGTCAGCAGCCATACCTCGGCCATAGGAGACAGCAGTGCCTGAACCCAAATCCATCGTCGGCGCACCCTGTTGGGTGGACCTGACCAGTTCGGATCCGCAGCGCGTCATCCCCTTCTACTCCGGTCTCTTCGGGTGGGCGGCCGACACCAACGAGGACCCGCAGTACGGCGGCTACTCGATCTTCAGCAAGGACGGCAAGCCCATCGCGGGCCTCGGGCCGCAGCAGGAGGGCAATCCGTACGGCAACGTCTGGACCGTCTACCTCGCGTCCGAGGACGCGGCGGCGACCGCGGACAAGGCAGCGGCCGCGGGAGGTCAGGTGATGATGCCCGCGATGGTGGTCGGGGACCAGGGCACGATGGCGATCATCGGTGACCCGGCAGGCGCCGTGGTCGGTGTCTGGCAGGCCGATCAGCACCGTGGATTCGGTCTGGTGGACGAGGCGGGCGCCCCGGTCTGGTTCGAGACGATGTCCCGCGACTACGCGGCCGCGTTGCCGTTCTACGAGAGCGTGTTCGGCTGGAGGTACGACGCGATCGGCGACGGCGACGAGTTCCGCTACTCCCAGGCCAAGATCGGCGACGAGATGGTGGCTGGCGCGATGGACGCATCCGGATTCCTGCCCGAGGGTGTGCCGTCGTTCTGGCAGTTCTACATCGGGGTGCAGGACACGGATCTGGCGCTCGAGAAGGTGGTCGAACTCGGTGGCACGGTCGTCCGCCCGGCGGAGGACACGCCGTTCGGCCGGTTGGCGGCGGTGGCCGATCCGCTGGGCGCGAACTTCCAGATCTCCTCGATCCAAGAGCAGTAGCGGCGTCGGGACGGCGTGCCGGGTCAGACCCGTTCGGTGAGCGTGGCCAGGCCGTCACCGGAAAGGTCCACCAGTCCGGCGGGCCGTCCCGTCATCGCGAGGACGAGGGAGAGCATCGGTCCGGTCACCTCCGGCCCGGACCCCGTCGACCAGTCGGCGTCCTCGGCACGGAGCGTGAGTCCGGAAATGCGGGTCTTCGTGCCGATGAGGAGGTTCGAGCCCTTGAAGAAGTCCGCAACGCGGATCAGTGCGTCCGGCGGGTACTCGTGCGTGATGCCGAGGGGGCGCCGGATGTCCTCGGCATGCACGATCGTCTCGCCCAGCCAGGTGTCGACCGGGCCGGGTGGGCCGGTGGACGCACCCATGACGGCGCGAAACTCGGCAAGGGTGTCGGCGGGCGTGCCCGCGGTCTCCCGTGCGATCTCCTTCGCGAACATCGGTTCGAACCGGAACCCGGTCCCCGCCATCTTGCGGAGGAATCGCGGGCGCGTCATCTTCGCGGTCGCGGTCATGTGACCGAGCGTCTCCCACACCGACCACTGCCCGCACAGCGACGGGGTGGACCATTGCTCCTCGGTGAGCGAGGCGAGGTCGTCGGCGAGGGCCGACCGCTCGGCGTGAATCGTGGGCCACGGGCTGGGTGCTGCCATGGTGCCTCCCGGAACGGCTACCGACGCTGTCGTATCGGTACTTCTGACGATCGTCCTCGCCGCCCGATTTCGCAATCGCCGGCAGGTCGCGTCGCCGCAGAAACAACCCCTGATTCGCAGGTCAGAACTATTGCAGAGGGTGCGGAGCCGGGCGTACCCTCAAGAGTGCGGATCAAGAAGAGAGGCCGGTAACGGTCGGGAACTTGAGAAGCAGAGATCCGGCCGAGGATGCGATTAATCGCTACATCCCCGGCCGAACCCCTGTCTGGGGGAGGTTCGAGACCTTGGCCCCGATCAGCTGAGCAGCTTGGCCTTGAGGTCGGCGATGTCCTGGCTCGTCAGACCGAGCCCCTGGCTCACGTAGTTGTCGAAGCTGCCGAACTTCTCGTTCGCCGTGGCGAAGGCGGAATCGAGCCAGGCCTGCTCCACGGTGTTGGACTGGATGCTCCCGGTGACGCTCGACCCGCCACCCTCACCGGCGAGGTACTCGTTGCTGAGCATGAAGTCCTCGTTCACGGTCTCGCGAGGGACGCCGAGGATCGTGAGCAGCACAGCCGACAGGAAGCCGGTCCGATCCTTGCCGCTCGTGCAGTGGTAGAGCACCGGGTCGGGGGAGTTCTTGATGTCCAGCAGGACGGCCTTGAACGCGGCGTAGGCGGCGGGATCGCTGGCCATGAACTTGTAGGCCCGCCCCAGATCCACGATGGCGAGCGGGTCGCCGCTGCCGCCGAACACGTCGCGGTGGTACACGGTGGCGCCCGCGGGGATCTTGTCCTTCTCGAGCGCCTGCTCGTAGCCGGTCCGCAGGTCTTCGACCGTCTTTACGTTGAGCTGCACGAGCTTGGCCAGGTCGTCCGCGGTGAGGGCGTTGAGCGCGTCGCTGCGCAGCACGAGCCCGGACCGGACGGTCTTCCCGTCGGTGGTGGTGTAGCCGCCCAGGTCGCGGGCGTTCGGGGCGCCCGTCAGGTGCAGCGAGTGATCGACGGCGGCGGGCGCGACGACCGTTGTCGGTGCGGCCGCGGCGATCGACGGGACGGGAGCGAGCAGGAGGCCGGCGGTCAGGGCGAGAGCCGCCGCCGACTTGGTCCGGATGAGGGTGCGGTGGGACACGGAGGGTTCTCCTCTTTCGATCGAGGTGACATTGGCATGGTGCTCGAGCTCGAATGGCTCCGAGGCTAGCGCCGCGCCGGATCGAGAGAGGGGTATTTCGTTAAAATACGGATTGTAATTGCAGCCGCCGCCCCACCGAGGCGGTCTAGCGGCCGACCGCGAGGCGTTCCCGGCGCAGCCGGTCGACCTCCTCGAGCTCCAGCGGCTCGAGGGCGTCGACGCCCAGCGCACGGGCAAGCAGCAGGTCCGCCAGCTCCGGGTTGCGGGCAAGAGCGGGGCCGTGCATGTAGGTGCTGATCACCGAGCCCTGCACCACGCCCTCCAGGCCGTCGCCGACGCCGTTGCCGACACCGTGCGTGACCCGGCCGAGCGGCATCGCGTCCGCGCCGAGGCTGGTGCCGCCGCGATGGTTCTCGAACCCGGTGAGCGGCTGGGTCAGCCCGTCGAGCGCGGGTCGGGTGATGACCTCGCCGATCGAGCGCTCGGCCTGCGGCGAGGTGGTGACGTCGAGCAGCGACACGCCCTCGACGCGTTCGCCCGCCGAGGTCTCGTACCAGTGCCCGAGCACCTGGATGGCCGCGCAGATCGCCAGCACGGGGGCGCCGCGCCCGGCCGCCTTCTGCAGGCCCGGGTAGCGGGCCAGGTGCCGGGTCGCCAGGCGCTGCGCCGAGTCCTCCGCGCCGCCGAGGGTGTAGACGTCCAACGACTCGGGCACCGGATCGGACAGTGTGATCTCGACGATCTCCGCGTCGATGCCACGCATCCGCAGCCGCTGGCGCAGGATCAGCGCGTTGCCGCTGTCGCCGTAGGTCCCCATCACATCGGGCAGCACCAGTCCGATCCGGACCGTCGACTCAGGCATCCCTGTTCTCCTTCGCGATGGCCGTGTTCAGGTCACGGAACGCCGTGTAGTTGGCCAGCACCTCGACCCGCCCGGGCGGACAGGATGCGATGGCGCGCAGCGGGTTCGGCTCCAGTGTGTGTTCGACGCCGGCGTAGGTCAGGCGGACCGCGAGGTCCGTCGCCCGCTCGCCGGACGCCACCACCTTGACGCCCTCGAAATGCTCGAACCGAACGTCCCACAGCCAGGACAGGTCCTCACCGTCGGGCACCTGGCCGTTGACCGCGATGACCAGCCCGTCGACATCGTGGTCGATCATCGACAGCGCCTCCTGCCAGCCGGCCGGATTCTTGGCCAGGAGCATCCGCAGCGTGTGCGCACCGACCTGGACGGAGCTGTAGCGACCGGCGATCTCGCGGACCGAGGCGGCCGCGGCGACGGCGTCCTCCGCGCGCGCGCCAAGCGTGACCGCCGCCGCGACGGCCTGGGCGGCGTTGCCGCGGTTCGCCTTTCCCGGCAGCGTCAGCGACATCGGGATCTTCGAACCGTCCGGGCCGTAGAGGTGGTCGTCGTCGAGCCACCAGTCGGGGGTCGGCCGCTCGAAGTCGGTGCCGGTGCTGCGCCAGTGGTTGTAGGCGATGCCCGTCGCGTCGCCCGTGCGCTCCTCCCAGACGATCGGCTCGCCGCTGCGAGGGCAGCTCACCGAGTCGCCCGCCCAGCCGCCGCCCGCCGCGACCCACACGACGTTCGGTGCGTCGTAGGCCGCGGAGGCGACCAGAACGTCATCGCAGTTCGCGATCACCACGGCGTCGGGATGCCTGGCCAGGCCGGCCCGCAGTTTGCGCTCGATCATGTTGATCTCGCCGACCCGGTCGAGCTGGTCGCGGCTGAGGTTGAGCAGCACGATCGCCTGGGGCTGCAGGGCGTCGCTGACGTGCGGGACGTGCAGCTCGTCGACCTCGATGGCGGCCAGCGACGCGTCCACGTGGGAGCTGAGCGCGGCGACGATGCCCGCGTCCATGTTCGCGCCGTCGGCCTGGGTCGCGACGTCGCCGATGGTGGCCAGCGCCGCCGCCGTCATCCGCGTTGTCGTCGACTTGCCGTTGGTCCCGGTGATCACGACGGTGCGCTTGCCGCTGCCGAGCTGGCTCATCAGGGTGGGGTCGATCTTGAGGGCGATCAGGCCGCCGATCATCGAGCCCTTGCCCCGGCCCGCCTTCTGCGAGGCCCAGGCGGCCGCGGCCGCGGCGCGCAGCGCGAGGCGGCCGCGCACGGAGAATCGGGTGGCCGGGCCGGTCGCCCCGGAATTGCCCGGGCGGGTGGCCCCATCATGACGAGTAGACACGGGCAGAGTTTTCCACACCCGCGGCCATGGTCAGATTCGTGCCGGTTGCGGGGTGGGCATCGTCACTGGACCGGGCGTCGCCTGCATCGTCGACGCGGGCTCACGCGTGGCGGACGGTGCGCCCGCCCGCGCCATGCCGCCGAGGCACCCGCCGACCACCACCACCGCGCCGACCAGCGACAGGGCGCTGGGTCGCTCGCCCAGCACCAGCCAGGCGGCACCGATCCCGACGACCGGGACCAGCAGCGAGAACGGCGCGACGACGCCCGCCGGGTAGCGGCTCATCAACGCGGACCACAGCCCCGAGCCGGCGATGGTGCCGAGCAGGACGATGTACGCGAGTCCGGCGAGCGCGGGCCAGCCGTCGGCGCTGAAGGAGTCGCCGAGGGCGGACCAGCCGGTCGTGGGGCCCTCGACCGCGGCGGAGAGCGCCAGCATGGGAAGCGGCGCCACCACGGTCATCCACAGCGTCAGCCGCAGCGGGTTGTCCGCGCGGGCGAGCCGGTTGCCGAGGTTGCCGAAGGCCCAGCCGAGAGCGGCGAGCAGGGTGAGCAGCACCGGCAGTAGCGCCGCGTGCTGGGCGCGATCCCAGCCGATCATCGACATCCCGCACACCGCGACCGCGATCCCGAGGAGTTGGCGGCGGCTCACGTGCTCGCGCAAGAGCAGGGCGCCGAGCAGCACGGTGAAGGGCGCCGAGGCCTGCAGCACGAGGGAGGCCAGTCCGGTCGGCATGCCGGTCTTCATCGCCCAGAACAGGAACCCGAACTGCGCCACGCCGAATCCGAACCCGTACAGCAGCAGCCAGCGCACCGGCACATTCGGCCGCGGCACGAACAGCACCACCGGGATCGCGATGACCAGGAACCGCAGGGCCGCGAAGAAGAACGGCGGGAAGTGGTCGAGCCCGGCGCGGATCGCGAGGAAGTTCAGTCCCCACAGCAGCGCGACGGTCAGTCCGAGGGCTCGGTCACGGTTGGTCATGGCGTTAATCGTGAGCGAGCGAAAGCATCAGAACAATCGAATAAAAATGGACGGTTGATGTAGATCTTCTACATCAACCGTCCATCGATGGTGCGGCTGTTCGTTACCGCGCGAGTGCCTGTTCGTGCACGCCCTGGACGGCGCGGCCGGAGGGGTCGGCCATCGCGGCGAATTCCGGGTCCCACTCGAGTGCGGCGGGGGTGGAGCAGGCGATGGACTTGCCGCCCGGCACTGTGGCCGCGCAGGCCTCGCCGGGGAAGTGCTGGGCGAAGATCCGCCGGTAGAGGTAGGCCTCCTTGGTTTCCGGCGTGTTGTGCGGGAACAGCTGCGCGGCGGACGCGAGTTCGGCGTCGGTGACCGCGGCCTCGGCGTGGTCCTTGAGGCCGTCGATCCAGCCGTAGCCGACGCCGTCGCTGAACTGCTCCTTCTGCCGCCACAGGATCTGCTCGGGCAGCGCACCCTCGAATGCCTCGCGGATCACGGCCTTCTCGATCCGGCCGCCGCCTGCCATCTTGTGGGTGGCGTCCATGCTCATCGCGGTGTCGAGGAACTCCAGGTCCAGGAACGGCACCCGCGCCTCCACACCCCAGGCCATCATCGACTTGTTCGCGCGCAGGCAGTCGTAGCTGTGCAGGGCGTCGAGCTTGGCGACGGTCTCCTCGTGGAAGGCCTGCGCGGACGGCGCCTTGTGGAAGTACAGGTAACCGCCGAACATCTCGTCGGCGCCCTCCCCGGACAGGACCATCTTCACGCCCATCGCCTTGATCCGACGCGCCAGCAGGAACATCGGGGTCGAGGCCCGGATGGTGGTGACGTCGTAGGTCTCGATGTGCCGGATCACCTCCGGCAACGCGTCGAGGCCCTCGGCAAAGGTGTAGACGAAGCCGTGGTGCTCGGTGCCGAGGGAATCAGCGGCGAGCTGGGCGGCCGCCAGGTCCGGCGAGCCCTCCAACCCGATCGCGAACGAATGCAGGTGCGGCCACCACGCCTCGCTGCGGTCGTCGTCCTCGACGCGGTCGCGGGCGAACCGGGCCGCGCACGCGGCCACCAGTGACGAGTCGAGACCACCGGAGAGCAGCACGCCGTAGGGGACGTCGGTCATCATCTGCCGGTGCACCGCCTGCTCGAACGCGGCCCGCAGCTCCTGCGGCGCCACCTGGGTGCCGACGGTGGCGGAGTGTTCACGCCACGGCTTGTCGTAGTAGCGGCGCAGCTCGCCGGTCGCGCTGTCGTAGAGGTGGCCCGGCGGGAACGCGGCCACGTCCTCGCACACCCCGACCAGTGCCTTCATCTCCGACGCGACCAGGATGCGGCCGGCACTGTCGTGGCCCCAGTACAGCGGGATCACCCCGATCGGGTCGCGGGCGATCAGGAACCGCTGCTGCTCGGCGTCGAACAACGCGAACGCGAAGATGCCGTTGAGCCGGTTCACGAAATCGGTGTCCCCCTCGCGGTAGAGGGCGCTGATCACCTCGCAGTCGGAGCCGGTGGTGAAGTCGTAGTCGCTGGCCTCGCGCAGCTCACGGTGGTTGTAGATCTCCCCGTTGACCGCCAACGCGAGGTGACCGTCCCGCGAGCGCAGCGGCTGCGACCCGCTGGCCGGGTCCACGATCGCCAGGCGCTCGTGCACCAGGATCGCGCCGTCACCGACGAACACACCGCTCCAGTCGGGCCCGCGGTGCCGTTGCCTGCGCGACAGTTCCACGGCCTGAACGCGCAGCGCGGCCAGATCGTCGCCGGACTGCAGACCGAAAATGCCGAGGATCGAACACACGGGGCCGAACTCCTTTGAATCGTGGCAGGAGAGGCCGACCGATGCCTGCCCCCGCTGGGTTGGTCGATGACGCAACACAGCGAGGGCCCACCGAGGCAGGCCCTCGCCATGTGAATCTGTTGAAGGTTACTCGTTGTTACCGTGCCGTTCGCCCGCCATTGCGGATTCGTGCCAACAGGCGGGATGACCGGCCCTCCGATCGGAGTTATCCGGCCGCAACGTGCTCCTCGAGTAGATCGAGCGACTCGCCGTGGTCGTCGCCCACCTTGGCCAGCAGGCCGGTGGCCAGGAGCAGCCAGGACAGCACCTGCGCGCCCGGCTTTCCCGCGAACGCCGGGCGGAAGCGAATGGTCTCGGTGACGATGTGGCCGCCGTCCGCCGGCTCCATGGTGAGCACCACATCCTGCCGAATGCCCCGTTGCTTACCGGAGAACTCGAACACCCTGTTCGGCTCGTGCCGGGTGATGGTCCAGCGGACGACGTCGAAGTCGCATTCCTCGCCGTGCTTGGCGTCCCAGCCGTGCCCCGCGGCCATCGCGAAGTCCGGCCCGAGCACCGTCTCCGTCTTGTGCTCCTCGTACAGCCCCGATTCCGTCGGATGGGTGAAGGCATGCCAGATGACGTCAGGGTCACCCTCGAGCAGTCGCCAGTTCGTGAACGATGCATAGCCCATTGCTGCTCCCTGATGGTGTGGCCCGGTCCGCGTCCCCAACGCGTGCGCGGCGGGCGAAGTTGTTGCCGGACAGAGTAGCTTTCCTGCATGGACGCCGAACGCCTCCGTGTGCTGCGTGAGCTGGCCGACCGGGGCACGGTGTCCGCGGCCGCGGCCGCTCTCTCGATGACCCCGTCGGCGGTGTCCCAGCAACTCAAGATCCTCGCCCGCGAGGCGGGGGTCGCGATCCTGGAACCGGACGGCCGTCGCCTGCGGCTCACCGATGCCGGGCACGCGCTGGTCCTGCGCGCGGAGGATGTGCTGGCCGCCCTGGACCGGGCAAGTGCGGAGATGGCCTCCTATCGGGGGTCACCGCGCGGGCGGGTCCGGGTCGCGCTGTTCCCCTCTGGGGCAGCGCTGCTGCTGCCGGGCGTGCTCGCCCGGATCTCCGAGCTCGGGGTGGAGATCGAGGCTCAGGACGTGGACGAGCCGGCATCGGCGGTGCCGCAGTTGTTGGCCGATTTCGACGTGGTTCTCACCCACCGCGACGAGCGTGCTCCCTCGCTGATCTCGCCGCGGGTGCGGACGGAGGCGCTGATGCGCGAGCCCATCGACCTGCTCCTCGGCCCGGGGCATCCGCTGGCCGACAGGTCCGAAGTCGGGCTCGACGAGCTGGCGGACGAGAGTTGGATCAGCGTGCGCGGCGGGTTCCCCGTCGACGATGTGTTGCAGTCGGTGGCCGCCGCCACCGGGGTCCAGCCGCGGGTGGTCCAGCGCATCAACGACTTCCGGGTGATAGAGGAGCTGGTCGCGGCCGGCCACGGGGTGGCGCTGATGCCGCGATATGCGCTCGCGCACCCGGGGCTGGTGGGCAAGCGTCTCGCCGGTGTCCGGGCGGCCCGAATCTACGAGTTGGCGACCAGGCCCGCGGCGACGGACCGGCCCGCGGTCGGGGCGGTGCTCGCCGCCTTCCGGGAGGAAGCGGCACACGTGAACGGGTGAGGCACAGACGACGAAACTCCGGCCACCGCAGGGGTGCCCGGAGTTTCGTCGGTGAAGCGGGAGAAGGCTAGGAGAGCGCCTTGCTCTTGAGTGCCGTGAACTCGGCCTCCGTGATGGCGCCGCTGTCCAGCAGTGCCTTCGCGTCCGCGATCTGGTCCGCCGGGGACTTTCCGCCCGCGACGGTCTTGATGTACGCGTCCTGCTGTTCCTTGTACTGCTGCGCCTGAGCGATGGACCGCTTGGTCATGCTGTCACCGCGGGCGATGAGGTAGATCAGAGCCGTGAGGAACGGCACGAAGATCAGGAAGAAGACCCACACCGCCTTCCACCAACCGGACAGCTTGTGGTCACGGAAGAGGTCTCCGATGATCGAGAAGAGCAGCATCAGGTACGCCACGAAGGCGAAGGTGATGATGATCAGCCACAGGAAATCCCAAAACGAGTTCACGTCGTTCATCAAAAGCTCCATTCACCTAAGGATCTGACTGTTCGTCTGAGGATCCCAGAGCCGGGGTGCCGCGGGCTTCATCCTTTGCAGGTGAGTTGCGATTCATCCGTGCGGGGTGAGGCGACGTGTGGGGGGAGGGGGCAGTCTGGGCGGCATGAGCGACTCACTGAACATCGGCCCGGTGGAGCTGGTCGTGCTGACCTTTCCCGGGGCGCAAGTTGATCCCGGAACCATCGCTGCGCTCCAGGATGTGGTCGAACGGGGCTACGTCACGCTGCTCGACCTCGTCTACATCGCGAAGGACACCGACGGGACCATCACCCAGGTGGACGTTGACGAGGATCTCGACGAGGTCGGCCTCGCCATCCTGTCGATCGAGGCGAAGGCGCTGATCAGCGACGAGGACCTCGACGTGGTTCGCGACTCGCTGGAGCCGGGCACCTCGGCCGCGGTGATCGTCTATGAGGAGACGTGGGCGCGCCAGATCGCTGCGTCCGTCCGCGGCGCGGGTGGCGAGGTCGCCCTGCACGTTCAGATTCCCCGCGATGCCGTCGTTGCGGCCGTCGTGGCCGCACTGTAGGAATTCCGCACCAGCACAGGAGAGTCACATGGTTTTCAGAGCCGGCCGCAGGGGCCGTCCAGGATTGCTCGGCACCGTTGCGCGCACCGCCGTCATCGCGGGCACGGCCCAGGCGACGTCCAACGCGATGAACCGTCGGTCCCAGCAGAAGGCCGCTGAGCAGCAGGCCTATGCAGACCAGCAGGCGGCGCAGCAGCAGGCCGCCTACGCGCAGCAGGCCCAGGCTCAGGCCGCGTACGCACCGCAGGTTCAGGCGCCGCAGGCCGCGCCCGCGGGTGACGACCTCATCACCAAGCTGCAGCAGCTCGCTCAGCTGCACGAGTCGGGGGCACTCTCCGACGAGGAGTTTGCCGCCGCGAAGGCCCAGCTGCTCGGTTAGGCGGCTTCGCCGCCCGTGAGTACTTGTGGTCCCCAGGCGGGCCACAAGTACTCACGGCTCAAGGTCTCTGCCGGCATCGACGAGAGGATCACCGGTTCCATGACGACTTCCGAGGACGCGACCGCGACGATCGCGGCGGCCAACGAGCGGGCCGCTCACACCCTCCCGTTTGCCGACGACACCGATCTGGCCGACGCCGAGCGCGGGTTCATCGCGGCATTGAACCCGGGGGTGGTGACCGGTGCCGACGGAACGGTGGTGTGGGACAACGATTCCTACGCGTTCCTCGGGGGGACCTGCCCGCCGACCGTGAACCCGAGCCTGTGGCGCCAGTCGGGGCTGGTCGCGAAGCAGGGCCTGTTCGAGGTGCGTGAGCGGGTGTACCAGGTCCGCGGTCTCGACCTGTCGAACATGACGCTGATCGAGGGCGAGACCGGCGTGGTGGTGATCGACCCGCTGATCTCGCGGGAGACCGCGGCCGCCGGACTCGCGCTCTACCACGAGCACCGCGGCGATCGGCCCGTCACCGGCGTCATCTACACGCACTCGCACATCGACCACTTCGGTGGCGTCAAGGGCGTCACGACGGAGGAGGACGTGGCCGCGGGGCGATGCCCGATCCTCGCGCCGGTCGGCTTCGTGGAACACGCCGTCGAGGAGAACGTCTACGCGGGCACTGCGATGGCCCGGCGGGCCGCTTACATGTACGGCGCTGCGCTGCCAAGGGGACCCCGTGGCGGGGTCGGCGCCGGGCTGGGCCAGACGACGTCCACCGGCACGCCGACCCTGATCATGCCGACGCTGTACGTCTCCGCGACCGGGCAGGTGGAGACCGTCGACGGGGTCCGTATCGAGTTCCAGATGACGCCGGGCACCGAGGCGCCGTCCGAGATGAACTTTTACTTCCCGGATCTGCGGGCGCTGTGCATGGCGGAGAACGCGACCCACACCCTGCACAATCTGCTGACCCTGCGCGGCGCGCTGGTGCGGGATCCGCACGTGTGGTCCAAGTACCTCACCGAGTCGATCAACCGGTACGCCTCGAAGTCCGATGTGCTGTTCGCCTCACATCACTGGCCGACGTGGGGGTCCGAGCGTCTCACCGAGTTCCTGTCGCTGCAGCGGGACCTCTACGGCTACTTGCACGATCAGACTCTTCGTCGGATCAATCAGGGCCACACCGGAATCGAGATCGCGGAGGAGATCGAGCTGCCGCCCGCGCTGGCAGACGCCTGGCACACTCGCGGCTATTACGGCTCGGTCAGCCACAACGTCAAGGCGATCTACCAGCGCTACATGGGCTGGTTCGACGGGAACCCGGCGCACCTCTGGGAACATCCGCCCGTGGAGTCGGCCACGAGGCACGTGGAGTTCATGGGCGGCTCGGCCGAGGTGCTGCGCAAGGCCAGGGAGTCGTTCGCGGCCGGTGACTTCCGTTGGGTCGCGCAGGTGGTCAACTACGTGATCTTCGCCGAACCCGACAACGCGGAGGCGAAGGCGCTGCAGGCCGACACCTTCGAACAGCTCGGTTACGGCGCCGAGAACGGAACCTGGCGGAACTTCTATCTCACCGGGGCCTACGAGCTGCGGAACGGGTCGGTGGGAACACCGACCAAGGCCGACGCCCCGGACATCGCGGCAGCGCTGTCGGTCGAGCAGGTCTTCGACGCGGTGTCCCTGCGGATCGACGGACCGCGGGCCTGGTCGGCGCGCATCGTGATCGACTGGCGGGTCACCGACGAGGACCTGGTGCACCGGACGCAACTCAGCAACGGGCTGCTGGTCCACTTCGACCTCGACGGCGAACCCGCCGGCGCCGATGCCACTCTCACACTCGCCCGTCCGGTGCTCCTTGGGGTGCTGGTCGGCGGCGCGGACATCACGAAGGCGATCGCCGACGGCACCGTCGTCGCGGAGGGAGACGTCGCGAAGCTGGTCGAGCTCGCCGGCTATCTCGATGCGCCCGACCCGGATTTCGCGATCGTCACTCCCGACTGAGATCGGCCTGGTGCGGCGCAGCATGTGAAGCGGGCACAGGCATCGACAGGCTGGAGGTTTCGAGCGGATGCCGCCGCGGTATCCAGTCACCATGACTGCAGCCCTACCGTTGCCACGAGGTCCGATCTCATACGCACTCGTGACCGCCCTGTCGCAGGGTCGCCGCGGTTCCCTCAACACATTTCCGCACCTGGGCCAATCCGACGCGTTCGGAGGCGACCTCCAACTCGCCCTCCAGATCTGTTACGAGTTGCACTACCGCGGGTTCGAGGCCGTTGATCCCGAGTGGGAGTGGGATCCGGACCTCATCCGTGCGCGCGGGGCGATGGAACGCCGCTTCCTCGATCGACTACGCGCTGAGGTCTCTGGGGGCGCCGACGCCGAAGGCGCGCTGGCCTCCGCGGCACATGAGCCGGACGGCGGTGCGGGCGCGTCGAAGTACCTTCTCGAGCACGGCACCTGGGACCAGATGTGCGAGTTCCTGGCTCACCGATCTATCTATCACCTCAAGGAGGCCGATCCGCACGCCTGGGCGATTCCGAGGCTTGAGGGGAGCGTGAAATGCGCATTCGTCGCTGTCGAATACGACGAATACGGCGGGGGCCGACCGGAACGGATGCACGCCAGGCTGTTCGAGGATCTACTCCGGGCCGCCGGACTCGACCACCAGTATCTCGGCTACCTCGACGACGTCCCACCGGAGACGCTGGCGACCGTGAATCTGATGTCGCTCTTCGGATTGCACCGGAACCTGCGCGGCGCGCTGGTCGGCCACTTCGCGGCAGCGGAGATCACCACTCCGCCTGCCGCGCGCCGGATGGTCAGTGCCCTGAAGCGCATGAATGCGCCCAGCGAGTGCGTGCATTTCTATGCCGAACACATCGAAGCAGACGCCGTTCACGAGCAGGTACTTCGCCACGATGTGGTCGGCGCCCTCCTCGGTCAGGAACCGAATCTCGCCGGCGACGTCGTCTTCGGGATCCAGGCCACCGAACTCGTGGAGAATCGACTGTCCGACCATCTGACACGCCACTGGCGCGCCGGTGCCAGTTCCCTACCGGCCGTCCATGATTTCCCAGTGAACCGCACCGCACCTGCAGTCTCACGGGGTACTTCGGCGGATCCCTAGCCGGAATCGCGACGCCGGACAGCGCGGCTCCGGTGGCTGGCATCGCACAACGGGTACAGCGCACTGAGTCGGCAGCGGCACACCGCCACGACGAACCGATCCGAGATCACAACCCGACCGTCGCCCAGGGTGATTCGCACCGGCCCACGCACGAGCGCAGGGCCTCCGCGCACCAGGCGGAGGCACTCGGATTCGGGGCCGTCCCATTCCGGCGGCTGCTCCCCGTTGTCGAGGCCCTGCTCACCCCCGGACACCGGTGGGCCTGTCCGCACGGATGACCACCAACTCCTCCTCGTGCTGGCCGCGCCCGCAGTATCCCGCGGACTCCAGGTATCTCGAACGCCTGCGCATCACCGGTCCGAACGAAATGCGCTCGCGCCGCACCACCGCGGCCCGAAGCCCCGTCGATGTCAATTCACGCAGCGTCAGCTCCACCCCCGATACCGCCGACTGTACGAGGAGCAGTGCGCCGCCGGGGCTCAGCAGCTCGAACGACGCCGAGCACAGTGGCCCGAGGACCGCGCGCCCATCCGGGCCGCCGTCCCAGCGATGCGAGTGTCCTGCAGGACCCACGAGCCGGATCGGGGGGCTCGGTACGTAGGGGGGATTGGACACCACGACGTCGAAGGGTCCTTCTGAGACGGCAACCGTGAGACCCCCGCGCCTGACTCTGATCGGCAGTCCGCGCCCGCGCGCGTTGGCCCATGCCACCCCGGTGGCCAGCGACGAACAATCGACCGCGGTGACCTTTGCGGCCCCTGCTCTGGCTGCAACCATCGCCAATGCTCCGCTACCACAACAGAAATCGAGAACCTCTGCCTCCGGGGTGACTGACGCCGCGAGCGCCGACGCAAGCATCCACGTGTCCTCCTGCGGCCGGTACACTCCGGGGGGCCGCCAGACACGAGGGTGACCGGCAGCGCCGCCGAAGCCGACAGAGCCTGCGGTGTTGCCGCCCGCTGTCCTCGCCCTCGAACTCGCCTGATGCGTCATGACGTTCGAGTACCCCGGTCCCGGATCTCGAAACCGACCAACCGGCTTCTGTCCATGGACCTGCGCAAATCACGGTGCAGCTCAGTAGTAATGGGCCCGTCCACCTACGGCGTGCCCCATCGAGCCGAGTAGGTACAGCACCGCACCGACCACCACAAGGACGATTCCGATCGTCCACAGGATCGGGATGCTGAGAAGAAAGCCGACAAGCAGCAGGATGAGTCCAAGAATGATCATGACAGGTACGCCTCACTTCGGTCACAGTGCTCGCGAGTCAACAGAAACACTGCCGCGAATTGCACCGTGATCCGAATACCCGCAACCCACCGGATGCAAACCTGACAAGTCGTGTGCGGGGGTGGACATGGCACGCGAAGCTGGTACTGGTGTGCGCGCGTCGTACCCCAATCGGGGTACGACGCGCGCACAAGTGCGTCGGCGCCTAGTAGGCGCGGTTGACCGCGGAGACCACGCCGCGCAGCGAGGCGGTGGTGATGGAGGTCGCGATGCCGACGCCCCACACCGTCTTGGTGACGCCGTCGGGCCGGGTGACCGCGCACTCCACGTAGGCCGCGGCCTGCGCGTCGTCGCCCGCGGACATGGCGTGCTCGCTGTAGTCCAGCACCCGGACGTCGAAGCCGATGGTCCCGATCGCATCGACGAACGCGGCCAGCGGGCCGTTGCCAGAGCCGGTGATCTCGTGTTCCTTGCCGTTCGCCTTCACCACTGCGGTGATGGCGTCGGTGCCGCCGTCCTCCTCGGACGCGGTCACCTTCTGGCGGATCCGCTCCAGCGGGCTGATCGGGGCCAGGTACTCCTCGTTGAAGACGTCCCACATCTCCTTGGGGGAGACCTCGCCGCCCTCGCCGTCGGTGATCCTCTGGACGGCGGAGGAGAACTCCATCTGCAGGCGGCGCGGCAGCACCAGGCCGTGGTCGGCCTTCATGATGTAGGCGACGCCGCCCTTGCCGGACTGCGAGTTCACCCGGATCACGGCCTCGTAGCTGCGGCCCACATCCTTGGGGTCGATCGGCAGGTAGGGGACCGCCCAGATGATGTCGTCGACGTCGGCGTCCTGCGCGTCCGCCGAGATCTTCATCTGGTCGAGGCCCTTGTTGATGGCGTCCTGGTGGCTGCCGGAGAAGGCGGTGTACACCAGGTCGCCGCCGTACGGGTGCCGCTCCGCGACGGGCAGCTGGTTGCAGTACTCCACGGTGCGGCGGATCTCGTCGATGCTGGAGAAGTCGATCTGCGGGTCCACGCCGCGGGTGAACATGTTCAGGCCGAGGGTGACCAGGCAGACGTTGCCGGTGCGCTCGCCGTTGCCGAACAGGCAGCCCTCGATGCGATCCGCCCCGGCCTGGAAGCCGAGCTCCGCAGCCGCGACGCCGGTGCCGCGGTCGTTGTGCGGGTGCAGCGACAGGATCACGGAGTCGCGGCGGGCCAGGTTACGGCTCATCCACTCGATGGAGTCGGCGTACACGTTCGGCGTCGCCATCTCGACGGTGGCGGGCAGGTTCAGGATGATCGGGTTCTCGGGGGTCGGCGCAATCACCTCGGTGACGGCGTCGCACACCTCCTTCGCGTACTCCAGCTCGGTGCCGGTGTACGACTCGGGGGAGTACTCGTACCGCCAGTTGGTGTCGGGGTATTTCGCCGCTTCCTGCAGGCACTTGCGGGCGCCCGCGGTGGCGATCTTCTTGATCGCCTCGCGCTCGGCCCGGAACACCACCCGTCGCTGCAGGATCGAGGTGGAGTTGTAGAAGTGCACGATGACGCTGCGGGCGCCGTCGCAGGCGGCGAACGTGCGCTCGATGAGCTCGTCGCGGCACTGGGTGAGGACCTGGATGGTCACGTCGTCGGGGATCGCCCCGTCCTCGATGATCTCGCGGACGAAGTCGAAATCGGTCTGGCTGGCCGACGGGAAGCCGACCTCGATCTCCTTGTAGCCCATCCGCACCAACAGGTCGAACATGCGGCGCTTACGGGCAGGGCTCATCGGGTCGATGAGGGCCTGGTTGCCGTCACGCAGATCGACCGCACACCACAGCGGGGCGCGGTCGATGATCTTGTCCGGCCAGGTGCGGTCCGGGAGGGAGATGGGCTCGACCTCCTCGGCGAACGGCCGGTACCGGTAGGTCGGCATGGAGGAGTTCTTCTGCTGATTCCAGACGGGCTGGTCGGCAGGTGCGGGCTTCGACGGCGGCGTGATGGTGCGCGATCCGGAAGTAAAAGCGTCGGCGGATGACATTGACGATTCTCCGAGATGAAGGGGACTGTTGGTCCGATGGTGTCGACCGGCGCGTCTGAACCCCGCGACGGGAGGCCAGTCTGGATCAGACCCCGTCGCGGCGGTGAAGAAGGAGCGCCCGCTGCATGAGGAAGAGTCTACCTGCCTCGGCAATCCCGCAGGATCTCACCCGTCGGGAGTGATGCCCGTCGATCGCGGGGCCGTGAGGCTGGCGGGATGGTGTCGACAGTGTCCGCGGTCCGCGGTTGGGTGCGTTCGAGGATCCCCGAGCGCAGGTTCCTCAAGGCGGACCTCGTCGCGGCGATCCCCGGTGCGATCAGCAGCGTCCCGGACGGGATGGCGTCCGGGGTGCTGGCCGGGGTCAGCCCGGTGCACGGCCTCTACGCGAGTTTCGCCGGACCGCTGTTCGGTGGGATGCAGACCAGCACCAAGCTGATGGTGATCACCACGACCAGCGCCTCGGCGCTCGCCGCCGGTTCGGCCCTCGCACAGGTGCCGGAGGCGGAGCGACCAGGTGCCCTGATCCTGCTCACCCTGATCGCGGGCGCCGTGATGGTCGCGGCCGCCGTGCTCCGGCTGGGGCGCTACACCCGCTTCGTCTCGCATTCGGTGATGACCGGCTTCCTCACCGGGATCGCCGTCAACATCGTGCTCGGGCAGCTCGTCGACCTGACCGGGGCGACCGTGTCGGGGTCCGTCGCCCTTGCCAAGGCCTTCGACCTGGTCACGAACCCGACGCACATCGATCTGCCGTCATTGCTGACCGGGCTGCTGGCCCTCGTGCTGCTCATCGTCCTCGCGCACACCAGGCTGGCGTTGTTTGCGCCCTGATCGCGCTGGTGGTGCCCTGCATGATCGTGATCGTGATCGTCCTCGGCCTCGACAGCGTGGCCCGGGTGGCGGACGTGGGCGCGATCCCGACCGGGATCCCGCTACCGCAGATCCCCGACCTCGGACTCCTGTCGCCGTCGCTGATCGGGGCCGGATTCGCCGTGGCCGCGATCGTGCTGGTGCAGGGTGCCGGCGTCGCGGAGGCCTCGCCCAACCGGGACGGCTCCCGGGCCCTGCCGAACCAGGATTTCTCTGCGCAGGGCATCGGCAACATCGGTTCCGCACTGTTCGGCGGGATGCCGGTCGGCGGATCGGTCGGCCAGACGGCGTTGAACGCCACCGCAGGCGCGCGCAGCCGCTGGGGCGCGGTCTTCTCCGGGATCTGGATGCTCGTGATCCTGGTGCTGTTCTCGGGGCTCGTCGGCAAGGTCCCGATCCGACACTGGCGGCGGTGCTGATCTTCGCCGCCGTTGGCTCCATCCGCCCCGAACAGATCGCATCGATCCTGCGCAGCGGACCCAGCTCGGTCATCGCGCTGGTGACCACCTTCATCGCGACCCTGCTGCTCCCGGTCACCGCTGCGGTCGGGATCGGCGTCGCGCTCTCGATCCTGCTGCAGCTCAACCAGGAGGCCGTCGATCTCAAGGTCGTTCGGTTGCGGCCGACCGATGGCGGGCTGCTCGAGGAGGCTGATGCCCCGAAGACGCTGGCGAGCGGGGAGGTCGTCGTGCTCGACGTGTACGGCAGCCTCTTCTACGCGGGCGCGAGGACGCTGCAGGTGCATCTGCCGGACCCGGGCAACGCCCGCTCACCCGAGGTCATCCTGCGGCTGCGGGGCCGAACCACGTTGGGTGCCACCTTCTTCAAGGTGGTCGCCGACTATGCGGGCAGGCTCGATCGACTCGGGGGCCGCTTGTATCTGAGCGGCCTCATGCCGGAGGTGCTCGACTACTGGGACGCCGACCGCCTCGACAGTCAGGGCGTCTCTCTCGAGATGTTCGCGGCCACGCCGATCCTCGGCGAATCGACCGGTCAGGCAATCGAGGAGGCCGAGCGCCGGCTGGTCCGCAAGCGTTGAGTGGGGCCCGTCGAACCCGGCGGTAGCTATTTCGCGAAAGACGAGAACGAGGGGGGCTCGTTCGTTTACTGTGTCCGCGTCGGGCTGTGATTTTGACCCGTGCAGGGGTCGTTCTGGAAGTAGGAAATTCATGTCGGCTTTGAACAATGCTGTCCGTGGGCTCGGTGTCGCGGTCCTCAGTACCGGAATCGCGATGGTGGGTCTGGCGGCGGTGGCGCCGACTGCGAGCGCCGACACGGTCCTCGGGACGTGCACCGTCGTCTCGAGCCCGAACCCCGAGCACGCCACCGATTGCATCGGCGCGAACCTGGCCGGTGCGAACCTGACGGGCGTGAACCTGTCCGGTGCGAACCTGTCCGGCGCGAACCTGCTCGGCGCGAACCTGTCCGGCGCGAAGCTGACCGGCGCGAACCTCAGCAGCGCGAACCTCGGGAACACGCTCCTCGCGAACGCGGACCTGGGCGGGGCCAACCTGACCAACGCCTACCTGGTCAGCGCGAACCTCGTCGACGCGAACCTGGCAGGCGCGAACCTGGCGGGGGCAAACCTGTCCGGTGCCAACGTGTTCGGGGCCAAGCTCAAGGACGCGCTCTCGGTGAACCTCGCCGGTGCCAACGAGAACGGCGCGCCGATCGGCGGCGGCAGCAGTTCGATGCCGAACGGGCAGCCGCTGTTCGGTTCGAGCGTGACCGGTTCCGCCAACACCTCCGGGATGGGTGGCGAAGAGGAGAACCACCAGGACCCCCTGCAGCCGCTGATCGGTTCCGCGGTGACCGGCTCGACGAACATCAGCGGTATGTAGCACACGAAGATCAGCCCTCCGCGCCCTCGAGCGTCGGCATCTGCCGGCGGTCGAGGGCGTTCGTGTTGTGCCCGGGCTCAGTCCGGGAGGCGTCGCATCTCGATGACCGTCAGGCCCATCGTGTCGAAACGTGCAAGCATCCCGCGCAGCTGGACGTCGCCGTCGATCGGGCCGTACAGCGTCGTATAGGCGTGCGGGGTCGGCGCCACGCTCAGCTCCGGAAAGGCGGCAAGAACGCGCTCGGAAAGATCGCCGCGCACGAGGAACTCGTAGCGGACCCGGGCGGGTTTGGGGTGTGCCACCGGAGGGCCTCCTCCTGAGTCGACTGGGCTGATCCGTGATCAGTGGACCTTCGACCTCCAGTGTCCGCCGAGATGAGACGCGCGCCTCACCCGCGAGTGGTGAAATGCGCGGCCGCGGTCACAGCAGCCCGCGCGCCCTGGCCTCGGTGATGGCGTCGCGCCTGGTCCGCACGTCGAGTTTCCGGTAGATGCCGCGCAGGTGGGTCTTGACGGTGTTGACGGAGACGAACAGGTCCGCGGCGATCTGTTCGGCGGTGTGCCAGGAGGGCAGCTCGACGAGTAGTTCCATTTCGCGGGGGGTGAGCAGGTCCGTCGCGCCCTGCGCGGACTGCGGAATCACCGACCGCGCACGTTCGGCGAACTTGTCGTACACCCCGAAACGGCCGCGGTGCCGGTCCAGCAGATCCCTCAGCGGCTCGCCACCGTCGCGGAACGGCCGCAGGATGGCCTCGGGTTCAGCGATGGTGATCGCCTCGACCAGCGCAGACCTCGCGGTGATCGAGTCATCCCTGGCATCCGCGATCGTGGCCGCCATGAGCCAGGCGCGGATGAGGGTGACATCCGACAGGCATTCGAGTTCACCGCTGAGGACCGGGGCGAGCTCGCGGCGCGCCGCGTCCAGCCGTCGGTGGTGCAGCGACATCGTGGCCTGCAGCACGGCCACCTCGCCGCCGTGCCCGAGTTCGGCCGTGGTCAGCTCCGCGACCTGCGCGGCCCAGACGGGCTCCCCGACCTGGAGGAACGCGCGTTGGGCCGATGTCGCGAGGAGGGCGGTGGTGCCGGGCGGCAGCGGTCGGTTCCGCCCTGGCGCGCAATGGTCGCGGATCACCCTCGCCGCCGCGTGCCGGTCATCGGTGGACTCGAACTCGAGGATGGCCCCCAGGAGCACGGAGGCTCGCCCCATCGCCGGGCTCTCGCAGGCCGCGAGGTGCGGGACACACAGGCTCGCCAGTTGCGCCGCGGCCTCGTCCTCGACCCTCAGGTAGTGGCCCAGCGCGCCGAACAGCTGGGCGAGCTGGCAGTGGCGGTGGTCGGTGAGGTCATGGACGCGGCCGTGGTCGGTGGCTTCCGATGCCCTGGCGATCATGTCGTCGAGGCGGCACCGGTACGCCGCCACCGCTGCCAGGCCGGTGAGGGCCTCCAGGACCACGGCGGGCAGTTCGGCGGCGCGCGCGGTCGCCAGAGCGTCCTCCAGGTGCAGGCCCGCGGGCACGAGCCGGCCGAGATACAGCTCGGCGATGCCCTCCTGCAGCAGCGCGAAGGAGTCGAGCTCGGGGTCGCCGGCCTCGCCGACCGGGTCGGATTGCAGCGTCTTCAACGCGTTTTCGATACCACCGGTCTGAACGGCGACCTGCAGGCGGAGGCCGTCCCCGAGCATCTCGAGCTCGGCGGGCATCTCCGCGTCACCCTGATCCGATGCGCGGTCGAGCGCGCTGAGGGTGGACGAGGCGGCGGCGGTGTTGCCCCTGGCCAATTCCGCGGCGACCCTGAGCAACCGGGTGGACGGATCCGCCCGCACGGTCGGGGACACGCGGTCGAGGACACTGATCACGGTGGCCCAGTTGCCCGCGAGCACCAGCCGCAGTCCGCACTCCTGCAGCAGCGTCAGCAGTGCGTCGTCGTCGCCGGCCTGTAGTGCGTGTTCCAGTGCATGCTCGTGGTCTCCGCTACGAGCGAACCACCCGGCGGCGACTCGTTCGAGGTCACCGACCGCATCGCGCCCCAGTCGGCCGACCTCGGCGCGCAGATACTCGCGCAACAGGGGGTGATACCGATACCAGCCGGGTGAGCCGCACACCCGCTCGACCAGAAAGTTGGAGTGCTCGAGGGTGTCGAGGACGTCGCGGCTTCCCTGGTTCCCGGTGAGCGCCTCGGCGAGTTCGACGGTGAACGCATCGGGGACGGATGTCTCGACGACGAATTCTCGCTCGTGCTCGGTGAGACCGTCCAGCACCTCGTTGACGAGATAGTCGGCGACCACCCTGCTGTCCCCGCTGAAGTCGGTGATCATCGCGGTGGGGTCGGGGTGCCGTGCAAGGGAGATCGCGGCGAGTCGAAGACCGGCCGCCCACCCCTCGGTGCGGCCGAGGATCTTGGTCAGGTCGAGGCCGTCGAGGCGTACCCCGTGTTCCGCGAACAGGATCGCCGCCTCCTCCTCGGTGAAGGCGAGATCGCGATGGGAGAGGTCGCAGACCCGGCCCTCGAGGCGCATCCGGTGCACGGCGAGCGGTGGTTCGAAACGCCCGGCGAGGATGGTGCGCAGGCTCGGCGGTGCCCAACGAAGGAAATTCCCGAGCGCCTCGAGGACCGTCGGTTCGTGCAGCAGGTGCGCGTCGTCGAGGATCAGCCAGACCGGCTCGCCTACGGCCTCGAGCGCCTGGGCCATCGCGAACGGGTAGTTCTCATCGTTGATGGGCGGCAGGTCGCGAACGGCGTCCGAGACCGCGGGATTGCCGGTGCTCTCCAGGGTCGCGCGGACCGCGGAACGGACCGTGTCGAGGTCGTTGTCCCGTTCCTCGACGGTGAGCCAGGCGATCGTCGGCGGGTTGGGCTGCACGGAGACCGCGGCGGCCCAGTCCGAGAGCAGCATGGTCTTGCCCGTGCCCACCGGCGCGATGAGCATGGCGACGGTGGTCGGCGAGTCCGGCGGCGAGAACATCGCCTCGGACAGCGAATCCAGTAGTCGCCCACGGCGAATCACGGGGTGCGCATAGTTCGGGATCTGATTACGCGCCTGCTGTGTATCCCAATTCACTACGGACATCTGGCCACTCCCCGACGGTCGATCACGCCGAGGCCCGTTGCGTCGGCGTTTCCCCCGCTCACAGCACCGCGCGGGGGCCAGTAAAGGGATCGTAACGGCAGCGCAGGCTATTTGGGTGTCGTACGCGTGACCAATTGGTGGCCGGGGAGTGAGGCCCGTCATCACTGCCGGATCAGCGGGGCCACCTTGGTCCCCAGTAGCTCGATGGTTCGCATGACCTTGGCGTGGGGGAGCGGACCGACGCTGGGGTGCAACATGAACCGGTCGATGCCGAGGGTCTCGCGCATGTCGATGATCTTCTCGGCGACTTGTTCCGGGTTGCCCAGTATCAACGAGCCGCCTGGCCCCCGCAGGCCGTCGAAACTCTGTGGATTCATTGGCGCCCAGCCGCGTTCCCGGCCGAGCCCGGTCATTGCGGCCGCGTAGCTCGGGTAGAACTCGGCAGCGGCCTGCTCGTCGGAGTCGGCAACATATCCGTGCGCGTGCACTGCGATCGGCTGGGGTTCGTGGCCGCCCTCCTCGACGGCGCGCCGGTGCAGATCGGCAAGCGGCGCGAACCGTGCAGGTCTACCGCCGATGATCGCGAGCGCCATCGGTAGACCCAACAGTCCCGCCCTGGCAACGGATTCCGGGTTGCCTCCGACGCCGACCCAGATCGGGAGCGGGCGCTCGGGCCGGGGGTAGACCGACTGCCGGTCCAGGGGTGCTCGGTGGTTTCCCGACCAGGTCACGGTCTCGGAATCCCGGAGGGCCAGCAGTAGGCCGAGCTTCTCGACGAACAGCTCGTCGTAGTCGGCGAGGTCGTAGCCGAACAGCGGGAACGACTCGGTGAACGAGCCGCGGCCGGCCATCACCTCGGCGCGGCCGCCCGAGATCAGGTCGAGGGTGGCGAACTCCTCGAATACCCGAACGGGATCGTCCGAACTCAGGACGGTCACCGCGCTGGTCAGGCGGATATCTGAGGTGCGGGCCGCGGCGGCGGCCAATACGACGGCTGGGGCGGATGCCACGAAGTCCGCGCGGTGGTGCTCGCCGACCCCGTACACGTCGAGGCCGACCTGCTCCGCGAGTTCGACCTCCTCCAGGAGATTGCGCAGTCGTTCGCGCGGGGACACGCTCCCGTCGGTGTCGACCTCCGCAAATGTGGTCAAACCGACCTCCATCGAGCCACCCTCCGTCATATAGTCAAAATGTCAACTACATGGGTAACTCGACGCCCGGCGCGAAAATTCCGTCAGGCTTGCGAGTCGCGTACGGCCTGCAGTGCCTCGTGCGTCACCGGATCCACCGCGGCGGCGAAGTCGTCGTGCTTCTCGAGGTAGCCGGCGACGAAGGGGCAGATGGGGACGATCCGCTTGTCGGCGCCGACGGTCTCGGCGAGCGCGTCGTGGATCAACCGGCTGGCCAGGCCGCGGCCGCCGTACTGTTCCCCGATCTCGGTGTGGAAGAAGATCCGTTGGCCGTCCCGATCCAGATACTCGGTGAATCCGGCCAGTTCCGTGCCGAGGTGGATCTCGTAGCGGTGAAGCGCGGGGGCGTCTCGGACCACGGGGGCCGGCGCATCTGCGACATGTTCGTCTGCCATGGCCCCACTATGCCGCAGCGATACCCTGGAGGCGGTCCGACATGGGTTCGGGCGGAGTCCGTCGAGGGGCCGCGGCGCCCAGGATCGAGGAACGATGAGCAATCTCGACCCCGCTCCCGATGAGGTGGTCTGCACCGGCGACGACGGAGGCGAAAGCGGCCCGCGGTTGCTGGACTTCCGTGACGTCCCCCTCGGCGGCCCGCGCGCGATGCCGGTGCGGCGTTCGCTCCCGCAACGCGCGCAGTCTTTCATCGGTGCCTGGTGTTTCCTCGATCACTATGGGCCCGAAGATGTCTCGGCGAGCGGCGGCATGAAGGTCGCCGGTCACCCGCACACCGGGCTGCAGACGGTGTCCTGGTTGTTCACCGGCGAGATCGAGCACCGCGACACCACGGGTGTCCATGCGCTGGTCCGGCCGGGCGAGATCAACCTGATGACCGCGGGCTCGGGAATTGCCCACTCCGAGTTCTCGACGCCGCAGACGTCCGTGTTGCACGGTGTCCAGCTGTGGGTGGCGCTCCCGGGCGAATATCGTTTCACCGCACCCGCTTTCGAGCACTATGCGCCGCCGGTGGTCGATCACGACGGGGTGCGGGTGCTGGTGTTCCTCGGCACGCTCTTCGGGCAGCGGTCCCCGGTGAAGACGTTCAGCGCGCTGCTCGGCGCCGAGCTGACCCTGCCGCCCGGCCGTACCCTGCAACTCGACCTCGACCCAGCCTTCGAGCACGGCGTGCTGGTGGACACCGGTGGCGCGACGGTCGGCGGGGTGGGCGCGAAGCCGGGGCAAGTGGTGTATCTGTCGCAGGGTGCCACCCGGGTGGAGGTGCGGGCCTCCGACGACGAGCAGACGCGCATCCTGCTGCTCGGCGGTGAACCGCTCGGCGAGGAGATCGTCATGTGGTGGAACTTCATCGGCCGCAGCCATGAGGAGGTCGTGCAGTTCCGCGAGGACTGGCAGCGCGAACGCTCGGATCAGGCCGCGGCCACGCCCGGACGGTACGGCCCGTTCCCCACGCAGTGGCGCGAGACCATCCCCGCGCCGATCCTGCCGAACACGCGCCTCAAGCCGCGGCGCTGAGAAAGGCGACCCATGACCGATGATGTGGTTCTCGTCCGACGGGACGGCCCGGTCACGACCATCAGCATCAACCGGCCCGCCGTCCGCAACGCGGTGGACCGACCCACCGCGGAGGCCCTCGCGGCCGCCTTCCGTGACTTCGACGCCGACTCGGACGCCGCGGTTGCCGTGCTGCACGGGGAGGGTGGAACCTTCTGTGCGGGAGCGGATCTGAAGGCGATCAGCTCGGGGTCGGGCAATCGTGTCGCGCTCGACGGTGACGGCCCGATGGGCATCTCGCGGATGCGGCTCTCGAAACCGGTGATCGCCGCGATCGCCGGTCACGCGGTGGCGGGCGGGCTGGAGCTTGCCCTGTGGGCGGACCTGCGGGTGGCGGAGGAGGGTGCCGTTCTCGGCGTCTTCTGCCGGCGCTGGGGCGTTCCGCTCATCGACGGCGGCACCGTGCGCCTGCCGCGCCTGATCGGCGCCGGCCACGCCATGGACCTGATCCTGACCGGGCGGCCGGTCGACGCGGACGAGGCGCACCGCATCGGGCTGGTGAATCGGAAGGTCCCTGCGGGCGGGGCGGTGGCGGCCGCGCAGCGGCTCGCGGCCGACCTGGCGGCGTTCCCCCAGACGTGCATGCGTCAGGACCGGCTCTCCGTCCTCGAGCAGGAGGGGCTGCCGGAGGATCAGGCGATGCTCGTGGAGTTGCGGCACGGCGCGGTCTCTCTCGCGGACGGCACCTTCGAGGGCGCCACGCGCTTCGCGGAGGGCGCCGGGCGGCACGGCACCTTCGAGTGACCCGCAGGCGGGCCAGGAGGCGGCCCGACCTTCGGGAATAGGATACGAAACGGTAGCGTATCTATATTCCAATGGAGGTCACCGTGTCATCGTCAGCCAAGGCCGGTCGTCCGCGGGACGCGGACCGCGATCGGGCGCTGCTCGTCGCGACCCAGGATCTGCTGGCGGAGGTCGGATTCGACCGGCTGTCGATCGACGCCGTGGCGGCGCGGTGCGGGGCAGGCAAGACGACCGTCTACCGGCGGTGGGCGGGAAAGCCGGAGCTCGTCGCCGATGCCGTGGCGTTGCTCCACGAGATTGCCCACGCGCCCGACACCGGAGACCTCCGGACCGATCTGGTGCTCATGGCCAGGGCCTGGCACGACCCGGACTCGCGGCGCGACGCGGTGATCGGCGGCCTGCTCACCGGAATGGTGCACGACTGCGGGCTGCGTGAGGCGGTCAACCAGGCCATCTCGGTGCCGTACAAGCAGGTTTTCGCCACGGTCGTCTCGAGGGCGGTCGAACGGGGGGAGGTGCCCGGCGACCGGGACATCGATCTGATCGGCACAATCTTTCCCGCGATCACCTTCCACCGGCTGTCGGTCATGGCAGAGCCGATCGACCTGGCCTTCATCGAGCGAGTCGTCGACGGCGTGGTGGTGCCGGCACTGACCGCGGGCGGCTCGTCGCCGGCAGGCGATGCGACGTCCCGCTGAGGGGGACAGATGCGGATGTCCGCGTCGAGAAGGGGCTTTCATGGACGACGTGATCACGTACGGTGACGGTCGCGGCGACCCTGCGCCCGTCCGCGACGATCCCGGCGCGGCGTATCCCTGGATCAGGGGACGGACCGGAAGTGGTCGCCTTCGGGGCGACGGCGTCATCGCGCAGTTCGTCCGGTTCGTCCTCGTCGGCGGGTCGAGCAACATCGTCTACGCGCTGGTGTTCCTCCTGCTCCATTCCAGGGGCACGTTCGCGGCCAACGTCGCGGGCGTGGTGGTCAGCACGGCCCTGGCCAATGAGCTCCACCGCAGGCTGACCTTCCACGCATCCGCGCGGGTCCGCTGGTTCCCGGCGCAATGGGAGGGTGGCGGGCTCGCGCTCGTCGGGTTGGCACTGAGCACGCTCTCGCTCGCCCTGCTCGATTTCTGGCTGCCGTCGGCGGGCGGCTTGGTGCAGGCCGTCGCGGTGGTCGCGGTCAGCGCGTTCGTCGGTGTCCTGCGCTTCCTGGCCCTGCGTGGTTGGGTGTTCTCGTAGCGGACCCGACGGAGAACGGGAGAAGGAGATGGCTGAACCGAGGCTCCTGCTCATCGGCAAACTCCAGTCCACCCTGGACGTCCTGGCCGAGGAGCTGTGCCGCCTCGGCCGCGACGTGCTCGCGACCAACGACCGCACCCTGGTCGGGCAGATCCTGGCCGAGGGTAAGGCGGATCTGGTCGTCATCGGCGGCGGGCTCGACGAACCCGCGCGAGCGGAGATGCGGGACTACGTGCTCGGGCTCAGCCCGGACATCCCGTTGCACCTGGCGCCACGGGGTGAGGGGACCAGCCCCGCGACGGCTCTCTCGTTCGCGAACGAGCAGGTCGTGTTGTACAAGGTGCTGGCCGCGGCGATGCGGGATCAGTCAGAGGGGTAGCCCGGACTGGAGCTGGGATCAGTGCGGAACGTCCCTTGTGGCGTCGTATGCCTGCGGCAGCGAATCCCCGGCATTGAGCGCCAGTAGCAGTTGGTGCAGGTCATCGCGCCGCGAGGGGTCGAGATCGGCGAGGGTCTCCTCGTTGAGCGAGGCCAGCAATCTGTCGGACTCGGCGGCGGCGTGCCTGCCCTCGTCGGTGATTGCGATCAGGAAGCGCCTGCGGTCCTGCGGATCCCGCGTGCGGCCTGCCATGCCCAGCCCCTCGAGGTGATCGATGGACGAGACCATCGTCGTCGGATCGATGCGCAGCTGGTTTCCGAGTTCGAGCTGGGAGCGGGCTCCTGCCTCCGCGAGCACCTGCAGGATCAGATAGTGCCGGGTGCGCAGCCCAAGGCCGGCCAGCCGATCCTCGCTGAGGCGGGACATCGCCTGTCCCAGCTTCATCAGCAGGCAGCCGGTGTGGCGTGCCGCGGCGTCGGAGACCAAGGGCTCGGTCACGAGTCGGCACCTCCGATTCCAGGGCGGTTGGGAGTGACGATCATATGGGGCCGCGCCCTCGCCCCAGCGCCCGGCTTCCAGTATGGTCCGCGACAGAAACCATTCGCAGTACTGATTATTTCTACCCCGAGGGAGTTGGCATGGCCACCGAGTTCGTCCAGTCCATCGATCTGACCGGTAAGACCGTCTTCGTTGCGGGCGGGACCAGCGGAATCAACCTCGGCATCGCCGAGGACTTCGCCCGGGCAGGCGCCCGGGTTGCGGTCATGAGCCGCAGGCAGGAGAAGGTCGACGCCGCCGTCGAGCGGCTGACCGCGCTCGGGGCCGAGGCCATGGGTGGCAGCGCCGACGTTCGCGACTACGCCGCGACGGAGGCCGTGCTCAAGGACGCGCACGACCGGTTCGGCGACTTCGACGTGATGGTCTCGGGCGCCGCGGGCAACTTTCCCGCCGCGGCGCTGGGGCTCTCGGCCAACGGATTCAAGTCGGTCGTCGACATCGACCTGCTCGGCACCTTCAACGTCCTGCGTGCCGCGTACCCGTTCCTGCGCAAGCCCGGTGCCTCGGTCATCAACATCTCCGCGCCGCAGGCGGTGCTGCCGACGGTGACGCAGGCGCATGTGTGCGCGGCCAAGGCAGGCGTCGACATGCTCACCAAGGTGCTGGCCCTGGAGTGGGGTCCGGCCGGTGTCCGGGTCAACGGCGTGATCCCTGGCCCGATCGACGGGACCGAGGGCATGGCCCGCCTCGCCCCCACCGAGGAGGATCGGGCCCTCGTCACGAACAGCGTTCCCCTGCGCCGATACGGGACCCCACGCGACGTCGCCAACGTGTGCCGGTTCCTGGCGTCTCCGCTCGCCGATTATGTGTCGGGCGTGGTGCTGGCCACCGACGGGGGTTGGGCGCTCGGCGGTGCGTCCGCCACGATGGGCGTCATCGGTCAGCCGCTGCTCGACGCCGCCGACGCCGGAGCCTGATCGGTCCCCTGTCGGGTCAGCCCGTCGACGACCGCCCCATATTTGTCGGCCATTCCGGTCGAGCGGTTGCGCTTCACCCTCCCGAGGTGAGGCGCGGCCGGGGTCGGAGCACCGATCATGAGGCAACCGTACGAAGGGGGGCCGGCCGAAGGTGAACACGACAGACAAGGCAGGGCGGCGCTGGTTGCTGTTCGGTTCCCTCCAGGGCTACCAGGGCAAGTGGATCCGGCCCGACGTCATCGCCGGACTCACGGTCTGGGCGGTGCTGGTGCCGGAGGCCCTGGCCTACGCGACCATCGCAGGGGTGCCTCCCGTGGTCGGCCTGTACGCCGCGATCCCTTCCCTGATTCTCTATGCGGCGGTGGGCAGTTCGCGACACCTGGTCGTCGGGCCGATGTCCGCGACCGCGGCGCTCTCCGCTGCCATCATCGCGCCGCTGGCGGGCGCCGACGGCGGCAAGTACGTCGCGCTGTCCGCGGTGCTGGCCATCGCGACCGGCATCGTCGGCCTGCTGGCGGGAATGATCCGGCTCGGCTTCATCGCGTCCTTCATCTCCGAGCCGGTGCTCAAGGGCTTCATCGTCGGACTCGCGCTGACCATCATCATCGGCCAGGTGCCCAAGCTGTTCGGGGTGCCGAAGTCCGAGGGCAACTTCTTCGAGCAGGCTTGGGGCGTCATCAGTCACCTCGGTGACACTGATTGGCGCACATTGACGGTCGGCCTGCTGAGCCTCGCGGTGGTGCTGGGGCTCAAGCGCTGGCTGCCACTGGTCCCGGGTTCGCTGCTCGCCGTGCTGTTGGGGATCGCGGCGGTCACGGTGTTCGGTTTGGACGGCGAGGGCGTCGAGATCGTCGGGCACATCGACTCCGGGCTGCCGTCGGTCGGCCTGCCGGGCGGCGTCGGGTTCGACGACTACGTGGACCTGCTGGGGCCTGCGGTTGGCGTGCTGCTGATCGGCTTCGCGGAGGGCCTTGGCGCGGCCAAGACGTACGCGGCGAAGGCCGGCTACGAGGTGGACGCCAACCGCGAGCTGCTGGGGCTGGGCGCCGCGAACCTCGGATCGGGCCTGGCGTCGGGGATGGTCGTCAACGGCAGCCTCTCGAAGACGGCGGTGAACGGGGGAGCGGGGGCGAAGACTCAGGTCAGCGGCCTGGTCGTCGCGGTGCTTACGGTGGTCACGCTGCTCTTCCTCACCGGGCTGTTCGAGAAGCTGCCCGAGGCCACGCTGGCCGCCGTCGTCATCGCCGCGGTCATCGAGCTGGTCGACGTGTCTGCGCTGAGGCGGCTCTACGGGGTGTGGACGCAGCGGCTGGGCAGCATCTACGGGGCCGCCGCCCGCGCCGATTTTGCAGGCGCGGTTGCCGCGATGATGGGCGTCCTGCTGTTCGACACCCTCCCCGGCCTGGTGATCGGCATCGGGGTGTCGATGTTGCTGCTGCTCTATCGCTCGTCGCGTCCGCACGTCGCGGCGCTGGCGAAGGAGGGCTCGTTGTGGGTCGACGCCGAGCGTCATCCGGAGGTCGCCACCCGCCCGGACGTGGTGGTGGTCCGCGTCGAGGCCGGCCTGTACTTCGCGAACGCCGACCACGTGAAAGACAGCATCGAGGCGCTGTGCACCGACGAGACCCGCACGGTCGTGCTGGACGCCGAGACCTCGCCGTTCGTCGACGTCAGCGCCGCTGAGATGTTGATGCAGTTGCGGGACACACTCGGGCGCAAGGGGATCGAGCTGCGGGTTGCCCGAGACATCGGGCAGTTCCGGGACACGCTCAGGCAAGCGGCTCCGGACGGCAGGGGCCTCGGGGTGTACCCGACCGTCTCCGAGGCCCTCGCCGACCAGGGCTCGGGAATCTGACATGACATCGGCCGGGATCGAATGAGGATAGAAGCACCCACACCCATGGGATGACCTGCGCGCCCGTGAGCGGTTGATGCGTCTCTGGACTTGTTAACCGCGCACGGGCGGCGGAGCCGCCTCACACGAGACGGGTGAGGCGACCCGGCGGCTCCCCGTGGTGCCATGGGGGGAATCTCGGAGAAGGGTGCATTCTGTGGGTGTCGAACTGAAGGATCTGGCCGCCAAGGCCTACGTGTACGGGTTTCCCCTCGTGTTCAACCTGGACCAGGTGCGCCGTTACGTGACGACGGGCGTCGGGGCCAATGCCGCGGCACCGTTCAACCGGTTCAGCCACGCCGACACCCTCGCCGGACCGAAGGACACCTTCGTCTCGATCAACAACGACACCGTGTATTCGATGGGGCAGCTCGACCTCACCAACGGCCCACTGCTGCTGGAGGTTCCGGATACCGACGGCGCCTACTACGTGCTCCAGTTCGTGGACGCGTGGACCGACAACTTCGCGTACGTGGGCAAGCGGGCCACCGGCACCGCCGCGGGGCGGTATCTGCTCACCCCGCCGGGCTGGTCGGGCGAGACGCCGGCCGGTGTCCGCAGGATCTCTTGTCCCACCTTGGTCGCGTCGATCGTGGGGCGGTGGGCCTGCGCCGGTGAGGAGGACCTGCCGCGCGTCCGTGCCCTGCAGCAACAGCTCACGCTGACGGAGGTCGGGGCACAGACCCGACCCCTGGGGCTGCCAACCCCGGATCCGAACGTGCCCGAGGCGCTGGCGTTCTGGGAGAAGCTCCGCGTCTACCTGCAGGCCTATCCGCCCGCGGCCCAGGACCTGCCGCTGCAGCAGTCCTTCGAGCCGCTCGGCCTGCTGGCGTGGGGTACCTCGCCCTATGCCGACGCCGAGCCCGCGCTGGCCGCGGCGCTCGCCGCAGGCGCGAAGGCGGGTCACGACGGACTGGTGGCCGCGCTCAGGTCTGGGGCAGGCGACGCCATCGTCAACGGATGGCATCAGCCGTTCCACGTCTTCGACTACAACGACGACTACTTCGAGGTCGGCACCATCAACTCGCCGGAATGGCGAATCGACGACCGCGCCAGGGCGATCGGGCTGCGGGCTGCCGCGGCGATGGGTGGGCTGTGGGGTAACCACGGATACGAGGCGGCCTACTCCCCGGTCTACCTCGACGGCGACGGCGACGAGCTGACCGGTGAGCGAAGCTACACGCTGACTTTCGCCCAGACGCCGCCGGTCGACGCGTTCTGGTCGATCACCATGTACGACCTGCCGGAATACTTCCTGGTGGACAACCCGATCGACCGGTACTCGATCGGCGACCGCACCCCCGGGCTGGTGTACGCGGAGGACGGCTCGCTGACGATCACCCTCAGCGCCGTCGAACCGACGGACCCGACAGCGCGGGCGAACTGGCTGCCGACCCCGACGGCGGGCTTCCGGCCGCTGCTGCGGATGTACAGCCCGCGGCCCGAGGTGTTCGACGGGACCTACGAGACCCCACCGATCGACAAGGCCGTCTGAGCCGATTCAGCTCTGTCCCAGCCACTCCCGGGCGGCGACCACCAGCGCCTCGATGCCGACCGTCAGGGTCGGCTCGAGGACCGGAGCGAAGCGCGCGGAGTGGTTCGACGGGATGTCCCGGTCGGTGGTCCCGGCCGCGGCCGCCCGCATGAAGGCCTCCGGTTCGGCACCGCCGAACAGCCAGTAGCAGCAGGGCGCCCCTGACGCGGTCGCGAAGACCCCGACGTCCTCGCTGCCCGTGACGGGCCCGGGGTCGAAGACGTGATCCTCCCCGAACCGCAACCGGAACACGGCGGCGGTGCGCTCCACTGCCGCCGGGTCGTTGACGAGGACCGGAAAGCTGTCGATCGGGGTGATCTCTGGCGTGCGGGTCGCACCCGCGGCGGCGGCCTCCGCCTCGACGATGCGGGTGACCGAGTCGAGGACCCTGGTGCGTACCGCGGCGTCGTAGGTGCGGATGTTGACCTCGAGCACGGCCTCGTCGGGGATGATGTTGTCCTTGGTGCCCGCGCGGAGGGAACCGACCGTCAGGACCACCGTGTCGGTCGCGGCCACGGTCCGCGACACCACGGTCTGCAGCCGCAGCACCGTCGACGCGGCCATCACCACCGGATCGATCGTGGTCTCGGGCCGCGAACCGTGGCCCCCCTTGCCGAACATCGTGATTCGCAGCGCGTCCGTCGCGGCGAAGGCGGGTCCCGGCCGGACAGCAAGCATGCCGGCGGGAAACGGGCCCACGTGTTGCCCGAGCACCACATCTGGGGTGCCGAACCTGTCGAACAGGCCGTCGTCGACCATGGCCTGCGCGCCGCCGCCGAGTTCCTCGGCCGGCTGGAACACCGCGAGAATCGTTCCACACCAGCCGGACCGGTCGTCCACCAGCTCCTCCAGTGCGCCGAGCAGACACACCACATGCATGTCGTGGCCGCACGCGTGCGCCACCGGGACATCCTCGCCGTCGGGATCGGTGCCGCGTGCGGTGCTGGCATAGGGCAGCCCGGTCTCCTCCGCGATCGGCAGCGCATCCATGTCGGCGCGCAGCAGCACGGTGGGGCCGTCGCCGCGGCGCAGCGTCCCGACGACGCCGGTCCCGCCCACGCCCGTGCTGGTCTCGAAACCCAGCGCGCGCAGCCGGTCCGCGATGATGCCCGCGGTCCGGGTCTCGTGGAACGACAGCTCGGGGTGGGCGTGCAGGTCCTTGTACAGCTCGGTGAGTGCCGTGGTGTCGACCATAGCGGTCCTTCCGCTCGACGGGCACCCAGTCAAACCCGAACCGCCGGTCCGCGTCTCATGCTTCGCGGGTGAATCGGCAGGCGCGCAGCCGGTCCTCCCAGCCGTCCGGATCCGCGAGCCGCCCGTTCGGATCCGTCGCCCAGCACTGCGCGAGCAGGTCGTACCCCAGCGTGCAGATCTCGAGGTGCCGTGGCCACTGCCGTTGCGTCCAGGCCCGCTCGTTGTGGGCGGCATCGGCGGCGCTCAAACCCGCGCCGATCAGCTCGAACTGGACATCCCGCCGCAGCGCCATCATGGTGGCCGCGGTCGGCGCGGTGGTTCGCAGCCCGGACACCAGGGCGAGCGCGGTGTCGAGCGTGCGGTTCTCGGTCCAGCGGAGGTCGCGGCGGTGTGCGCGTGGGGCCACCGACCACAGGACGACAAGCGCCACGACGACGCCGAGCAGGGTCTCGAGGAAGCGGTTGACGATCATCGGCCCGATGTCCGCGTCGGGATGCGAGGCGCCACCGATGAGCATCGCCAGCGGGGTGATGAAGATGACCGCCAGCCCGTAGTTGCGGGCGATGTACAGCTCGATCAGGAACTGCAGCACCATCAGCAACACGATCAGGCCTGCGCCTGTCGGCGTGAGCGCGTACAGCGCGGCGAAGAGCACCAGACCGGCCGCGGTCCCGACAAAGCGGTGTATTCCGCGCACGGTGCCGCGGATCCGGTCGGGTCCCTGGTGCAGGACCAGGACCGCCGCGATCACCGCCCAGTCCGGCCGGTCCAAGCCCACGGCCACGCTCAGCGAACCCGCGACGAGACTCGCCAGCAGCACACGCATCGCGGTGGTGCAGGCGTGCGAGTCGACGGCGAGCGAGCGCCGTATCCGGTACCGGAAATCAGGGCGCGCCAACGGGATCTGTGGGGTGGGGGCGTCGAGTTCGAAATCCGGCCCGTCGTCGTCGGAGCGCGCGACCCCCACCAGTCGCAGGTGCGCGGACAGCAGCGACCGGACTGGATCCGCCTCGGGTCGGCGCTCCGGCAGCCCCGCGTCGTAGACCGCGGACCACGCGGCGTGCACCGCGGTCGCGGCCTGGTGTCTCGCCGCGACCGCGGGGGCATCGCTGCTGCGCAGTTCGACGTAGGCATTCACCGAGCGCACGGCGGCGGTCACGGCGTCACGCTCCGGTGCCCGGCGGTCGCGGAGCGTCCCCGCCATCGCCACGACCAGCGCGCTGACCACACCGATCGCCGTGCAGCCCACGATGACCGCCGCCGAGATGCCGGACCTGGACATGATCGTTGCGACCGCACACGTCAACACGAAGAAGAACGATCCGGGCGGGCCCAGCCTCGCCGCGGACACCACATAGGTCCCGACGAGCGCCACCGCCGCGAGCATCGCGACCTCGATCAAAGCCGGTGTCGCCGAGTCGAAAGGCCAAGTCCGGTAGACGGTTCCGCCGACCAGTGCGCCGAGACCCGCGGCCGTGAGCAGGGCGGCGCCTGCGAGAAGAACGACTCGCCAGCGGGCCCGGTATGGCCTGCCCTCGCCGTAGATGACCGCGAAGGCGCCGAGGCTGAAGATCAGTGCCTGCTCCTGGTGGCCGAACGCGACGGCGAGGAGCGCGGGCACCCCGAACGCCAGAGCCGCCCGCACCCCGCCCGGCCATCGCCTGCCCGCGGGCGGGAGACCGAACGCCAGCGACCGGGTCTGCGGCGCCGGAGGAAGCGAGGGACGGGGTGAGGGGTCGGGGGTCACATCGGGCACCGTCCAATTCAACTCCACCTCGATTCGGGCGCCGCCACGTGCGTCCGCGGGGGTCGGGGGCGCCGCACTCGTGCGGATAGGAGAAATGGCCGCGGAATCGGTCCGCCGGACCGTGCGATTCGCGCACGAGGTTTCGACAATTCGCGCCTGCGTGCGGGCGCCGTTCTCGGCCGCCGTCACCCGCGGGCGGGTCCTACCTGCGAGTTCGAGTCACTCCGTCGGTCTCGACAATGACCGTCCATTTCGCCGGCCCGAAATCCCGTGGTTTTAGGGGTCATTTACTTTCCGGGCCTGTGTGAGGATGCACCGATGACATTGGATGTCACTCATTCGCCGGGCCGAATGCCGGTCTATGCGCGCTGACACCGAGCGGCTGCCCATCGTCGCAGCGAATACGGCTGGTCTCGTCAGACCACATGTCCCCGGGTGCGTCGCACCGTCGGGACGCATCCCGGGCAGCACCTTCGCGGTCGGACGGTACCGACTGCTCTCCTGCTGTGGCGCGGTGCCGTCTGCGGAGTTCTGGCGCGGGCTCGACCTGGTCACCGGCCGTGAGGTCGGGCTGACCCTCTTCGCCGGCGACGGTGTCCGCGGCGACGCGGGCCCGCAGGTGGACACGGACGAGATCTTCGCCCGCACCGTATGGATGTGCGGCATCCGCGCCTCGGCCGTCCCGCGGATCGTCGACATGGTCGACGCGGAATCGGCGGGGGCGGTCGTCACCGAGTGGGTGCCGAGCTGCTCGCTGTCCGAGGTCGTCGAGGGCCGGCTGTCGGCCCTCGACGCAGCCGCCGCGGTGCGGCCCCTGGCGCACGCGGTGTGCCGGGCGCACGAGGTGGACGGCGTCCTCGCCCTCGACGATCCGGATCGGCTCCGCGTGAGCATGGAAGGGCATGTGTTCCTGGCCTTTCCTGGTCCGCTTCCGGATGCCGACCGTTCCTGTGACGTGCGCGGTCTCGGCGTGGCGCTCGCCACCCTCGCCACCGGGGACCTTTCGGGGTCGGGTGCCGCCGCGCTGCGCGCGCGTGCGCCCTCACCCGTTGCGGAGATCATCCACCGGACCGTCGGCGGGGGCGCCGACGTCAGCGCCGAGTGGGTGGCACACCTGCTCGACGAGATCGCAGCCGCTCCGGCCTGGTGAATCGGCCTCGTACGAGACCGTACGGTCCGCTCGGGCTGTAGTCTTCACCGCACAGAAGGTTCCTTTGTCGGGGGTGGGCAGGGGTGCGTATGAAGGGGAAATCTCTACCGCAGGCCGCGTCGTTGACGCAGCAGTTCACCGACGGTCTGCGTCTCAGCGGGCGGGAAGGCCTCGAGACCCTGTCGGCGGCGGCCGACATGGTGGCGATCAACCCTGACCGTTTCCGTGCCGTCATGCACTCGGCGGATTTCGGCTCGATCCGGGTGAACAGGCTTCGGACCTCGGCGGTTTCGGGGATCCGGGCGCCGGACCGGCTGGCGGACGACCACGGCGTGTACCTGTCGATGGTGTGCGTGCGGACGGGGGAGATCCGGATCCGGCAGAACCGCATCGCCAGCTGTGCGGAGGCGGGCCAGATCGCCTTCGTGGACTTCGCCGCCCCCTTCGAGGTCGAGCTCTCCCATCGCGGGGACTACGTTTTCGTCTACCTGCCGCACGACCTGCTGACCGCACGGTCGGTGGACGCCAGGACTCTGGTCGGGGCCTCGGTCACCGCCTCGCCGCTCGGTGACACGATCGCCGCGGCGATCGAGAAGTTCGCGGTCGCCGACATGTGCGGCCCTGGCTCCGCGGAGGCGGCGCTGATCGAGCGCGCGATCCTCGACCTGTGCCTGGCGGTGATCTACCAGTCGACCGGCGACACCCAGGTTCGTGACGAGATCGGCCTCCGAAATCGAGCGCGGGCAAGGGAATTCGTCGAGAGCAACTTCACCGACCCCAGGCTGACGATCGCCCAGGTCGCCTCGAGCATCAATGTCAGCCCCCGCTACCTGCAGAAACTGTTCGAGGAGGAGGAGTACTCGGTCTACGAACTGATCCGTCGACGCCGGGTCAGGTGGGGTGTCGCCCTGCTGACTGATCCGGGCGCCGCGCACCTCACCATCAGCCAGGTGGCGCTCCGCAGTGGCTTCGTCGGTCTGAGTCAGTTCAGTCGCGCGGTCCGGGACATAGCAGGAGACTCGCCGCGCGGGATTCGTCGGCAGGCGGAACTGGCTGCACCACTTCATGTCTCGAGTGGATCGGCGTAGCAGTCCCGCACCGCGACGTCCATCGGGAAGCGCACCCTCGTGTCGCCGAACAACAGCCGGGTGGCGGCCTCCGTCGCGGCCAGCACGTGCGCGGTGGCGGACTCCGGATCGCGACAGTGCACGACCACCTCGTCGTGCTGGAAGAACACCAGTTCGGCGGTGCCGTCGTCCGCGATTCGTCGCCGGAGATCGGCCAGCAGGCACAGCGCCCACTCCGCCGCCGTGGCCTGCACCACGAAGTTGCGGGTGAACCGGCCGCGCGCGTGTGGATCTCCGCCGGACCACCAGTCGGCGTCCGGTGGCGGACAGGCCCGGCCCAGCCAGGAGTGCACCACCTCGCCGCGTTCCCCCGTCCGCGCGGCATCCTCGACGTACTGCACCGCAACCGGAAAACGCTTGCGCAGCAGGGTCAACAGCGCGCGTGACTCTCCTGCGGTGGCCCCGTACAGGACGCCGAGGATCGCCACCTTGGCCTTGCCGCGATCGCCGTCGAACACCTCGGCGGCGACCGGCGCATAGAGGTCGTCCGCGCCCGCCGCGGCGACCATCAGCGGGTCGCCGGACATGGCCGCAAGAATGCGGGGCTCGAGTTGCCCGGCGTCGGCGATGACGAAGGTGTGGCCGGGGTCTGCGATGACACTGGTGCGCAAGGCTTTCGGGATCTGCAGTGCCCCTCCGCCGCGACTGGCCCAGCGTCCGGACACCACCCCACCCGGAACGTAGACGGGTCGGAATCGGTCGTCGCGCACCCAGGTGTCGAGCCAGGTCCAGCCGTTGGCGGCGTGCAGTTTGGCCAGATCGCGGTAGTGCAGCAGGGGCTCGATCGCCGGGTGGTCGATGTCGCGCAGCAGGTAGGCGCGGGTGGAGGTGAGCTCGACACCGTCGCGGGCGAAGGCCTCGACCAGCTCGACGTGTGACGCGGGGTTGACCCGCCGTCCGAACGCTGCACCGATCACCTCGGTGATCTCGCGGATACGCTGCGGCACAGCGTCTCCGGTGGTGCGCGGGCCGAGAGTGCGTTCGAGCAGCCGGTGGTGTTCGACGGCGGAGAACGGCAGTCCGTGGTGGCTCATCTCGGCGGCGGCGAGAGCGCCCGCGGACTCGGCCGCGACCAGCAGGCGCAGGCGCGGATCGTCGCCGATCAGCGCGAGCTGTGCCTCGTGGTCGGCGACAACCGCCGCGGGGTCGAGAGGTGGTGCGGCGTCGAACAGGCCGGGGCGTTCGTCGGCCGGGGGCTGTGGGGAGACGGCGGGCCCGCCCGCCCGCACGCTCAGCAGGGCGCCGGCGAGCGCCAGGTCGTGGCAGCGCTGCACACGCAGGCCGTCGCGCAGCACGGCGGGATAGACGGCAGCGGTGTCCGCCCACACCCACCGCGGGTGCTCGCCCGGTTCGAGCGCGCGCACCGCCGCGGACGGGTCGGGAAAGGGGAGCGGGTCGCCCAGCGCGCGCCCGCGGTCGTCCGTGCGGATCGCCAGGGCGTGCTCGGGTCCGGGCACCAACACGATTCGCACGGCGCCCAGTGTGCCGTGCGGGTACGACAACACCGGGATGGGTCAGTGTGCGCCGTGCCGGATCTCGTCGCGGTGCTCGGCGAAGCGCACCGTCTCGAAGAGGATCAGGGCGAGCAGGACCGCGGTGAGCAGCCCGAGCGAGGCCAGCGCCGGCAGGTGCCAGGCCAGCGGGATCAGCGCCACGAGCACGACCGCGGTGGTGATCCGCGCGCGGTTGACCGGTCCCATCAGCCTGGTCACGTACGCCTTGAAGGCGGCCAGTCCCAGCAGGAAGAGCGCGGCGCCGCCGAAGAGCGCCACCAGCGGGATGCCGTAGAGGGGGTCGGTGAGGGTGTGATGGCTGCCGTCGCCGACATAGTTCAGAACCTTCTTCAGGCCGAGTGAGATCAGCACGATGCCGACGACCATGGGCAGGTGCAGGAAGGTGTAGCCACCGCGTGCCAGCTTGATCTGCGTCGCGCCGGTGGCCGCGGAGAGGGCGCGCTCGGCGGCCAGGGTGGTGGTGTCGAAGTACGCCCACCACAGCAGGCCGCTGACGGCCAGCCCGAGCAGCGAGCCGACCACGATCGGCCAGGCGATGGGCAGCGCGGTCACCCCGATGCCGATGGACACGATGGACTCGCCGAGCGCGACGATGATGATCAGCCCGTGTCGCTCGGCGAAGTGGCTCGGGGAGTTCAGCCGCCAGCCCTCGCCGCCGAACAGGGTGCCCAGGTAGTCGCCGACGAGCGCGGCCAGCCACATCAGGGTCTGCGCGGTGCCCGAGAGCTGGGACGCGATCAGCAGGAGGGTGGTGCCCGCGAGCATGGAGGGCACGAACCGGATCAGTTGGCCGCGCAGCTGGGGGTCGCCTGCGCTGGCGATCCAGAAGGTGACCAGGTGCATCAGCCGCACGAAGAAGTAGCCGACGGCGAAGACCACCGGGCCGGAGAGCCCGCCGGGCAGGTCGTCGAAGGCCTCGGGAATGGTCAGCGCGACGATGAACATCGAGCCCATCGCGAAGAACATCGCCACCCGCGCGAAACCCTCGTCGGCGCGCACCACATTGGCCAGCCACGCATAGCCGATCCAGCTCCACCACAGAACGGCCATCACCAGCACGCCGCGCACCAGATTCCTGGCCGAGGTGTCGTCGGCCATCAGCGCCGTGACGCCGGTCAACGCGAAGACGAAGACGAGGTCGAAGAACAGCTCGAGCGGGGAGACGGAGGACCGTTCTTGCATTGCCTGCATATGGGTTCGCCTGGGAAATTCCACTCGGCTACTGTGCCACCACGAAAGGGCCTGCGCAGGGGGTCCGGGAGCACTAGTGTCCCGTCGGGTAACCGGGCATCGCCCGGTCGCCCCGGCTGACTGCGAGCGAGCCCGGTGTCGTCGGTAAGCTTGCCAACTGGACTTCGTACCCAGTTCCCAGATCCGGAGGTTGATTAGCGTGGCGCTCGTCGTGCAGAAGTACGGCGGATCCTCGGTGGCATCTGCCGAGCGCATCCGACGCGTCGCCGAACGGATCGTGGAGACCAAGCGCGCGGGCAACGACGTGGTTGTCGTGGTCTCGGCGATGGGCGACACCACCGACGAGCTGCTCGACCTGGCTCAGCAGGTGTGCCCCGGCGGCCCGCCCGCGCGCGAGATGGACATGCTGCTGACCTCGGGCGAGCGCATCTCCAACTCGCTGGTGGCCATGGCGATCCACTCCCTCGGCGAAGAGGCCCGCTCCTTCACCGGGTCGCAGGCCGGGGTCATCACCACCGGCGCGCACGGCAACGCGAAGATCATCGACGTCACCCCTGGTCGCGTCCGCGACGCCCTCGACCGCGGCTCGATCGTCCTGGTCGCCGGCTTCCAGGGCGTCAGCCAGGACAGCAAGGACGTCACGACCCTCGGTCGCGGCGGATCCGACACCACCGCCGTCGCCCTCGCCGCCGCACTGAAGGCCGACGTCTGCGAGATCTACACAGACGTCGACGGAATCTTCACCGCGGACCCGCGAATCGTCCCCGACGCGCAGCGGCTCGACACCGTCTCCTTCGAAGAGATGCTGGAGATGGCCGCGTGCGGCGCGAAGGTGCTCATGTTGCGTTGCGTCGAGTACGCGCGTCGCTACAACGTGCCCGTGCACGTTCGTTCCTCGTACACCACAAAGCCCGGCACCATGGTGTCCGGATCGATGGAGGACATTCCCGTGGAAGAAGCCATCCTCACCGGCGTCGCGCACGACCGTAGCGAGGCCAAGGTCACCGTCGTCGGGCTGCCCGACGTGCCGGGCTACGCGGCCAAGGTCTTCCGCGCCGTCGCCGAGACCGAGATCAACATCGACATGGTGCTGCAGAACATCTCGAAGGTGGAGACCGGCAAGACCGACATCACCTTCACGCTGCCGAAGACGGATGTCCCCGCCGCGGTGGAGAAGCTGACGGAGCTGCAGGGCGAGATCGGGTTCACCCAGATCCTCTCCGACGAGCGCATCGGCAAGGTGTCGCTGGTCGGCGCAGGCATGAAGAGCCACCCGGGCGTGACGGCCACCTTCTGCGAGGCGCTCGCCGAGGCAGGGATCAACATCGACCTGATCTCGACCTCGGAGATCCGCATCTCGGTGCTGGTCGCCGACGACGATCTGGACGACGCGGTGCGCGCGATCCACAAGGCATTCGATCTGGGCGGCGACGAAGAGGCCGTCGTCCACGCGGGAACGGGACGCTAGAGATGACAACTGTTGCTGTAGTCGGCGCGACCGGACAGGTCGGCGCTGTCATGCGCGCGCTCCTCGCGGAACGCAACTTCCCCGCGGACAAGGTCCGGTTCTTCGCGTCCGCCCGCTCGGCGGGGACCAAGCTGCCGTTCCGCGGCGAGGAGATCGTGGTCGAGGACACCGCCGCGACCTCGGACGAGGACCTCAAGGGCATCGACATCGCGCTGTTCTCGGCGGGCGCGACCCTCTCCCGCGTCCAGGCCCCGCGGTTCGCCGCGGCGGGCGCGACCGTGATCGACAACTCCTCCGCCTGGCGCAAGGACCCCGAGGTCCCGCTGGTGGTCAGCGAGGTCAACCCGGAGGAGGCGAAGAACCCGCCGAAGGGCATCATCGCCAACCCGAACTGCACCACGATGGCCGCGATGCCGGTGCTGAAGGTGCTGCACGACGAGGCCGGACTGCAGCGGCTGATCATCAGCAGCTACCAGGCGGTGTCCGGCAGCGGCCTGGCCGGCGTCGAGGAGCTGGCGACCCAGGCCCGCGCGGTGATCGACGACGTCGAGAAGCTGGTGCACGACGGCAGCGCCGTGACGTTCCCCGCACCGAACAAGTACGTCGCCCCGATCGCGTTCGATGTCATCCCCCTGGCCGGCTCGCTGGTCGAGGACGGCAGCGGCGAGACCGACGAGGACCAGAAGCTGCGCAACGAGAGCCGCAAGATCCTCGGCCTGCCCGACCTGCTGGTCAGCGGCACCTGCGTCCGGGTGCCCGTGTTCACCGGCCATTCGCTCTCGATCAACGCCGAGTTCGGCAACCCGCTGTCCGTCGAGCGCGCCAAGGAGTTGCTGGCGACCGCGCCCGGCGTGCAGCTGGTCGACGTGCCCACCCCGCTGCAGGCGGCGGGCGGCGATCCGTCGCTGGTCGGCCGGATTCGTCAGGATCCGGGCGTGCCGGGTGGCCGTGGCCTCGCGCTGTTCGTCTCCGGCGACAACCTGCGCAAGGGTGCCGCGCTCAACACCATTCAGATCGCGGAGCTGCTCGTCGGCTGACCTTCCGCCGAGTGTGCACCTCCCGTCGCATCGCCCGAGTGCGGGCGTCGGGAGGTGCACACTCGCGGGTGGCCGCGCCGGTGACGGTCAGACCGCCTCGGCGATGCTGGTGCCGTTCGCCGGTTCGAGGACCGGTGCGGGACCGCGGAGCAGCCGCCCGATCCAGCCCTCGTCCAGGGCAAGGGCCTTGACGATCGTCGCCGCCGCGACGACGACGCCCGACAGGACGAACATCCAGGTGATGGTGGTGAACACCAGCCCGAGTGAGCCGAACTTCTCCTGCGCGGATGCGCCCGCCATCGGCAGGTAGATCCGGCCCCCGATGCGGAGCAGGGCGAGCCCGAGCGCGGTCAGCGCGGCGGTGGCCCACAGCACCCGGCCCGCCAGCCTGCCCTCGGTGAGCAGGTACGGCACCACTGCCCACAGCGCGAACCAGATGGCCAGCTCGGTGCCGAACGCCAGCGGCGGTCCGACCCAGTCCAACCCGGCCAGGTTCCTGGCCACGCTGAGCAGCGCCACCGACGAGGCGACCGCGAACAGTACGGCCACCCACCGCCAACTGCCGCGGATGGACAGGGTCGGGATGTTCCAGATCTTCCCGTAGAGCCGGCCCATGGCTCGGGCGAAGGACGTCCCGCTCAGGATGATCATCAACATGCCGATGACGCCGAAGGTGGCGAACGTCGGCGTGCTCGCCTCGAGGGCGCCGGGGGCGAGGGCGTACAGGTCCAGTCCGGATGGATCGAACCCGAGCTGATCCGAGATGGTGGTGCCACCGCCGGCCAGGTCCCCGATGGTGCCGACCGCGATGATGACCGGCAGCACCGAGGTGAACTCCTGCGCGGCCAGGGTCATCGCGCGGTCGGCGAGCTCGATGTCCACGATTCCCTTGATGATCCGTGCCACCGTGCGACCGGCCGAGGTCCGTTTCAGCCAGCCCCTGGCGGTCTGTTTCCGGACCTCCAGTGCTTCCCTGGCGAGGCTCACCGAGAGTTTCGAGGACTTCACGGTGGTCAAGTCAACGCGACCGCCGGATCGGACTCCTCATCCGGGGCAGGTGAAAGACGTGTGCCCGCCACCCGTCCGGTTGTGGGACGGGTGGCGGGCACAGGTGGGGTGCGTCAGGCGGGGGCGCTCTGCGCAGGCGCGCGGTTCGCGGGCCAGCCGGCCGTGAGGCCCCAGATGACACCGATGTTGATCGCGATCACCAGGATCGACAGCCAGGGCTGGGTGCCGATCAGTGTCAGGTGCCCGACGGCGTTCAGCAGCGCGAGGGTGACGCCGAAGACACGGGCCCAGGTGGCTCCGGCCAGCAGCGCGCCACCGCCGATGACGAGGAGGACGCCCCACGCGATGAGCACCCACCCCCACCGGTCGTAGTCGAGGATCAGCATCTTCTCTTCCCCGACGAACAGTCGGGTGGGCGCGGTGAGGGAGGCGATGCCCTCGACCGCATTGAAGGTGCCGGTCATGATCAGCATGAGGCCGGCGAAAACGCCCCAGCCTCCGGGGCTCTTGTCGTCCATGGGTTCCTTCGGTGAGGTGTCGGTCGGGTGGCGGATCAGAAGATGAGCGCGACGAGGATCGGTGCGGCGGTCAGGACGAGCGCGACGAGCGCGACGATCGCGATCGTCTTGACGGCCGTCGCTTGTCGGTTGTGGTCATAGGACATGACGCAAACGTTAGGGCGCGCGATCGGCCGATCGCGTCATCCTCTCTGGGTGAGATGGGCCGCGGAATCATGTACGGTGCTGCGCCGACCTATATCATTCCGTGATAATTGGTTGAATATTCACAACGAAAGGACCAACAAGTGCTCAAGGGATTCAAGGAATTTCTCCTGCGGGGCAACGTGCTGGACCTCGCCGTTGCCGTCGTGGTCGGCGCCGCCTTCACCGCGATCGTGACCGCGTTCACCGAAAACATCGTGAACCCGCTCGTCGCGTCGTTGGGCGGCTCGAACGATATGGGATTCGGCTTCCAGATCACCGACAGCCCCGAGACGTTCGTGAACGTCGGCGCCGTCCTGAGCGCCGTGATCAATTTCGTCCTCATCGCGGCGGTCGTGTACTTCGTTCTCATCGTCCCGTTCAACTCGGTCAAGGAGCGCTTCATGACCGAGGAGGAGAAGGAGGCGACGGACATCGAGTTGCTGACCGAGATCCGGAACCTGCTCGCCGACGCCAACGCGGATGCCAAGTCGACCCGGGTCGAGTCCTAGTCGTCCGTCTTTACGCCACGCGGCGTCCCGGCCCTTGGGGTTTGGGGCGCCGCGATTGTTTTCTCCTCATCCGGTGCGGGTGAGATTGTGGATCGGCGCTGTCGAATTGCCCCTCGAGGCCGCATGCTTTTTCCATGACGCCGACCGATGATGCGAAGCCTCTCGATGCCGACGAGCGGGCGGAGCTGCTCCGCCTGCGTGCGCAGGTCGCCGCGACCGAGCGCGCCAGGGCCGCCGGGCCCGAGGTCGCCAAGCGGCACGGGATCGGCGGCGCGCTGCGCTGGACCGCGTCCGGGCTCCTGATCGTCCTGGTCGCGGTGCTGCTGCTGACCTCGCTGCTGGCGCGCTTCACGCGGAGCGAGATCCTCGACACCGACCGGTATGTCGCGACTGTGGCACCCCTCGGCTCCGACCCGGCAATCCAGGACGAGATCACCGACCAGGTGACGCGTCAGATCTTCACCCGGCTCGACGTCGAGAAGATCACGCAGGAGGCGCTGACGGCCCTGACCGAGAACGCGCCGCGGGTGCCGCCGCAGGTGGTCGGGCTGGCCCCGGTGATCGCAGGCCAGGCCGAGGGGTTCATCCGCGACACCGTGCACTCGCTGGTGACCAGCGACAAGTTCGAGAGCGCGTGGATCGACGCGAACCGGATCGCCCATGAGAGCCTCGTCGCGGTCGCGACCGGCGAGACCGGTGTGGTCGAGATCGACGAGAAGGGCACGGTGAGCGTGCCGCTCAACGCGATTCTCGGCACCGTCAAGGAGAACCTGACCGAGCGCGGGTTCGCCTTCGCCGACAAGATCCCCGAGACCGATGCGAGCTTCGTGATCTTCCAGTCCGCCGACCTCGTGAAGGCCCAGAAGGCCGTCAACGCCCTCGACAAGGCCGCCACCTGGTTGCCCTGGCTGGGGGTCCTCGCGGCGATCGGGGCGGTGTTCGCGGCGCCGCACGGCAGGCGGCTGCGGGCCCTGTCGCTGGTGGGACTCGGGGTCGCGATCGCGATGGCACTGCTGAGCGTGTCGCTGCACATCGCCCGCGCGGTGTACATCGACGACATCCCGTCGGACGTGCTGTCCCCGGCGGCGGCCGCGGCGGTGGTGGACGCGATCGCCGCCCCACTCAAGACGATGCTGCGCGCCTGGTTCCTGACCGGGATCGTGGTCGCGCTGATCGGCTACCTGACCGGTGGTTCGCACTCCGCCCTCGCGGTGCGCCGCGGGTTCACCCGGGGTGTCGACAAGATTCGGAAGACGGGGGAGGGCAGGGCGCCGACCCAGTTCGAGGTGTGGACCGCGCGACTGCGGGTCCCGCTGCGGGTGGCGATCGTCGCGATCGCCGTCGCGGTGCTGGTCTTCTGGACCTATCCGTCCGGGGTGGTGGTGTTCACCATCGCGTTGCTGGCCCTGCTCGCGCTGATCGCCGTCGAGGTGCTCGCCCGGCCAGGGGTTGCCGCGGCGCAGGCCGAGGCCGAGGTGCCGTCGCCCGAGGTCGAGGGGGCGTCGGCCGAGGCTGATAGTCAGACTTAGCGACAGTCTGGACTGTTTTTAATCAGCCCAGTACGGTGGTCGGTGTGACCCAGGACACCGAGCGGGGCCCGCGCACGCAAGCACAGCGAACGGCGGCGACCCGGACAAAGCTGCTCGACGCGGCGATCGCGCTGCTGGTCGAGGTCGGCTACGCCCGGACCAGTACCCAGGAGATCGCGCGCCGGGCGGGGGTCTCCCGAGGGGCGCAGCTGCATCACTTCCCGACCAAGGAATCACTGGTGGTCGCGGCCGTCGAGCACCTGGTGGAGAAGCGGCTGGCCGAGATCCTCGACGCCCGGCCCGATCCCGACCAGGGGATCGACACCCTCGTCGACGCGTTCGCCGGCCCGCTGTTCTACGCCGCCCTCGAGCTGTGGGTCGCGGCCCGCACCGATCCGGCCCTGCACGAGGCGACGATCCCGCTCGAACGCAAGGTCGGCGATGCCCTGCGGCTCGGCAGCGCCGAGGTGATGGGCGGGCGGATGGGCGTGGACGCCATCGACCTGAGCATCGAGCTGGCCCGCGGTCTCGCCGTCTCGGCGCTGTTCCGCACCCCCGAATCCGACAGTGAACTCCGGGAGCGGCTGCTCCCGGTCTGGAAGGGCCTGGTGATGAAGTGACCGCCATACCGCAACCGCTCGCGTTGCCGGGCCACGTCGGCGTCCTGGTGGTGGGCGCCGGGTTCGCGGGCCTCGCGGTCACCGAGCGCGTGCTGCGCGATGATCCGGCGGCCGACCTCCTGGTCATCGAGCGGGGCGCCGACATCGGGGGAACCTGGCGTGACAACACCTACCCCGGGTGCGCGTGCGACGTCCCCACGGCGCTGTACTCGTTCTCGTTCGCACCGAGCCCGGACTGGAGTCACACCTTCGCCCGGCAGCCGGAGATCCAGTCGTACCTGCGGAAGGTGGTCGCTGACACCGGGATCCGCGATCGGATCCTGACCGGATGCGAGCTGCTCGAGGCGTCCTGGGACGACGCCGCCTGCGCCTGGAGGGTGCGCACCTCGCTGGGCGAGCTGACCGCGCAGACCCTCGTCGCCGCCACGGGTGCGCTGTCGACACCCAGGCTGCCGGACGTACCGGGCATCGAGACGTTCCGGGGACGGCTGTTCCACTCGGCCACCTGGGATCACGACTACGACCTGACCGGGAAGCGGGTCGCCGTGGTCGGGACGGGCGCCTCCGCCGTGCAGTTCGTGCCCGAGATAGTCGATCGAGTGGAACGGCTGACCGTGTTCCAGCGCACGCCCGCCTGGGTGCTGCCGCGCGGCGACCGCACGCTCTCCCGCCTGGAGAAACAGCTCTATCGTCGTATTCCGCTCACGCAGAAGATCGTTCGGGCGGCCATCTACACCGCTCGTGAGGGCTACGTGCTCGCGATGGCCAAGGCGCCGCGGCTGTTGCCCGCCTTTCAGCTGTTCGCCGCGGTACACCTGCGGCGGCAGGTGCCCGACCGGACGCTGCGACGAAAGCTGACGCCGGAGTTCACGATCGCCTGCAAGCGGATCCTGCTGTCCAACGACTGGTTGCGGACCCTGGCCCGAGCCGATGTCGACCTGATCGACTCGGGGCTCGCCGGGGTCACCGAGGGGGGCGTAGTCGACGGCGCGGGCACGGAGACGCCGGTCGACGCGATCATCTTCGCCACCGGTTTCTCGCCAACCGAACCGCCCGTGGCCCGCCACCTCCGGGGTCGCGACGGACGGACGCTGGCGCAGCACTGGGCGGGCAGCCCCCGGGCGTACCTGGGTACCACCGTCGTCGGGTTCCCCAACCTGTTCCTCATGTACGGGCCGAACACGAACCTGGGGCACAGCTCGATCGTGTACATGCTGGAGTCGCAGGCCGCGTACATCAACGGTGCGCTGGCTCACCTCGACGGCGGCTGTGTCGAGGTCCTCCCGGTGGCGCAGGCGCGCTACAACGAGAAGATCGCCGGCCAGCTCGAGAGCACGGTCTGGAACACCGGCGGATGCTCGAGCTGGTACCTCGACAAGGAGGGGCGCAACTCGGTGATGTGGCCCACCTTCACCTTCCGATATCGGTCCCGGACAAAGAGATTCGATGCCGAGAACTATCAGATCCGGCGCGCGGTGCGGGCGCGAGTGGGGTGAGCGAGCAGCACGCTTCGTGATCGGATCGCGCACGATTGCCGAGCCCGCAGCGCCGCCATTGCCCGGGTCCTATCGAACGGCGTCATCGGAATTCGCCCCTTTCGCCCTTTCTTGCCTCGTTCGGGGAAAGATGTATAAGTGGGAAGGGGTGACCGAGTCACAGCCTCAACGCCGCGCAGCCCACGTCGCGGTGGGTCGCCCCCGCCCGGATTGGAAATTCTGACCGAGGTCCACAGCCGAGTGCGTGCTGATACCGCGAGGCGCGGCGAGTAAGGAAGGGATCCACTAGATGAGCAATGGCAATGATCCTCGACACACCAAGGGTGCCGACGAGAAGCTGACCACCGCGTTCGGCGCACCGGTGCCCGACAACCAGAACGTCGCCACTGCAGGCCCGCGCGGGCCGCAGCTGCTGCAGGACGTCTGGTTCCTCGAGAAGCTCGCCCACTTCGACCGCGAGGTCATCCCGGAGCGGCGCATGCACGCCAAGGGCTCCGGCGCATACGGCACCTTCACCGTGACCAATGACATCACCAAGTACACGAGCGCGAAGATCTTCTCCGAGGTCGGCAAGAAGACGGAGCTGTTCGCTCGGTTCTCCACGGTGGCGGGCGAGCGCGGCGCGGCCGATGCCGAGCGCGACATCAGGGGATTTGCCGTCAAGTTCTACACCGAGGAGGGGAACTGGGACCTCGTCGGCAACAACACCCCGGTCTTCTTCTTCCGCGATCCGCTGAAGTTCCCGGACCTCAACCACGCGGTCAAGCGCGATCCCCGCACGAACCTGCGCAGCCCCAACAACAATTGGGACTTCTGGACGAATCTGCCGGAGTCGCTGCACCAGGTGACGATCGTGATGAGCGACCGCGGCATCCCGGCCTCGTACCGGCACATGCACGGCTTCGGCTCGCACACGTTCAGTTTCATCAACGCCGAGGGTGAGCGCTTCTGGGTGAAGTTCCACCACCGCGTCCAGCAGGGCATCAAGAACCTCACCGACGCGGAGGCCGCCGAGCTGGTGGGCAACGACCGCGAGAGCCATCAGCGCGATCTCTTCGACGCCATCGAGGCGGGCGACTTCCCCAAGTGGAAGCTGTGTGTGCAGATCATGCCGGAGGCGGACGCGGCGAAGGTGCCCTACCACCCGTTCGACCTCACCAAGGTCTGGCCGAAGGGCGACTACCCGCTGATCGAGGTCGGCGAGTGGGAGCTCAACCGCAACCCCGACAACTACTTCGCCGAGGTCGAGCAGGCCGCGTTCAACCCCGCGCACGTGGTGCCAGGGATCAGCTTCTCTCCGGACCGGATGCTGCAGGGCCGGTTGTTCTCCTACGGTGACGCGCAGCGATACCGGCTGGGAGTGAACAACTTCCAGATCCCGGTCAACGCGCCCAGGAGCCCGGTGCACAACTTCCACCGGGACGGCGCCATGCGGGTCGACGGTAACCAGGGCGGATCGCTGCACTACGAGCCCAACAGCTACGGCAAGTGGCAGGAGCAGCCGCAGTACCGGAACCCGGCGCAGGCTATCGGGGCGGTCGCGGATCACTTCGACTACCGCGAGGACGACGACAACTACTTCTCGCAGCCGCGCGTGTTGTTCAACAACATGAGCGACGAGCAGAAGCAGGTGCTGTTCGACAACACCGCGCGCGCCATCAACGGCGCCTCGGACCAGGTCGTGCAGCGGCACATCGACAACTGCACCGCCTGTGACCCGGCCTACGGCGAGGGCGTCGCGAAGGCGATCAAAGCGCTGAGCTGACACCGAGCGCGACCATCCGCCCGGACCGGGGCTCCCGGTCCGGGCGGACGCGTATCAGGGGACATACGTCGAGGTCACCGGCTCGACACCGGCCGGCACCGTCCTCCGGGAACAAACTCGGGCCGGCGCCCGTTGAACCCCTCGTCGACGTCCGGACATGCCCCGGGCCTCACCCCTTTAGTCGCCACGAGCGACCACTCGCCGAGAGGCGCCTGTGGGACGTCGACCCGAAGGGCCGCCCGATCTTCTCGGGCGGCCCTTCATCGTGTCTGCGGCGCGTGGCCGGCGTCGGCCCGAGGTCCGTCATCGCTTCTTTGATGTGGTCCAGGACCGGCGCATACTGGGGTCATGGGGCACGGAGGCGGTTACCTCGACCCCCGGGCGCAATTGCGCGCGGCGGGGCTCCGTGTGACCGCTCCACGAGTCGCTGTGTTGAATGCTGTTGCTGCGCGTCCTCATTCGGACGTCGATCGGCTCGCCACCGAGGCGCGTCGGGAGCTCGGCTCGGTGTCAACCCAGGCCGTGTACGACGTGCTGAAGGCCTGCGTGGCCGCCGGGATACTCCGCCGATTCGAACCGGCCGGTTCGCCCGCCCGGTTCGAGGTCCGAACCGGGGACAATCATCACCACCTGGTCTGCCGCGGCTGTGGCGCGGTGTTCGACTCCGACTGCGTCGTCGGCCACGCCCCCTGTCTGCAGCCCTCGGACACCCACGGATTCGTGATCGACGAGGCCGAGGTCGTGTTCTGGGGGAGCTGCCCGCGGTGTCAGGCCGCCGCTGGTGGGGAAACGGCCCAGTTCCACTAGCGCGGGGGGAGTGCCCTTCGCCACATCCGGGAACCATTGTGGTCGAGCGTCGTTGAACTGGGTGAGGGCGGATGGCGACATCGCCCTCACTACGAAACCGACCGCATACGAAACCGCAGGAGCGAATCATGACCACCAGCCCCATTGTCAGCACCCTCGACGCCGGACAGCAGCAGATCGCGGGGGAGGCCCTGCAGGGCACCGTCGTGGACCTGATCGACCTCGGTCTCATCGCCAAGCAGGCGCACTGGAACGTCATCGGTCGGAGCTTCCTGTCGGTGCACCCCTCACTGGACGAACTGGTTGCCGCCGCACGTGATTTCACCGATCAGGCCGCCGAGCGTGCGACCGCGGTCGGGGTCAGCCCCGACGGTCGCTCCGCCACGGTCGCCGCGGACGCGGGGACGAAGGGCTTCGGCGCGGGCTGGACGAAGGACACCGACGTGATCGACGCGATCGTGGCGAACCTGGCCGCGGTCATCGAGCGCCTCCGCGCCCGCATCGAGCTCACCGAGAAGGCCGACCCGGTCACCCAGGATCTGCTCATCGCCATTACCGCGCGGCTCGAGCAGCTGCACTGGATGTGGCAGGCGCAGGGAGCGTGAGCCCGTGCGCGCTTGACGAGTCCTGACCCTCGTCAAGCGCGCACAGGCGCCGCTGGCGCCTACTCCATGAACCGCGCGAGGAACTCGATCAGCAGTCGCTCCGCCACCGGTTCGGGCAGTGCCTCGATCAGCGCCAGCACTTCGGCCAGTGGGCCGTCCAGCCCGCCGCCGGGCTCCAGCCCCACGAGGGCGAGGACGGCGGCGCAATTGTCGCTGGTGAGGTCCTCGGGCCGGATCTGCCCGGCGGCCGCGACCACGTCGGCGGGTGCCTGCGCGCCCGGCACCCCGCGTACCGCATCCGCCGCCTCGGCCAGCGCGTCGCACAGCTCGATGCTGACCCGCTCGGTGACCGGTGTGAGGGTCAGGTGGGTGGTGCGCGGCAGCGTGGTGCCGTCCGACTGCGTCCGCCCCGGCTGCGGCTGCAGCGTCCAGCCCAGGGCCTTCGCGGCGTCAGCCCAGCGGTGCGGATCCACGCTGCGGTCGGCGGCGACGTCGGGGTCGGCGGCCACTGCGAGCAGCGGGCCGATCGGGTCGCCGACGACCAGGAGCCCCTCGATGCCGTCGATCGCCTTGTGTACCTGTTCGGCCGCCCGAGCGATCTGCCCGGTCAGCTCGGCGAACCCGCTGCGCCCGAGCGTCTGCGACACCGCCCAGCCCGCGGCGATCGGCATCACCGTCCGGGAGCCGAGGATGGTGGGATTGACGACGGCGTAGCCGGGCCAGGCACTGGTCGCGAACCACTGACGCCGGTGCCGGTCGCGGTCCCGGTAGAGCAGCACCGACACGCCCTTCGGGGCGTAGCCGTACTTGTGCAGGTCCACCGAGATGCTCGCGACGCCAGGCACCCGCAGGTCCCAGGCGGGGCGGTCCTCGGCGCCCGGCCACCACGGCAGCACCCATGCCCCGATGCAGCCGTCGACGTGCACGGCGACGCCTTGGGCCGCACAGACTTCCGCGATCTCCGCGACGGGGTCAAGGGCGCCGTGCGGATAGGACGGTGTCGACGCGACCACCAGCGCGACGGTCTCGTCCAGCGCGGCCGCCACGTCCTCGGCACGCAGCCTGCAGGTGTCGGGGTCCACCGGCAACACCCGCAACCGCAGGTCCAGGTAGTGCGCCGCCTTGATGAACGCGGCGTGTGCGGTGGATCCGATCACCAGGGTCGGCCGCACCTCGCTGCCGGTGCTCGCGCGCCAGGTGTCGCGGGCGGACTTGACCGCGAGGATGCAGCTCTCGGTGCCGCCGCTGGTGACGCTGCCGACGACGTCGGGTACGCCCGCGGCCAGCACGTCGCGGGCCGTCGCGATGAGGTCGCGCTCGAGCGCCGCGACGGAGGGGAACGTGGTGGGGTCGAGTCCGTTGAGCGGCTGGGCCTTTCGGGCCGCTTCTGCCGCCACCTCGTGCAGTTCCGCGACCCCGGGGTCGTACACGTAGGACAGCAGGTGCCCGCCCTCGGTAGGAGCGTCCGTCTTCCTCAGCTCGTCGAGCTGGGCGAGCACCTCGGCGGTGCTGCGTTCGAAGATCACTTGCTGCTCCTGTTCAGTTCTTCGGCTGCCAGTCGGTATCCGCGCAGTGCCACCATGCTCGCGGCCACGAGCACCGCGGGTACGGCGGCGAGGGCGATCACGATGCCGGTGATCGCGCCGTCGGACTGCGCGACGGGGTGATCGGAGGTGGAGGAGACGAACCCCGTCACGGCGAGGATGGCCAGCACCACGGCGGGGCCGAGCGCCAGGCCCAGGGTCTCCGCGGCGGTCCACACCCCGCTGAAGGCGCCGGCCCGCACGGATCCGGCGGCGGTGTTCTGGTGGTCGCTGATCACGTCCGGCAACATCGACATCGGCAGCATCTGCATGCCGGCGTAACCGATCCCCGCCACCGCCACCACCGCATACACCCACGGCCCGGGGGCGGCGATCAGACCGAGCATCGCGACGGAGGCCGCCAGGAACAGGCCCGATGCCAGGAAGTACGCGCGTTGCTTGCCCCACGCCCGCACCAGCCGGATCCACATCGGCATCACCGCCAGTGCCGGTGCGACCAGGGCGGCGAACAGGATCGACACCGCACGCTCGGAGTCGAGCACGTAGGTGGCCGCGTACTGGGCGGCGCCGAGCATGCTGCCGATGGCAAGGGCCTGGAGCGCGAACGTGCCGAGCAGGAATCGGAACGGGCCGCTCGAGCGCACCGCGGCGAGGCTGTCGGCCAGCCCGTGGCCCGACGACGCCTCGACGGGTGCGTGACCGACGCCCGCGCTGCGCGGCGCGATCCGCCAGGCGGCGAGCATGCCGAGCCCGAGGGTCACCCCGGCGATCACGGCCATCAGCAGGTATCCCGTCCTGCCCCCGCCGCCGAGTTCGCGCAGTTCCGGGCCGCCCGCGCCGAACAGCAGGATCGCGACGGCGAGCACCGCGACGCGCCAGGACATCAACCGGGACCGCTCGTGATAGTCCTCGGTCAGCTCGGCGGGGAGCGCGATGTACGGGACCTGGAACAGCCCGAAGGCGATCGCGGCGAGGATGAAGGCCGTGGTCACCCAGAGGCAGCCGACGAGAGTGGAGGTGCCGGCGGGCACCGCGAAGGTGAGCGCGAAGAACACCGGCAGGGTCAGTGCGCCGAGGAACAGGAAGCGGCGGCGGGTCCCGGTGCGGGCCGCGTCGGCATCGCTGCGAGACCCGATGTACGGGTTGATCAGCACGTCGAGTGCCTTGGGTACGAACACCACCATCGAGGCCGCCGCGGCGGCGACCCCGAGCGTGTCGGTGAGGTAGTAGGCGAGTACCAGCCCGGGCAGTGTGGCGAAGCCTCCGGTGCCGACCGAGCCGAGCGAGTAGCCGGTGACGGTCGATCTGCTCAGCCGTGGGGGAGCCATGGTCATCCGGCCAACATAGGTCATTGCGCGGGCCCGCGAGAGGGTTGCGCTCAGGGAGAATTCGCCGGCCCCGGTGGCCGCCCGGCGGGACACGGTGATTCACGTGAAACCTCGACCGGACGACGAACGCCCCCACCTGGCCGGTGGGGGCGTTCGTCGTCGATGGTGTTAGGAACCGAAGATGCTGCCGAGCGAGCCGAGCGATCCGGTGCCGCCCGGGCTACCGCCGCCGGAGACCTTCACGGTCGACGCGCTGGACGTCGACTCCTTGAATCCGGTTGCGCCGCTGTAGACGGCCTTGATCTGACGGTCACCGGTCTGGGTGAACTTGTAGGACAGTGTGGCCTGTCCGTTGACCACGTCGACCGCCTCACCGATCGCGGTGTTGCCGTCCATGAACGTCACGGTGCCCGAGGTCACCGCGTCGCCGGACTCGGTCTTCACGGCCGCCGTCAGGTCCACAGGCGAGCCCTTGGTTGCGGTGCCGGGAGCGGTCAGCGTCGTCACCGTCGCGACCTCGACGGGCGCCGGGTCGGTGACCGTGACGGTCTGTGCCTGTCCGGTGGAGCCGTTGAAGTTCTCCGCGCCGCTGTAGACGGCGGAGATCGAGTGTGCTCCGGTCGTGGTGAACGTGTGGCTCAGCTTCGCGCCACCGTCGACGAGCCCGATCGGGCCGCCGATGTTGGCGGCACCGTCCTTGAACTGTACGGTGCCGCCGGCCGCGTTGTTACCCCCGTTGTCCTTCACCAGGGCCCAGAGGTCCACCGAGTCACCGGTTTTCGCCTCGCCTGGGACGTTGAGCGTGGTGACGGTGTCGACGATGACGGGGTCGGTGGAGACGTCGACGGTGGAGGCCGTGCTGGTGCTGGTGTTGAAGCCGTCGGCGCCGCTGTAGACGGCGGTCACCGGGTGCGCTCCGTCGGTGGTGAAGGTGTGGTTCAGGGTGGCGGTGGCACCGTTGAGGGTGACCGGTCCGCCGATGTTTTCGGCTCCGTCCTTGAACTGGACCGTGCCGCCGCTGGGTGCGGGGGCGACTGTGGCGGTGAGGTCGACGGCGGTGCCGGTCTTGGCGGTGCCGGGGACGTTCAGCGTGGTGGTGGTGTCGACGGCGTTGACCGAGACGTCGACGTTCGATGCCGCAGAGGTGGACGGTTTGTTGCCGGCGTCACCGCTGTAAACAGCGGTGATGGAATGGTTTCCGGTGGTGGTGAAGGTGTGGTTGAGCGTGGCGGTGCCGTTGTTCACGGGGACGGCGTTGCCGATGTTGTCGGCGCCGTCCTTGAACTGGACGGTGCCGGTGGCGCCCGCGGGGGCGACGGTGGCGGTGAGATCGACGGCGGTGCCGGTCTTGGCGGTGGCGGGGACGTTCAGTGTGGTGGTGGTGTCGACGATGACCGGGTCGGTGCTGACGGTCACGGTCGCCGCAGCCGAGGTGGACGGCTTGTTGGCGGCATCGCCGCTGTAGACGGCGGTGATGGCGTGCGCACCGTCCGCGGCGAAGGTGTGGTTGAGCGTGGCGGTGCCGTTGTTGACCGGGACGGCGTTGCCGATGTTGTTGGCGCCGTCCTTGAACTGGACGGTGCCGGTGGCGCCTGCGGGGGCGACGGTGGCGGTGAGGTCGACGGCGGTGCCGGTCTTGGCGGTGGCCGGGACGTTCAGGGTGGTGGTGGTGTCGGCCGCGGCAGCGCCCACGTTGATCGTGGCCAGCGGCCCGGCGCCCGCGTTGAGTGCCGAACCCTGGGCGTCACGCGGGGTGCAGCGGGTGGGTGCCCACTGGTTGCCGAAGAAGCTGGCGAGAGGCAGGAAGGTGTAGTAGTTCTCGTTCGCGTTGTAGGTACCGGCGCTGCCGGCTGTGCGAACCTTCGGCGTGATGACACCGCCGCTGCCGGCGACGACGGTCACGTCGATGGCGGGAAGCCGGAACCAGCTGTCCCCGTTGGCGTTGTTACTGCCGTCGAGATTCTTCTTGAGCTTCGGTGCGCGGATGCCGCCCTGGCTGTTGGTGCTCGACGAGGGGCTGTTTCCGATGACCTCGTTGTTACCCGAGAGCCGCAGGAGATTACCGCCGCCGTCAGGGCTGCCCGCGTCGTTGATGCGCGCCACCGACGGGGCCACGCCGTCGAGGTTCACACCGGTGCCCGCCACTACCGCGGCGCTGACAAAGGTCGTGTTCGCGGGGATCTCGTAATCGACCTTGAGCCGCGAGATGTTGGTGGTCGTGGCACCCGAGTCGCTGTTGGGGTACGAACCGCCGCCGGGCTGGATGCGGTAGGTGAACGTCTCACCCGCCGTCACGGAGGCCGGTGCGTCGACGGTCATCGACGTGTCGGCCACCTTGTGCACGGTGAGGACCGCGCTGGCCTGGCAGGCATTCTTGAACGAGGTGGTCGTGGGTGCCGCGGACGCGGGGCTGCCGATCAAGAGCAGACCCGCGGCCAACGCCACGGACGTGACCGGTACGGCGCATTGCCGCACTGTGGACTTGGACATAACACTCCTTGCGCCCGACTCGCGGGAGAGGTGTCGAGCATCGGTTGGATGAAATTGCCCACACTGTGCCACCGCAATCGGGAACTCGTTGCAGTTTTGACTACAGGCACTGCAAGTTACGGTCGGGTAACAAGTTGTGCCGGAAGCCGCGGGTAATGCCTGGAAAACTGTCTCGAACTGGTCTCTGAGGCCATCTAGCCAAGGAAATCCGGCGTTTTCGACTTGCGGCTCGGCGCCAAAAATGCAACACGTTCATCGGAGGCCGAGTGGGGACCGCTCAGGCTCGAGCGGCCGCCAGCGGCAGGTCGACGATCAGCTCCGGTTCGGTGCACGCCAGCACCTGCGCCGGCTCGACACCCGGCGCCACCTCACGCAGGACCAGGCCGGCGGTGGTGACGTCGATGACGGCCAGATCGGTGATGATGCGGTGCACCACCGCCCGACCGGTCAGCGGCAGCGAACAGCGCTCGACGATCTTCGGTGCGCCGTCCCTGGCGCAGTGCTCCATCAGCACGATCACCCGGCCGGCGCCGTGCACGAGGTCCATCGCCCCGCCGGGCCCCTTCACCATCTTTCCGGGGATCATCCAGTTCGCCAGGTCTCCGGTCGCCGAGACCTGCATGCCGCCGAGGATCGCCGCGTCGATCTTGCCGCCCCTGATCATCCCGAAGCTGAGCGCGGAGTCGAAGAACGACGCGCCCGGCAGCACCGTCACCGTCTCCTTGCCCGCGTTGATGAGATCCGGATCCATCTCGGGCTCAGTCGGATACGGGCCGACGCCGAGGATTCCGTTCTCCGACTGCAACACCACCGAGCAGTCCGGGGGCACGAAGTTCGGCACCAGTGTGGGCAGACCGATCCCCAGGTTCACGTACCAGCCGTCCCGGAGTTCCTGCGCGGCCCGTGCCGCCATCTCCTCGCGGGTGCGGGCGCCCGCCATGGTGTTGCCGCCGGCCATGCTCATCGCTCGCTCTCGGTAGTCGTTCTGACGGTGCGCTTTTCGATCCGCTTGGTGATGCCGTGGCCGACCTCGAGAACGCGGTGCACGTACACCCCGGGCAGATGCACGGCGTCGGGATCGAGTTCGCCCGGCTCCACCAGTTCCTCGACCTGGGCGACGGTGATCCGGCCTGCCATGGCCGCCAGCGGCGAGAAGTTGCGGGCCGACAGATCGAACACCAGATTGCCGTGACGGTCGCCCCGCGCGGCGTGGACGAGGGCGAAGTCGGTGCTGATCGCCTCCTCGAGCACGTAGTCGCGGCCGCCGAAGGACTGCACCGGCTTGGCGGGCGAGGCCACCGCGACGCCGCCCGCGCCGTCGTACCGTCGCGGCAGTCCGCCCTCGGCGACCTGGGTGCCGACCCCGCTCTGGGTGTAGAACGCGGCGATGCCCGAGCCGCCGGCCCGGAGCTTCTCCGCCAACGTGCCCTGCGGGGTCAGCTCCAGTTCCAGTTCGCCGGAGAGGAACTGACGCTCGAACTCCTTGTTCTCCCCGACATAGGAGGAGACCATCTTCCGGATCCGGCCCGCGCCGAGGAGCAATCCCAGACCCCAGTCGTCGACGCCACAGTTGTTGCTGACGACCTCGAGATCCGATGCGCCGCCGTCGAGTACCGCCTGGATGAGCGTCGAGGGGATGCCGCAGAGCCCGAACCCGCCCACCGCAAGGCTGGAGCCGTCGGTGATGTCCGCGACGGCCTCGGCGGCCGAGCGTACGGTCTTGTCCATCATCGCGCGCTCCACCCGCCGTCCATCGTGTACGAGGCGCCCGTCGCCATGCCGGCCTCGTCGCCCGCCAGCCACGCCACCAGCGAGGCGACCTCGGCGGGTTCGACCAGCCTCTTGATCGCGCTCTCGGTGAGCATCACCCGTGCGAGCACTTCCTCCTCCGGGATGCCGTGCACGGCGGCCTGGTCGGCGATCTGCTTCTCCACCAGGGGGGTTCGCACGTATCCCGGGTTCACGCAGTTGCTGGTCACCCCGTGTCGGCCACCCTCGAGCGCGGTCACCTTGGACAGTCCCTCGAGGCCGTGTTTCGCGGTGACATACGCGGACTTGAACTCGGAGGCGCGCAGCCCGTGCACCGAGGAGACGTTGATGATCCGACCGAATCCGTTGGCATACATGTGTGGAAGGGCCGCCCGGATCAGCAGGAACGGTGCCTCCACCATCAGCGTCAACAGCCTGCGGAATTCCGCGGGCGGGAAATCCTCGATGGGGCTGATGCTCTGCACGCCCGCGTTGTTCACCAGGATGTCCGTTTCGAGCGTGAGCCCGGCGAGCGCCTCGGTGTCGAGCAGGTCGACGGCCCAGGCCCGGCCGTCGAGTTCGTCCGCGAGCGTCTTGGCCGCGATGTCGTCGACATCGGCGATCACGACCCGGGCGCCCCTGGCCGCGAGTGCCCTGGCTGTGGCCGCGCCGATCCCGCTCGCGCCGCCGGTGATCAGGGCCGAGCGCCCGGCGAGGCTCTGCGCGGTCATCGGGCCACCGCCGCGCTCTGGCCGGCGACGAGCGGTGCGTCCGCCGCGTTCTCCTCGGCGAGGGTCCTCGCGTCCGCGGCGTCGACGGACTCGAGCGAGATGCCCTTGGTCTCACGGGCGAAGGCGACCGCGATGATGGTCACGACCGAGGCGCCGAGCAGGTAGAAGGCGATCGGCACGGACGAGTCGAAGCGGCTGAGCAGGCTGGCCGCGATGATCGGCGCAAGCGAGCCCGCCACGATGGAGGTGACCTGGTAGCCGAGCGAGACACCGGAGTAGCGCATCCGGGTGGGGAACATCTCCGCCATGATCGCCGGCTGGCCGGCATACATGAAGGCGTGGATGATCAGCCCGATCACGATGGCAGCCAAGACGACCGTGTTGTGCGCGCTGTCCATCATCGGGAAGGCGAAGAAGCCCCAGGTGCCCGCCAGGACGGCGCCGATCAGGTAGGTGGGGCGGCGGCCGAGGGTGTCGGACAGCCGGCCGCACAGCGGAACCGCGACGAAGTGCACGCCGTGCGCGATGAGCATCATCCACAGGATCTTGCTGGTGTCAGCGTGCACGACCACCTTGAGATAGGTGATCGAGAAGGTCACAACCAGGTAGTACATGATGTTCTCCGCGAACCGCAGGCCCATCGCGGTGAGCACGCCGCGCGGGTAGCGGCGCAGCACCTCGAACACGCCGTACGAGGCGGCCTTGTTCTTCTCGACCAGCTTCTGTGCCTCGAGGAAGATCGGTGCGTCGCTGACCTTGGTGCGAATGTAATAGCCCACCAACACGATCAGGGCGGACAGCCAGAACGCCACGCGCCAGCCCCAGCTGAGGAAGGCCGCGTCGGAGAGCGTGCTCGTCAGGACCAGGAGCACGATGGTGGCGAGCAGGTTGCCTGCCGGGACGCCCGCCTGCGGCCAGCTGGCCCAGAACCCGCGACTGCGGTTGGGGCTGTGCTCGGCGACGAGCAGCACCGCCCCGCCCCATTCGCCGCCGACGGCGAAGCCCTGAATGAAGCGCAGCGCCACCAGGATCGCGGGCGCCCAGTAGCCGATCTGCCCGAAGGTGGGGATGCAGCCCATGAGGAAGGTGGCCGCGCCGACGAGCAGCAGGCTGAACTGCAGCAGCTTCTTGCGTCCGAACTTGTCGCCGAAGTGTCCGAAGACGATGCCGCCGATGGGCCGGGCCGCGAAGCCGACCGCGTAGGTGACGAACGCGGCGATGATCGCGTCGAGCTCGTTACCGCCCGCGGGGAAGAAGACCTTGGAGAAGACCAACGTGGCGGCGGTGCCGTAGAGGAAGAACTCGTACCACTCCACGACGGTGCCCGCCATCGACGCACCGACGACCTTTTTCAGCCCGGACGGTGCGGTGTCCGGGGCCGGGGCCGGGTCGCCCCCGCCCGCCCGTGACAGTTGTTCGGTACTCATCGCTGACTCCTCATGTGCTCGGCCCGACAATCGATTCGCCCTGTGATGCAGTCCACATTCGGCGTCCTGCGATGAGTATTGGTGCACGCGATGCGGCCCACAATGAGGAAAATCGCACTCTGGATCTGCAAGAATGCAGATGTGGTGGATTCCGTGGAGCGGCATTCTCTGGGTCGTCCGAGCGCCGACGACCTCCTGGTGCTGCTCGCCGTCGGCCGGACCGGGCGCTTCACCTCGGCCGCAGAGGATCTCGGTGTCAACCACACGACCATCTCCCGCCGCATCGCGGCGCTGGAGAAGAGCCTGGGCGGACGGCTGCTGGTGCGGGCGGCGGGTGGCTGGGAGCTGACGGACCTCGGCAGGCAGGCGCTGGCCGCCGCGGAGAGCGTCGAGACGGTCGTCGACGCGCTCGCCTCCGATTCCTCCGGGCAGGGCAGGCTCAAAGGGGTCGTGCGGGTGTCCGCGACGGACGGGTTCAGCGCGTACATCGCCGCCCCCGCCGCCGCGCGGGTGCGCAGGCGCCACCCGGACCTCGCGGTGGAGATCGTGGCGACCACCCGCCGGGCGTCCAGGCAGCGGTCCGGCATGGACGTGGAGATCGTGGTCGGACGGCCGCAGGTGCACCGGGCCGAGGCCCTGCCGCTGGCGGACTACGTGCTGGGGCTGTACGCCTCCCGGGACTATCTGCGCGAGCGGGGCACCCCGCACGCGATCGCGGAACTGGCCGATCACTCTCTGGTGTACTTCGTCGATTCGATGCTGCAGGTCGACGACCTGGATGTCGCGCGGAGCATCGCTCCCGAGATGCGGGAGTCGGTGAGCTCCACGAACGTCTTCGTGCACGTGGAGGCAACCAGGGCCGCGGCGGGGATCGGGCTGCTGCCCTGCTTCATGGCCGACCGTCACCCGGACCTGGTGCGGCTGCTGCCGGAGTTGGTCTCGACGAAACTGACCTATTGGCTGGTGGCCCGGTCGGAGGCGCTGCGCAGGCGGGAGGTGGCGGCCGTGGTCGAGGAGATCAGGGACACCGCCGAGCGGGAGCGTGACCGGCTGCTCGGGACGTTTCGGTAGCGCCGATGAGTTTCGGTCCGTCCGGGAGTCAGAACCTATGACACCCGCGACACCGAGCACACAGGAGTACGACGATGAAACTGACTGTCACCACCTTCGTCACCCTCGACGGCGTCTACCAGGCGCCGGGCGGTCCCGAGGAGGACCCCAGCGACGGGTTCGTCCACGGCGGATGGTCGGCGCCGTACGGAGACGAGGACTTCGGGGGGTTCATGATCGAGGTGTTCGACCAGGCGGACGCGTTTCTGCTCGGCAGGAAGACATACGAGATCTTCGCGTCGTACTGGCCGAACCACGACGACCCGGCCGACCCGATCGCCGGCCGGCTCAACCGGCTGCCGAAGCACGTCGCCTCGACCACCCTCGCCGCGGCCGACTGGCAGAACAGTCGCTTGATCACCGGCGACACGCGCCGGGCAGTCGCGGACCTCAAGGCGCAGGACGGGCGTGAGCTCCAGGTCCACGGCAGCGGGGCACTCGTGCAGTGGCTGCTGCGGGAGGGCCTGGTCGACACGCTGCACCTGCTGTCCTTCCCGGTCCTGCTCGGCACCGGAAAGCGGCTGTTCCCGACCGACTCGCTGCCGACCGCCTTCGCGTTGGCGCAGTCGCGGGTTACGGGTAGGGGTGTGGTCATCAGCTCCTACGAGCGTTCGGGCGAGCCCGAGTACGGCGACCTCGGCGAGGAGTAGCGGGCCTAGGCGGGGTTCCGAAGCTCCGCGAGCGCCGCGCGGTACCGGCGTTGCTTGATCGTGCCCAGGGTCTCGCCGGCCTTGGGTGCGAGGGCCCTGGCGCGGTCCATCGCGGCGGGCAGGACGGACTGCTCGTCGACCGCTTCGTCGACGATGCCCTCGGCGGTGGACTCGGCCCCGCCGTAGCGCCTGCCGGTCGTCATGGCGTCGTGCGCGGCGCGGACGGGGAGCTTGGCGGCGATCAGGTCGGACATCCCCACCGAGAAGGGGATCTGGATGTCGACCTCGGGGAAGCAGAAGAACCCGCGGTCGGCGCGCATGACCCGCTGGTCATGGGCGAGCGCCAGCATGGCGCCCGCGCCGAAGGCATGTCCCTGCAGCGCCGCGACCGTCGGTAACCCCAGGACGAGCACGCGGGCGAACAGTGCCTCGACCCGCGCGCCGAACGCCGGGATCTGGTCGGCGTTGGCCATCAGCCACGGCAGGTCGAGGCCGTTGCTCCAGATCTTGCCCGCGGCGGTGGTGACGAGGGCCCTCGGTCCCTCGGCGGCCTCGACGGTGTCGAGGTGCGCGTCGACCGCGTCGAGCCAGTCGGGGTTGAAGCGGTTCTCGCCCGAGCCCAGGTTCAGCACGAAGACGTCGCCGTCGCGGCTCAGGGTGGGCAGGTCGTCTGGGGTGTTCGAGAATGTCATTTCTAGAAACTATCTTCTAGAGCGTGTGGCTGTCCAGCCGCGGGGTTCTGCGATACTCGGCGAATGGCCCGCACCACGTTCTCCACCGACGCACTGCTCGACGCCGCGCGCGAGGTGATCCTCGAGCGCGGTCCGCGGTCCGCGACGATCGCCTTGATCGCCGCGCGGGCGGGCGCGCCGACCGGGTCGATCTATCACCGCTTCGCCTCGATCAACGAACTGCTCGCGCGGACCTGGCTGCGAGCCGTGCGACGCACCCAGCAGGTCAGGCCCGCCGGGTTCGACCCCGCCGGGGAGCCGGTCGAGGTGGTGGTGGAGCTGGCCCTCGCGCTCTACGACCACTGCGTCGCCGAGCCGGGCGACATGCTGTTGTTGGATCGGCTCCGCCGCGAGGACGTGCTGCACCTGAACCTGGGCGACGAGCTGATCGCGGAGGTCGGACGGTCCGACGAGCAGACCGGTGGCCTGATCGCGGAGCTGGCGCGCGCGGTGTTCGGGCGGGCAGGCAAGCGGGAGACGGACCTGGTGGTGCTGGCCCTGGTCGACCTGCCGTACAGCTTCGCCGGGCGCTACCTCCAGGCGGGCGCCCGGCCGCCGAAGAGTCGCCGGGATCGGCTACCCGACGCCGTGCGGGCGATCGTCGCGACCCGTCCGCACGACTAGCCCGTGGCTCAGGCCGGCCTGATGTTGGCGTTGAGGTGGAAGGTGTTGCCGGGGTCGTACTGTGCCTTGACCGCGGCAAGCCGGTCGTACTTGCCGGGCCCGTATGCGGCCCGGACCCGGTCCTCGTCCGGTTCCGCCATGAAGTTGACATAGCTGCCCTGGTTCGACGAGAGCGGTCGGAGCGCCTCCCAGATCGAGCGGGTCCAGGCCCGGTCCTCGGCGAGCACTTCGGGGGTGTCGGACATTCCGCTGATGTTGCACACGTAGTGCGGGGTGCGGGCGCCGCCGAACGCCGTGTCGTCCTCGCCGACGGCCGTGAAGGCCCCGTCCAGACGGAAGATCGGCATGAACGAGAGCGGAGAACTCTTCCGCGGCACCTGCTCGACGATCACGGCGATCACCTCGTCCGTGAGTGCATCGAGGTCGAGCGCCTTCTCGTAGCCGAGGATGCCCCAGGGCGCAGTGCCGTCGAACATCCGCTGCAGTCCGGTGTAGGGGATCGGGGTGACGAACTCGAACAGCGGTGCCAGGGCGTCCCTGATCGGGGCAACCGTGGACGCGTGTTCCGCCGTCGACGAGTACCCGGCGACGATGAGCGCGTGGCCGGGCATGCCCCGGAACTGCTCGGGCACAAAGGGTTCCGGCGGCGCGCACATCCCGGCCGCGATCAGGCAGCCGGCCCTCGCCGGCAGGGTCGGGATGAACTCCTCGCACACGTGCAGCGCGGCGGCGCCGTCGTCGAGCGACCAGAAGAACAGTCCGAGGTTCACCTCGGGGCCGACCGGGTGGAGGCGGTACTCGAACTCGGTGACCACGCCGAAGTTCCCGCCGCCGCCCCGCAGCGCCCAGAACAGATCCGGATGCTCGTCGTCGGAGGCTCGGACGACGCTGCCGTCCGCGAGCACCACCTCGGCCGATGCCAGGTTGTCGATGGACAGCCCCGCGAGCTGGGTCAGCCAGCCCATGCCGCCGCCGAGGGTGAGTCCGCCGACCCCGGTGTGGCTGATCACCCCGCCGGTCACGGCCAGCCCGTGTGCCTGGGTCGCGGCGTCCAGATCCGCCATCGTGGCGCCGCCCCCGATCCGCGCCATCCCGGTTTCGGGTTCCACCGAGGTGCCGTTCATCGCGCTGAGGTCGATCATCAGGCCGCCCTCGCTGACGGAGGTGCCGCTGTAGGCGTGCCCGCCGCCCCGGACCGAGACCTCGAGTTCCCGATCCCGGGCGAAGCCCAGCGTGGAACCGACGTCATCGGGGGACACACATCGCGCGATGCAGAGCGGACGGCGATCGATGTCGCCGTTCCAGATCGATCTGGCCTCGTCGTATCCGGTGTCGTCGGGGCCGAACACCGGGCCGCCGATCGCCGATCGCAGCACGCCGAGGTCGTCGCTCACCTCAGTCATCACGCTCTCCGTCCGTCGGGGCCGGCTCCGCATGGCGTGCGGTCGCGCGTTGCTCCCCGCTGTCCGAGAACGCCGGACCTCGGTGCCGACCGGACCGCGACGGCGCCTCGAACAGGGCACCTGTGACGTGCGTCAATCGTATTCGGTGGCGCTTGCGGGCGGCAAGGAGTCCCGGGCCGCCTGATCCGGGCGATGTCCTGGCGCCGCTGCTGATCGCGTTCGAATCACGTTGTTGTGGACCTCGCCGGAGCGGGGCAGACTGTTTGTCGACGCTGGCCTGCCGAATCGCAGTCACCCCAGGAGGTGATCGTGGAGTTGCACATCGTGGCGGTCGACAAGCCCGACAACATGAACGTGGTCGTCGGGCAGTCCCACTTCATCAAGACCGTCGAGGACCTGCACGAGGCACTGGCTGGAGTGAGCCCCCACCTCCGGTTCGGTGTGGCGTTCTGCGAGGCCTCCGGACCTTGCCTCGTGCGCTGCTCGGGCAACGACGATCGCCTCGTCGAGCTGGCCACGCGCAACGCGATCGCGGTCGGCGCGGGCCACTCGTTCTTCGTGTTCGTGGAGGACGGATATCCGGTGAACATCCTCAACGCGCTGAAACAGGTACCGGAGGTATGCGGCATCTTCTGCGCCACAGCGAACCCCGTCGAGATCATCGTGGCCGAGACGGAGCTCGGCCGGGGCATCGCTGGCGTGATCGACGGACGCCCACCGGTCGGGGTGGAGACGAGTGCCGACGTCGCCGACCGCCGGGCATTGCTCCGCACGATCGGCTACAAGCTCTGAGCGCCTTGCGGGACCGGGTGGTGCCGGGAGGGTGGGCGGCCGCGAGGTGACCAATGGCCCTGGCGGCGGCGACCGACGGTGATGACACTGAGGGCAGATCGGGACTCGTCGACGGGGAGGCATCATCATGAGCGACAGTAAAACCGGCGCCGCCGGGGGTGGCGCGATCTACGCCCTGGGTATCTTCGGAGCCCTGGTGTGGTTCTGGCAGCAGGCGGACACGTTCTGGGAGTATGTCCTCGCGATCGTTCAGGGGCTGTTCTGGCCGGCCTGGATGGTCTACGAGGTCTTCGAGGCGCTGGTCCGCTGAGAGCAGATGAACCGGCTGACGAAAGGGGCTCCCCAACGCCTGCGGCCCCGGCCGGAGCGTGGACCGGAGTTCGGTCCAGATGTCCAGGGCTACTTTCTGTTTGGCGAGCACTGGGCGACTCGGGTTCCGCTCAGTTGGCGCCGAGCCTGCACCGCTTCTTCTGAAATGCCTGGGTGACCGCGAAGAAGAGGCGACCACTCGTGCTGGACAGGCTCAGCCATTCGCCCCGAAAGTCGCGGGCGGACTCGTTCTGGTCGGTGAGATCATTCACCGTCGATGGAAACGCATCGAGATCGGCAGGGTCAACCTGCAATGGATCGGACATAATTCCCCCTCCGGAATCCCCCAAACCTCGCTATTACAGCACATCGCGTTAGGGCAGGCGCGGCGATTACTGCGGGACTCCGCGTGGACGCGCGCACCGCAACGGTGCCGCAAGGCAGCGGTGCGGAATCGGCCTGGACCACGGGGAAGACGAGCGAACAGGCGATGGTCCTCGAGCCCTCCGGCGCGCCCCGACGTCGGGGCGTACCGGATGGGCCTCAGGCGAGCGCCGAGGCGTCCTCGGGCGCGTCCTGGTCGGCCCATTCGACGAACTGGACGACGATGCCGTTGGGGTCGGTCACCTGGAACAACTTCTCGCCCCAGGGCTCTTCCCGCAGCTCCATCGTGATCTCGACGCCCTCCGACTTGATCCGTGCCTCTTGTGTGGCGAGATCGTCGACGGTGAACGCGAGGATGAGGCCGTCCGCGTGACGGTCGCGGAACCCCTCGGGCAGCACCTCGATCCCACGCTGGAGCAGGACGATGTCGACCGCCGCGTCGGGCCGGTTCAGCGAGGCGAAACCGTCCGTCGCGGCCTGCTCGCGGTATCCGAGGTGGGTGACGAAGAACGCGCTCGACGCGGCGACGTCGTCGACGGTGAGCGAAATGGTGGAAGCGGTGACCTGCATGGGTGTCTCCTTCGAGCGGGATGGGCGAGGTTGTGGCGCGGCGAGAAACTTATGACGGACGTAATTATACATTCGACGCACCTAGGGTCAAGGAATTCTTACGTCGGATGTAAAAAGACGTCGAACCTATGGGAGGCTGCACTCATGGCAGATGGCATGGGGTTGCGCGAACTGAAGAAGCAGGAGACCCGGCAGGAGATCTCGGACCGGGCGACCGAGTTGTTCCTCGAGCGGGGATTCGAGGAGACGACCATCGCGGACATCGCGTCCGCGGCGCGGGTGGCTAAGAAGACCGTCACCAACTACTTCCCACGCAAGGAGGATCTGGCCCTCGATCATCACGAGGCGTTCACGTCCGGGCTCGCGAGGACGGTGGCTGAGCGGGAGCCGGGGGAGTGCGCGCTGGCGGCGTTGCGCCGGGCCTTCGCGGCCGACGTGCAGCGCCAGGATCCCGTCATCGGCTTCTCGGGGATGCCCTTCGCCCGGATGATCGCCGACAGCCCCACCCTGACCTCGCGGCTGCGTGAGTTGAACGAGCAGCGCGAGGAATCGCTCGCCGCGGTCCTGGCGATCGAGACCGGCGCGGAGCCGGGTGACATCACCGCACGCGCGGCCGCAGCCGTGCTCGGCGGCGTCCACCGGGTGCTCTTCGGGGACGTCGTGCGGTTCACGCTCGACGGTCTCGGCAATGACGAGATCGCCGAGCGTGTCGGTGAATCGGGGCGGCGGGCCTTCGACCTCGTCGAGCCGGCGCTGGCGGATTACGCGGTGCGCGCGGGCGAGTGACCGGGGCTGCGGGGCCGAGGCCGTCCGGCCGCCGAAGGTGCTCGCGGGCGAGACGATCGGACATATTTCTGAGCAATATAGATATTCTCCGGCTCGTTGAATCTCCCTAATGTCGACGGCAACAACGAAAACGACAAAGGAGAGTTCGCATGTTTGCTGTCATCCAGAAGTCCTTCGGTGGTCCCGAGGTGCTCGAGATCGCCGAGACCGAACGACCCACGCCGCTCGGTGGCGAGGTGCTCATCCGGGTCCACGCGAGCGCGGTGAACCCGGTGGACGTGGCCGTCCGATCGGGCGCCCTCAAACTGCTGGGGGAGCCGAGTTTCGGCGTCGGCTGGGACATCTCCGGGGTGGTCGAGGAGGCAGGGCCGGGGGCCCGGTTCGCGGTCGGAGACGAGGTCTTCGGGATGCCGTTCTTCCCGCGCGCCGCGACCGGCTATGCGGAGTACGTCGCCGCGCCGTCCCGACAGGTGGCCCGCAAGCCGGCCTCGCTCGATCACGTGCAGGCGGCCGCCCTCCCGCTCGCCGCGCTCACCGCGTGGCAGGGGTTGGTCGACGCGGCGCGGGTGGATGCCGGTGACCGCGTGCTCATCCACCGGGCCGCGGGCGGTGTCGGCCACCTGGCCGTGCAGATCGCGAAATCCCGCGGGGCGCATGTGATCGCGTTGGCCAGTGCCGCCAAGCACGACTTCGTCCGCGGGCTCGGCGCCGACGAGGTGATCGACTACCACGCCACCGACTTCACCGAGGTGCTCCGCGACATCGACGTCGTGTTCGACTCCACTGCCCAGGGTGCTCGTTCGCTGAGCGTGCTGCGCCCGGGAGGCACCCTCGTCAGCATCCTCGAGCACGGGAACCGGGAACTCGCCGCGGAGGTCGAGGTGGCGGGACGGCGCTTCGCCGGGGTGTCGGTCGAACCGGATTACGCCGCACTCGAGGCGATCGCCGAGCTCGTCGACGCCGGGCGGATCCGCCCGCACATCGAGGAGACGTTCCCGCTCGCCGAGGTGGGCAAGGCGCACGAGCTGCTCGAGTCGGGGCAGGTGCGGGGCAAGATCGTGCTGAGGGTGGTCTGACCCGGGCGGCCGTATCGTTGCGGCCGGGGTAACCGAAGGAGGCGCAGGGCGTTGGACATCCTGACCGAGGCGCTGGCGTCGATGCGGACCGGACATCCGTCCTCCGTCCGCACCGACGGGCGCGCGCCGTGGGGGCTGCGGTTGCCGCCGGTCGCGGGGGCGGGCTTCCACGTGGTGCTGCACGGCACCTGCTGGCTCGTCCCGCTCGAGGACGCGCCGCACCTGGAGCCGGTCGCGCTGAGCCCCGGTGACGTGATCTTCCTGCGGGACGGCCGCGGCCACATTCTCGCCGACCACCCGTCCACCCCGGCCGCGGTGGAGACGGCCGAGCAGTTTCAACCGGGGTCGCCGATCGGCACCGTGTCGGTCGGCGGCGACGGCCCCCGAACCAGCCTGCTGTGCGGGAATTACCACCTCGACCAACGGCGGCCGCACCCACTGGTCCGGCAGCTGCCCGAGGTGGTGCACCTGCCGAGCGGACACGGCCGTCACCCCGAGCTCAGCGCGGCGGTCCAGCTCCTCGGCGCCGAGCTGGATAACCCGCGCGTCGGGTCCGACGGGATCGTGCCCGCGTTGATCGACTCGCTGCTGCTGTACATCCTGCGGGCCTGGCTCGAGGCCCAGCCAGGCGCGGACGCGGAGGGTTGGGCCGCCGCGCTCGCCGACAGGGCGGTCGCGCCCGCGCTGGCGGCGATCCACGACGATCCCGCGGCCGCGTGGTCGGTAGAGTCGCTGGCCGACCGAGCCGGACTGTCCCGCGCGGCCTTCGCCCGGCGGTTCACCGCCCTGGTGGGGGAACCGCCGATGGCGTACCTGACCAGGTGGCGCATGACGACCGCCGCCAGGGTGTTGCGCGAATCCGACGCACCGCTCAGCGCTGTGGCCGCCCGGGCAGGCTACGGCTCGGAGTTCGCCTTCGCAAAGGCCTTCAAGCGCGCGTACGGGCTGGCGCCGGGGAGCTATCGGCGTCAGGTGCGGGTGGCCTGATGTCCACCGCAGGCGTCGGCACCGCGGGACGATCCGGCGGAGCCCTCCCGTAACGAAGAAGGACCCGATCCGCGTCGCGGATCGGGTCCTTCTGGCACTGTCGGGGTGGCGGGATTTGAACCCACGACCTCTTCGTCCCGAACGAAGCGCGCTACCAAGCTGCGCCACACCCCGTGCCCTGCATCTGCCTCATCGGGCAGCGAGCGAAAGTCTAGCGCACGACTGCCGCGGAAGACGAAACGCCTGGTCGCACGCCCTTACTGGGGCCCTTGTTCGGCGCCGCGACCAGGGTCAGCAGGGTCGCCTCCGGGCGGCAGCAGAAACGGGCAGGCGCGTACGGGGAGGTGCCGATGCCCGCGGACACGTGCAGCTGGGTGTGGGCTCCCCACTTCGACGGGCCCTTGACCCGCGAGCGGTCGATCTGGCAGTTGGTGACCAGCGCACCGTAGAACGGCAGGCACAACTGGCCGCCGTGGGTGTGCCCGGCGAGCACCAGGTCGTAACCGTCCTCCGCGAACCGGTCCAGCACGCGGGGCTCCGGCGAATGGGTGATGCCGAGCTTGAGGTTGGCCATCGGGTTCGGCGGCCCGGCGATGGTGTCGTAGCGATCCCGCTTGAGGTGCGGATCGTCGACGCCCGCGGTGGCGATCCGGATGCCGGCGACCTCCAGCTCGCGCCGGGTGTGCGTGACGTCCAGCCAGCCGCGCTCGGTGAAGGCCGCGCGCAGGTCCTGCCACGGCAACGGCTCGCCGTGGGTGCGCTTGTGTTCCTTCTTGAAGTACTTGAACGGGTTCTTCGGCTTCGGGGCGAAGTAGTCGTTGCTGCCGAAGACGAACAACCCCGGGCGGCCGAGCAGGTTGCTCAGCGACTGCACCACCGCGGGCACCGCACGCTGGTGCGAGAGGTTGTCGCCGGTGTTCACCACCAGGTCGGGGTCGAGCCGGTCGAGCTCGCGCAGCCAGTTCTGTTTGAGCTTCTGATTCGGCATCATGTGGAGGTCGCTGATGTGCAGCACCCGCAGCGACGAAGACCCCGGTTCGAGGACCGGCATGGTGACCTCACGCAGGGTGAATGCGTTCCGCTCGATCAGCGAGGCATACCCGATTCCGAGCGCCGCGGCGCCCGCCAGTCCGGCCGCTGTTCCCCGGAGCACGTTGCGTGAGTCGTCTAACACCATTTCAGGATACGCAGCGCGCGCAATCGACATGCGCGTCAGTGCGCGGAGCGCGTAGCGTTCGGCACCATGTCCGATTCGACTTCCTCCCTCAAATCCACGCTCCGGGCCGACATGACGGCCGCCATGAAGGCCAAGGACGCCCTCCGCCTGCAGACCCTGCGGATGCTGCTCGCCGCTGTGCAGACCGAGGAGGTCTCCGGCAAGGAGGCCCGCGAGCTCACCGACGACGAGGTCCTCAAGGTCCTGGCGAAGGAGTCCAAGAAGCGCGGCGAGTCCGCGGAGATCTACACCGAGGCGGGGCGCGGCGAGCTGGCCGCGACCGAGCGTGCCGAGGCGCAGATCATCGACGAGTACCTCCCGACCCCGCTCACCGACGCAGAGCTGGCCGACGTCGCGGACACCGCGATCGCGCAGGTCGCGGAGGAGATCGGTGAGCGGCCAGGGATGCGGCAGATGGGTCAGGTCATGAAGGCCGCCACCGCGCTCGCGGCGGGCAAGGCCGACGGCACCCGCGTCTCGAAGGCGGTCAAGGACCGGCTCTAGGCGCTGCGCGCTCGTGAGTGCTTCCGGCCCCTATGGGGTCCACAAGCACTCACGGGCGGCGCAGCCGCCTCAGCGCGGCAGCGGGGGGAGCTGGATCGGCGGCAGGCCGGGGATCTGGATCGGCGGCGGTACCGCCGCCGCGGGTCCTGGCGCCGGTGCGGGCGGAGCGGCGGCCTTCGCCGAGCCGTCACTGACGTAGATGGTGATCGCCGAACCGGGCACCGCCGAGCCGGCGGGCGAGGTGCTCAGCACGTCGCCGCGCGGCGGCGGTCCGGACGTGGTGACGGCGTTGACGGTGAACCCGGCCGCCTGCAACGCCCCGGTCGCCTGCGACTGGGTCATCCCGGTCACCTCCGGCACCTGACCGTTCTTCGATCCCTTCTGGTACTTCGGGTCGATCGGCGGCAGCGAGATCGGACCGTACTTGTCGACCACCGGCTTCATCGCGAGATACCAGGCCCTGGCGGGTTCGTTGCCGCCGAACACGTTGCCGTCGCCGCACTGTCGCAGCGGCGAGGTGCAGATCTCGCGGGGGGTCGGCGAATCCGCGTACACATAGACGCTGGCCGCCAGGTTGTTCGTGAAGCCGAGGAACGCCGAGGACATGTGCGACTCGGTGGTGCCGGTCTTGCCTGCCATCGGCAGCGTCCAGCCGACGGATCCTGCCGCGCCGGCCGAGGTGCCACCGGGCTTGTCGTCCTTGCTCATCGCGTTGGCGAGGGTATCGGCAAGACCGGGCTCGACGACCTGCTCACAGGCCTCCTGGGTGATGGACACCGGCTTGCCGTTGCGGTCGTAGATCGAGTCGATCGGCGTTGGCGGGCACCATTTTCCGTGCGAGGCGAGGGTCGCGGCGACATTCGAGAGCTCGAGCGGGTTGATCCAGGTGGGGCCGAGGGTGAACGACCCGAGGTTCTGCTCCTTCTGGAAGTCCGCCATCGACTGGTTGTCGTGCCCGGAGGTGCCCGGCTGCGCGTAGGAGCGCATGCCGAGGCGCACCGCCATGTCGACGGTCGGGGCGACGCCCACCTGCTCGATCAGCTTGACGAACGCGGTGTTCGGGGACTGGGCGAGGGCGTCGGTGACGGACATCGAGGCCGGGTACTTGCCGGCATTCTCGACGCAGTACATGTTGGCCGGGCAGCCCTTCGCGCCGCCGTAGCCCATGCCCTTGACCTCCGCGCGCCCGGGGACCTGGAGGGTTGCGTTGGTGCCGAGGCCCTTCTCCATCGCCGCGGCGGTGGTGAAGATCTTGAACACCGAACCCGCGCCGCTGCCGACAAGTGAGTACGGCTGCGGCTGCACGGTCTCGTTGATCTCACCGTTCAGGCCGTAGGTCCGGCTGCTGCTCATCGCCAGCACCCGGTGCTGATCCTGCCCCGGCTGCACAACGTTCATCACCTGGGCCACGCCGTCGACCGTGGGGTTGGCGGTGGCGGTCAATGCGCTGTGCGTCGAGTTCTGCAGGACCGGGTCGAGGGTGGTCTTGATCAGGTAGCCGCCCTTGTTGACCTGTTCGCGACTGATCCCGGAGTTGGCCAGGTACTGCAGCGCGTAGTCGCAGAAGAAGCCTCGGTCGCCCGCGGCGATGCAGCCGCGGGGCAGGGTGTTCGGTTCGGGCAGGACGCCGAGCGGCTCCTCCTTGGCCGCCCGGATCTCGTCGGCGCGGTCGGGGATGTTCGCGATCATGGTGTCGAGCACGATGTTTCGGCGCTCGAGCACGCCCTCGGGGTTGGTGTACGGGTTCAGTGCGGAGCTGGACTGCACCATGCCCGCGAGCATCGCGGACTGGGTGAGCCCGAGATCCTTCGCGTCGATCCCGAAGTAGGTGCGGGCCGCGTCCTGGATGCCGAACGAGGCGTTGCCGAACGGAACCAGGTTCAGGTACCGGGTGAGGATCTCGTCCTTCGTCAGCTTCTTGTCCAGGGTCAACGCCATCCGGATCTCGCGCACCTTGCGGGCCGGGGTGGTCTCGATGGCGGCCCGGCGCTCCGCGTCGGTCTTGGCGACGACCAGCAGCTGGTAGTTCTTCACATACTGCTGGTCGATCGTGGAGGCGCCCTGCTGGACCTGACCGCTGGTGGTGTTCGTCAGGAAGGCGCGCAGCGTGCCCTGCCAGTCCACGCCCTGGTGATCGGCGAACCGCTTGTCCTCGACGGAGACGATCGCCAGCTTCATGTTGTTGGAGATCTTGTCGCTTGGCACCTCGAATCGGCGCTGCTCATAGAGCCAGGCGATGGGGTTGCCCGCGGCGTCGACCATGGTCGAGACGGTGGGGGCATCGCCCTGCACCAGCTCGGCCGAGACGTTGTCGACGGTATCGGCGGCCCGGTTCGAGAGGATTCCGAACCCGCCGGCCAGGGGAAACATGACGCCCGCGAGCAGAGCCCCGGCAAGAGCGGAGCATCCGGCGAGCTTCGCGACAGTTTTTGCGATCGGCACGGGGGACAGCCTACGTGGACGAGCGTCCGCGACCTGCAGATGTGGGCCGCATGCAGCACTTGATGGACGTCCGTACCAAAAAAATGCCTCAGCACCTTGCGCTAGACGATCTTCAATGCCTAAGTTGTCTTCTGAGTGTGATAGAGATAACACTCGTTGAGGAATGTGGTGTGACTCGCTGTGATACGGCGGGTCATACGTAATTCCAGAGCGTCTGCGAGGGCGACGCTTGGACTGCAGAGGGGCACCAGAATGACCGTTATCACCACGGCCCACCGGTTGGACGTCGAGGAAGCCGAAGCCCGTATCGCTTGGGTCGCACAGGCCAGATGCCGGGCAGTTGATCCTGACCAGTTGTTCGTTCGTGGCGCTGCGCAGCGCAAGGCCGCCACGATTTGTCGGCATTGCCCTGTTCTCATGCAGTGCGGCGCCGACGCCCTCGACAACAGGGTCGAGTTCGGTGTGTGGGGAGGCATGACCGAGCGTCAGCGCCGCGCCCTGCTCAAGCAGCACCCCGAGGTCGAGTCCTGGGCCGACTTCTTCGACACCCAGCGGTCGCAGTCCAACGCCGTCTGACACCGGCGCGCCGGCTGGGGCGAAAGCCCCGGCCGGGCCGGTCTGCGGAGGTAACGACACCCCGCGATATCGGCTGTGAGAACCCGCTCGATTCATTTCACCCGCAGAAACTCCTGCCGGTTTCCCCCGTGGACCGAATGGCCACGTGACCGTGTTGTTATCTACGGGGGTCCCGCCTCCTCCTCGGACTGAGCCGGCCGTGAACCGGGAGCGGCGTCGGTGACAAGTAGGCATGTGGACACTGATGCACTCCGCGAGGTCCCAGCCCCGCGAGACAATGAGCTGATCGCCCGGTCGCTGACGGATCCGGACGCCTTCGCGGGCATCTTCGATCGTCATTTCGCCACGATTCACCGCTACCTCGCTCGCAGGACAGGGGCGGATGCCGCGGACGATCTCGCCTCGGACGTGTTCACGATCGCGTTCGGTAGACGGGCCGGTTTCGATCTCGAGTACGAGCAGGCGCTGCCCTGGCTATACGGCATCGCAGGCAATCTCCTGCACGGGAACCGTCGCCGCCTCAACCGGGACGTCGCCCTACTCGCCCGTCACCCGAGGCCCGAGGACCCGGTGCCGTTCGAAGAGCGGGTCGACACCTCGCTCGATGCCCGGCGTGAGTTCCTGGCGCTCGAGCGCCGACTCCGGCGATTGCCGCAGGCCGATCTCGACACGCTGCTTCTCCATGCATGGGAGGACCTCAGCTACGCCGAGATCGCCGAGGCGCTGCAGATCCCGATCGGAACCGTTCGGTCTCGCTTGAACCGACTCCGACGCAAGCTCCGTGAACCGGACGGCGTCGATCCCGCAAGAACAGGACGACAACAGACCGAGTCGAGGCAAGGAGAAGGGCATGCGTGATTTCACGGAGATCCGCGATCGGCGACCCGAGCCGCAGCCTCCCCGCGACGAGGTCGTCCTCCGAGCGAGAGAGAACCTGATGCGCACCATCGAGACCGAGACGTCCACACAGCCACCCGCGGGCGAGGCCGCCGATTCCCGCGCTACGGTCGTCCGCCTCGACCAGCGCCGGCGGCGAATGTGGCAGGTCGTGGCCGGCGTCGGTGCAGCCGCCTGCGTTGCCGTCGCCGCGTCGATATTCGTCGTCGGAGACGACGGACTCGGCAAGCCCGAGCACGCACAGGTCCTCGCCGCAGGCCCCCAGTTCACCCTGCAGCAAGCCGCTCTGGTCGCGGAGAAGACCGATCTGGCCGGGACCGGACCGATCCGGCACATGCGATTCACCAACCTCACCGACGAGGGCCAGCCGACATACGACAGATACGTGCGCCCGGACGGAACCGCCCTCGTCGGCAAGGCCGGGGGCGACCTCGAGGAAACCTCCGGGTACCTGACGAGCTCCCAGTTGGCCGAACTCCCCGCCGACCCCTACCAGCTGCGGACACGAATGTTGAGCCTGTCGAGCGAGCTCGGGCTTGGGTACCCCGGGGAGGCTCCGGATCGGGCGCTGTACCGGTTGGCGACCAAGCTGCTGCCTGATCCGGAGGTCACCCCCGAGATCAAGGCGGGGATCTACCGGGTCCTGGCCGGGCTCGACCTCGACGCGATCCAAGCACGCGACCTGGGCGTCGGCGCGGACCGGGCAGGGCGGCCCGGCGACATTCTCGAATTCACCTTCGAAGAAGGCTACGTCGACCGGCTGGTGATCGACCGTGAGACCAGCGCCCTGCTCAGCACCGAAACGGCAGACCGCGAAGGAAAACCCGCCGGCGGCCAGGTCTACCTCTCGGCCGAAATGGTCGACACGATGCCGCTGGCCTACGCCTGAGAATCCATCCGAGAGCTAGCCGTCGGCCAGCCGGAAGTCGGCGAAGTCGAATCCCGGTACGACCACGCAGCTGACCAGGATCGGTTCGTCACCGGCCGGGCGGGCTCGCTGCCAGTGCCGCGCCGGGACCAGGAGCTGCGGGGCCTGACCGGCAACGATGTCGGGGCCGAGGAGGTGTTCGGTGACCCGGCCGGGCCGGTCGCCGTCCCCGCCGAGGTCCAGCAGGAGCGGGCCGCCGCGGTGGTGCAGCCAGATCTCCTCGCTGCGCACCGTGTGCCACGCGGACTGTTGGCCCGGCATCAGCAGGAACAGGATTGCGGTCCCGGCTGCCCGGGCTCCGGGATAGTCGCCGGGCAGGGAGGTCGCCGGGACGGTGATGCCGCTGCGCCAGGTCTCCCGATACCAGCCGCCCTCGGGGTGTGGCGCGAGGTTCAGCTCGCGCGCCCAGTCGGGCAGCTCCGTCATGGCACCGATCATTGCAGCGCCTGCCGTTCCCGTCAGGCGGTCGACACGTTTCCCCCGGAGTTATATGCTTGCCGATAGGCAACTAAACGGGAGGGGTAACGATGGCGACGGTGCACTCGGAGGACGAGGTCACCCGCCTCAAGATCGCCCTCGGCCGGATCGCCCGGTTGGTCGACCGGCAGGTCTCGGGTGACGGCATGACCCGGACGCAGCTCTCCGTGCTCGGGACCGTCGGGCGACTGGGCCCGCTGCGGTTGGGCGCGCTGGCCGAGACCGAGGGGCTGAACCCGACCATGCTCTCGCGGGTGGTCGGCAAGCTCGAGTCCGACGGCCTGCTCGAGCGTTCGACGGACCCGGGGGACCGCCGGGTCGCGCAGGTGCAGGTCACCGCAGCCGGCGAGCGGATGCACCGCCGGCTGCGCGGCGAACGGACCCGACTGTTCACGGACGCGCTCTCTCGGCTGCCGGAGGAGCAGGAGCAGGCCCTTCGATCCGCCCTGCCCGCGCTCGAGTCGCTGGCCAGGGAGATCGCGCCGCAGCCCGCCGGATCCGGTTCGGGCACCGCCGCGCGCGGCCGGCCGTGACCACGCTCGCGGCGACCGCGCACCGGACCTTCGCGTCCCTCGCCACCCCGAACTTCCGCCGGTACTACGGCGGGCAAGCGGTGTCGATGGTCGGTACCTGGATGCAGGCCGTCGCGCAGGCGTGGTTGGTGCTCCAGCTGACCGGGTCTGGCACCGCGCTCGGCCTGGTGATCGCGCTGCAGACCCTGCCGGTGCTGCTGTTCGGCCCGTACGGCGGCGTCGTCGCCGACCGCCTGGACAAGCGCAGGCTGATGATCGGGCTGCAGTCGATGATGGGCGTGCTCGCGCTGGTGCTCGGGATTCTCACGGTGACCCAGACGGTGACGCTGTGGCAGGTGTACGTGCTCGCGTTCCTGCTCGGGGTGAACAACAGCTTCGAGAACCCCGCACGACAGGCATTCGTGCTGGAGATGGTCGGGCCCGAGAACCTGCGCAACGCGGTCAGCCTGAACTCGGTCCTGGTCAACGTGGCCCGCGCGGTCGGGCCCGCGATCGCAGGCATCATCATCGCGGCGGGCGGGCTCGGACTCTGCTTCCTCCTGAACGCGGTCAGCTTCGTCGCGGTGGTCGTGTCGCTGGTCACCCTCGACCTCGGCGCCCTGCGTCCCTCGCCGCCCGCGCACCGGGGGCCGGGTCAGCTGCGGGAGGGCCTGCGGTACGTGCGGCGCACCCCGGCACTGCTGGTCCCGCTGATGATGATGGCGCTGGTCGGCTGCCTGGCCTACGAGTTCCAGGTGGTGCTGCCGGTGCTCGCGCGGGACACCTTCGGGGGCGACGCCAGCGTCTACGGATTCATGACCGCCGCGATGGGATTCGGTGCGGTGGTCGGCGGGCTGTTCGTCGCCGCCCGCGGCAAGACCGGGATCCCCGCGCTGATCTCGGCGGCGACGTCGTTCGGGGTGCTGATCGCCGCGGCCGCCGTCGCCCCGACCTTCTGGCTCGAACTGGTGATCCTGGTGCTGGTCGGCGCCGCGAGCGTCGGATTTCTCTCCATCGGGAACAGCACCCTGCAGCTCGAGGCCGAACCCGGCATGCGCGGCCGGGTGATGGCCCTGTGGTCGGTGGCCTTCCTCGGGTCGACGCCGATCGGCGGGCCGATCGCGGGTGCCGTCGCCGAGCAGTTCGGCGGCCGCGTCGCGCTCGCGATGGGCGCGGCCGCCTGCCTGGTCGCCGCAGGCGCCGCCGCTCTCGTGGTGCGGCAACCCCGGCAGGCGGTGGTCGACGAGGTCGGTCAGCCCCGGCCGGTCAGCTGATCGGCGACCGCCCGCAGCGCCTCGAGGTCGGAGACCTCGAAAGGCAACGACGGCACGCCGACCACGGGCACCCGGGGATGCGCGCCCGTGAACCGGCCGAGCAGCCGCAGCTCCCGCTGCGCGGTGCGGGCCCGTTCGGCGTGGATCTTCAGGACCGCCGCCGTCAACGGGTGCTCGCCCCGTTCCTTCAGCTGATCGGCCGCGGCCGTCGCCCGATCCGCCGACAGGGAGCTCAGGGTCGGATGGGTCCGGTTGAGCACCAGACCCGCCAGCGGCATCCCCTCGGTGGACAGCCGATCGACGAAGAACGACGCCTCTCGGAGCGCGTCCGGCTCGGCGGCCGCGATCACCAGGAAATGGGTGCCCTCCGCGCGGAGCAGTTGATAAGTGTGGTTGGCCCGCTCCCGGAACCCGCCGAACATCGACTCGAAAGACTGCACGAACGCCGATGCGTCGGACAGCATCTGGCTGCCGACGATGGTGTTCACCGCCTTGAGCGCCAGGCCCATCGCGCCGGTGACCAGGCGTCCGATCCCTCGGCCCGGAGCCGAGAGCATCCGGATCATCCGGCCGTCGAGGAACGCGCCGAGGCGTTGCGGGGCATCGAGGAAGTCGAGCGCGTTGCGCGAGGGCGGGGTGTCCACGACCACCAGATCCCACTCGTCGCTGGCGGCCAGCTGACCCAGCTTCTCCATGGCCATGTACTCCTGCGTGCCGGAGAAGGACGTGGCCACCGTTTGATAGAAGGGGTTGGCGAGGATCTGCTGCGCGGTGTCCGGGGCGGAGTGCTCGAGCACCATGTCGTCGAACGTGCGACGCATGTTCAGCATCATCGCGTGCAGCTCACCGGTGGCGCCAGGGGCCAGCTGCACCGGCTGCGGGGAGTTGTCGAGTTCGCGCACCCCCAGCGCCTGGGCGAGCCTGCGGGCGGGATCGATGGTGAGCACCACGACCCGGCGCCCCTCCTCGGCCGCGCGCAGCGCCATCGACGCGGCGGTGGTCGTCTTGCCGACGCCGCCGGCCCCGCAACACACCACGATCCGTGACGCGGGGTCGGTGAGGATCTCGTCGATGTCGAGAGTCGTGGTCATCGGACGCCCTGCTCGGCCAGCTGCTCGGCCAGCTCGTACAGCCCACCGAGGTCGATGCCGTCGGTCAGCGCCGTCAGATGCAGCCGCGCGACGTCCAACTCGTCGAGGGTGGCGGCGCTGTCGTCCTGGGCGCGCAACGTCGAGGCGTACTCGATGGTCTCGGTGAGCAGGCCCGCGAAGTCGGCTTCGGACAGCGAGATCCCGGCGGCGTCCAGCCCGGCCCGGACCGCGTCCGCGTCGATGGTGCCGTCGGCGGCCTGAGCCATCGCCTTGGTCGGCATGTAGGCGGTGCCGCTGCGGTTGACGATCACCGTGCCCAGCCGAAGGTCGGCCGCCTCCAGCTCCTCGACCGCGTCGGTGGTCTCCTGCACGGGCAGGGCTTCGAGCAGGGTCACCAGGTGCACCATCGTCTCGTCGGAGTGCAGCAGCCGGACCACCCCCTCGGACTGCGAATACACCGGTCCGCCCTTGGCGAGGTCGGCCATCGCCTTCGTCACGTCGAGGAAGCTGCCGATCCGGCCGGTGGGTGGGGAGTCGACGACGACCTCGTCGTAGATCCGGGCGCCCGACTTGTCCGTGCGCACCACGCACTCCTTGATCTTGCCGGTGACCAGCACGTCCCGCAGGCCGGGCGCGATGGTGGTCGCGAACTCGATGGCGCCGAGCTTGCGCATGGCCCGACCGGCGAAGCCGAGGTTGTAGAACATGTCCAGGTACTCGAGGAACGCGTGCTCGATGTCGAGGGCGAGCGCATAGACCTCGCCGCCGTCGTCGGCCGTGGCGATCTTCGTTTCCTCGGGCGGCAGCGGGGGCACGTCGAAGAGCTGCGCGATGGACTGCCTGCCCTCGACCTCGACGAGCAGGACCCGTCGGCCGCCCGCGGCCAGCGCGAGCGCCAAAGCGGCCGCGACCGTGGACTTTCCGGTGCCGCCCTTCCCTGAGACGAAATGCAGGCGAGCTTTGTCCGCCTTGGCGGGCCACTCGTATACGGGTGCTGTCGCGGGTGCTGCCACCCCCCGAGCCTATAAGTCGCGGGAGCGCGGCGTCGGCCGACTAGGCTCAGCGGCATGAGCGAATTGACTACCTGGGAATATGCCACCGTTCCGCTGTTGACCCATGCGACCAAGCAGATCCTCGATCAGTGGGGTGGCGACGGCTGGGAACTGGTGTCGGTGCTGCCCGGCCCGACCGGCGAGCAGCACGTGGCCTACCTCAAGCGCCCGAAGGGCTGATCGAGCATGACCGACTGGACTGCAAGGCTCGCTGAGCTGCGGATCGAGCTGCCCGACGTGGCGGCACCGGTCGCGGCCTACGTTCCCGCGGTGCGGACCGGGAACCTCGTCTACACCTCCGGCCAGCTGCCCTTCATCGACGGTGAACTGCAGCAGGCAGGCAAGGTGGGCGGCGCGGTCTCCGTGGACACGGCGAAGGCCGCCGCCCGCACCTGCGCGCTCAACGCACTCGCCGCGATCGACGCGCTGGTCGGGCTCGACTCGGTGGTGCGCATCGTCAAGGTGGTCGGCTTCGTGGCCTCCGCGGAGGGGTTCACCGGGCAGCCCGGCGTCATCAACGGCGCCTCCGAGCTGTTCGGCGAGGTATTCGGCGACGCGGGTGTGCACGCCCGGTCCGCGGTCGGCGTGGCCGAGCTGCCGCTGAACGCGCCGGTCGAGGTCGAGGTCATCGCGGAAGTCCGCTAGCTGCGGTGCGCCCGCGCGCGATCGGCCCGACAATCGGTGGGCCAGCGCGCGGGCGTCGGCGCGAGTTTCAATCAGCATGTGGCCCAACGCCCGCGGCGCCGCCGGGGTCGTACAGTGAGCCCATGACCACGGCACATCCGGCGTACGCCCAGCTGCGCCAGGTCACCCCGATCGCGGCGGTGATGCTGGAGAACAACCCGGGCATGATGACGCTCGACGGCACCAATACCTGGATCCTGCGGGCGCCCGGCCGCGAGGAATGTGTGGTGATCGATCCGGGTGACGCCGACGAGGATCACCTGCTGCGGGTGGCGGCGGTCGGCCCGGTGGCGCTGACCCTGATCACCCACCGGCACGGGGACCACACCGGGGGCGCCGAGCGGTTCGCCGCGCTCACCGGCAGCCCGGTCCGTTCCGTCGACCCGCGGTTCCGCACGCACACCGACGCGGGCCTGCCGGACGGTGAGCTCATCGAAGAGGTCGGTCTCGCGATCCGGGTGCTGCGCACCCCAGGCCACACCAAGGACTCGACCTCGTTCGTGATCGAGGGAGAGGGGTCGGTGCTGACCGGCGACACCATCCTGGGCCGGGGCACCACCGTCCTGGACGCCTCCGACGGCGATCTCGGCGATTACCTGGCCTCGCTGCGCGCCCTCATCGACCTGGGCACGGGCCGCGCGGTGCTGCCCGGGCACGGTCCCGACCTGCCGGACCTGCAGACGGTGGCGAAGCAGTACCTGAGCCATCGCGAGGAGCGACTCGATCAGGTCCGCGCGGCGCTCGAGATCCTCGGCGCCGACGCAGGCCCACGCGCGGTGGTCGAGCACGTCTACTCCGACGTCGATCAGAGCCTGTGGCCGGTCGCCGAGCAGTCCGTGCGCGTGCAGTTGGAGTACCTGCGCCGCTGAGCCGGCCTCGGCGACCGTTGCGCATTCGGGCTACGTCGGTGACTGTGGACATCAGGCGCAGTCGAGACCGAGGAGCGCGGCGATGACCGACTACGGACGTCCACTGCAGTTCGGCATGTTCCCCACCCCGGATGCCGACCGGGTCGACGAGATCCTCGACCTCGTCGCGATGGCGGATGACGAGGGGCTCGATCTCGTCGGGATCCAGGACCATCCGTATCAGAAGCGGTTCCTGGACACCTGGTCCCTGATGGCCCTGGTGCTGGCGCGCACCACCCGGGTCCGGGTGTTCCCCGATGTGGCGTGCCTGCCACTGCGACCGCCCGCGGTGATGGCGAAGGCGGCTGCGAGCCTGGACGTGATCTCGGGCGGGCGGTTCGAGCTGGCGCTGGGGGCAGGTGCGTTCTGGCCGGCGATCGGGGGGATGGGCGGACCGGAACGCACGCCAGGCGAGGCCGCGGGTGCGTTGTCCGAGGCCGTCGACGTCATCCGGCTCATGTGGTCGGACCAGAAATCGGTGCGGTACGAGGGTGTTCACCACCGGCTCTCCGGTGCGCATCCGGGGCCGCGGCCCGCGCACGACATCGGGCTGTGGCTGGGGGTCGGGGGTCCGCGGATGCTCGGGGTGCTCGGACGCTCGGCCGACGGCTGGGTCCCGTCGGTCAGCTACTTCCCGCCGCCGGTGCTGCCCGGTCTGCACGCGCGCATCGACGAGTCCGCGAGGGCGGCCGGCCGTGACCCCGCGGCGATCCAGCGGATCTACAACGTGTTCGGCGCCATCACCGACGGACCGAGCAGCGGGTTCCTCAACGGGCCGGTCGAGCAATGGGTCGACGAGCTGACCGAGCTGGTGCTCGAGTCGGGCATGGACACCTTCGTGTTCGGCGCCGAGGACGATGACCCGCACCAGCACGAGAAGTGGGCGGTTGAGGTGGTTCCTGCGGTTCGCGAGGCGGTCGCCGGCCAGAGGGGGTGAAGCTATGTCGATATGTGCATAGCTTGCGAGGAAATTCGCATTTGTTCGGCATGGATTCCCCGCCAATCATGAATGCATGACCACACCCCGCGAAGCCTGGATTCGCAATTACGTGGACGGCAGCTTCGTCGACCCGGACCCGGAGCGCAGCTTCGAGAATCTCGACCCCGCCACTGGGCAGCTGGTGGCCCGAGTGCACGAGGCGGACATCGCTCTCGTCGACCGCGCCGTGCGATCGGCGCGGCGCGCGCTCGACAACGGGTGGGCTGATACGCCCGTGCGGGAGCGGGCGGCCCTGCTGCGCAGGGCGGCAGATCGGATCGAGGAGCGGTTCGAGGAGTTCGTCGCCGCGGAGATGGCCGACACCGGAAAACCGATCACGCAGGCCCGCGAGCTCGACGTGGCCCGCGCGCTGACCAACTTCCGCACCTTTGCGGACGTGGTCGCCGCGGCGGGGCAGGAGTCGTTCCTCACCGACCTCGGCGGCGGGCGGCAGGCGTTGAACTACGCGGTGCGCAAGCCCTTGGGTGTGGTCGCGGTGATCGTGCCGTGGAACCTGCCGCTGCTGCTGCTGACCTGGAAGGTGGCGCCCGCACTGGCCTGCGGGAACGCCGTTGTCGTCAAGCCGAGCGAGGAGACGCCCTCCACCGCGACGCTGCTCGCGGAGGTCTTGGAGGAGGTTGGGCTGCCTGCGGGTGTCTACAACGTGGTGCACGGATTCGGTGGGAACTCGGCCGGGGAATTCCTCACAGATCATCCGGACATCGACGGGGTCACCTTCACCGGCTCCTCGGCGACCGGATCCCATGTGATGAAGACGGTCGCGCCGCGAGTCCGTCCCGTCTCCTTCGAACTCGGCGGCAAGAATGCCGCGGTGGTGTTCGACGATGTCGACATCGACGAGGCCCTCACCGGCCTGACCCGCTCGGTGTTCGCGAACACCGGGCAGGTGTGCCTGTGTACCGAACGGGTGTACGTGCAGCGCAACATCTTCGACGACATCGCGGCCGGGTTGGTCGAGCGCGCCGAGGGACTTCGGCTCGGCGCGCCAACCGACGCCACGACCACCACCGGGCCACTGATCTCCCAGGCGCACCGCGAGAAGGTCCGAAGCTACTTCGAGATCGCAGAACAGGCCGGGGCCAAGGTGCTGACCGGCGGCGGGATCCCCGACCTGGGCGCCGACCTCGCAGGCGGCTCCTGGATCGAGCCGACCCTCTGGACCGGCCTGACGAACGCCGATCGTGCAGTGCGAGAGGAGATATTCGGCCCGGTTGCGGCGCTGATCCCGTTCGACACCGAGCAGGAGGCGATCTCGCTCGCCAACGACACCGAGTACGGACTCGCCGCGGCGGTCTGGACGAACGACCTGCGCCGCGGGCACCGCGTCGCGCAGCAGATGCGTGTCGGGATCTCCTGGGTGAACACCTGGTTCACGCGCGAGCTCCGCTCGCCGTTCGGTGGCGCGGGCCTCTCCGGGATCGGCCGGGAGGGCGGCGAATCATCACTCCACTTCTACACCGAACCCACGAATGTGTGTGTGCAACTGTGACTGTGACATCGGGATCGACCACGGCTCTCGATGCGGCCGCAGAGCGGCTCATCGCCGCCAGGGCGTCGCTGGTGCCTGCCGCGCCGGTGCGGGAGTTCCTGGGCGAGAGCGACCTCGACGCCGCCTACGAGGTCCAGCGTCGGGTCGTCGCCGCCGAGGTGGGTCGCGGGGCACGCGTGGTCGGCGCGAAGATCGGGCTCACGGCGCCGGCGGTGCAGAAGCAGTTCGGTGTCTTCCGGCCGGACTTCGGCGTGCTGCTCGACGACATGATGTACGGCCACACCGAGCCCGTGCCCGCCGCCCGGTTCCTGCAGCCGCGGGCCGAGGGCGAGATCGCGTTCGTGCTCGGCCGGGACCTCGATCGGCCGGGAGCGACCGTCGCCGACGTCCTGCGCGCGACCGACTTCGTCCTGCCCGCCATCGAGATCGTCGACTCGCGGATCGCCGACTGGGACCTGGCGATCACCGACACGGTCGCAGACAACGCGTCGAGCGGAGCCGTCGTCCTGGGGACCACCCCGTACTCGCTGACCGGGCTGGATCTGTCACGGGTCGGGATGACACTGGAACGGGACGGCGAGCAGGTGTCCTTCGGTGCGGGTCACGCCTGCCTCGGCTCCCCGGTCGTGGCCGTCGCCTGGTTGGCCAGGGAGCTCGTCACACGTGAGCAGCCGTTGCGGGCAGGCGACATCGTCATGTCCGGTGCACTGGGTCCCATGGTTCCGATCACCGAGGCCGGCAGCTTCCGGCTTCGGCTCGATGGGCTGGGCGAGGTCGACGCCGTGATCGAGTCGGCATTGGTAGGACGTGAGAAGTGAAGGAGCTCAACATGATCAAAATCGACGGGCTCGCGGATCGCCTGGATCTCGCCCAGCGGACCGTGACCGACACGCCCAGCCTCGCGGACAGCCATGAGGTCGACATCGACGATGCCTACCGGATCCAGAACGCCCTGGTCGGCCGCCGGATGGGCCGAGGGGAATCCATCGTCGGGGTGAAGCTCGGGTTCACGAGCAAGGCCAAGATGGCCCAGATGGGTGTGTCCGACGTGATCGTCGGGCAGCTCACCGACGCCATGCGGATCGAGGACGGCGGCGACGTGGACCTGGCCCGGTTCATCCACCCGAAGATCGAGCCGGAGATCGCGTACCGGCTCGCCCGCGACGTGGACCCGGGCGATCCGGCCGTGGACATCGTCTCCTGCGTGGACGCGGTTGCGCCTGCGATGGAGATCATCGACTCCCGCTACCGGGACTTCCGATTCACGTACACCGACGTGGTTGCCGACAACACCTCGGCCGCCGGCTATGTGGTCGGGCAGTGGCAGCGGATGCAGGATGTCGACAACCGAGCGGTTCGGCTGGAGGTGGGTAGCCAGGCCATGGTCGGATCCACCTCGGCGATCCTCGGCAATCCGGTGCGCGCGCTGCACGCGCTGGTGGACATGGCGCGTCGTCGGGCGATCCCGCTGCGGGCGGGGCAGGTGGTGCTCGCGGGTGCGGCCACCGCGGCCGTCACGCTGACCGCTGAGGTCGCGCAGTGCCACATCGCCGGGCTAGGCCGCGTCAGCGTGAGGGGAGTGAAATGAGCGAAGCAAAGGTGATCGGGCGGCTGGCCACGCCACGGGGCCGGTTCCCGCACGTCAAGGTCGCCGGGGATTTCGTGTACGTCTCGGGAACCAGTTCGCGACGGCCGGACAACACGTTCGTCGGCGTCGCGGTCGACGAGATGGGTACCACCTCGCTCGACATCCGCGCCCAGACGCGCGCGGTCATCGAGAACATGCGCGCCATCCTCGCCGAGGTCGGCGCCGAGCTCTCCGACCTTGTCCAGGTCACCTCGTACCTGGTGTCGATGAACGACTTCGGCGGCTACAACGAGGTGTACGCCGAGATGTTCGACGAAGCAGGTCCCACCCGCACCACCGTCGCGGTACACCAGCTCCCGCACCCCCACCTGTTGATCGAGATGCAGGGCGTCGCGTACCGACCCGTCGCCCGCTCGCAGAACCGAACCGCCACATCGGAGGCCACGTCATGACCCGAGTCCCGCCGACCATCAACTTCCAGAAGTGGATCGCCGACAACGAGCATCTGCTCAAGCCCCCGGTGAACAACCAGACCATGGCCCTCGGCAGCGACTTCATCGTCCAGGTGGTCGGTGGGCCGAACCAGCGCACCGATTACCACCTGGATCCGTACGAGGAGTGGTTCTACCAGCTCGAGGGTGATATCCACGTCAATGTCATGACGGAGAACGGCCCCGAGACCGTGCACATCCGTGAGGGCGAGACCTGGCTGCTGCCCGGCAACCTGCCTCATTCGCCGCAGCGTCCGACCGCGGGCTCGATCGGCCTGGTCATCGAGCGCGTGCGCGAGGAGGGCACGCTCGAGAAGTTCCAGTGGTACTGCATCGACTGCGACGCACTGATCCACGAGGTCGAACTCCAGGTCCGTGACATCGTCGCCGACCTGCCTCCGGTGTTCACCCAGTTCTACGAGAGTGTCGAAGCCCGCACCTGTGGGAACTGCGGAACCCTCCATCCGGGCAAGGGGTGAGAGGTGAGCGGAATGATCGACGTCCACACCCACTACGTGCCGAACGGCTGGCCCGACCTGACGGCGGTGGCGGGTCCGGAGGCGCCATGGCTGCGGATCGAGTCCGAGTCCGAGGCGATGATCATGATGGGCACGAAGGAGTTCCGCCGGATCCAGGCGGACTGCTGGGATGCCGAGATCCGGCTGCGGGACATGGACGCGGACGGTGTCCGTACCCAGGTGGTCTCGCCGACCCCGGCATTCTTCAACTACGGCCGGACCGGCGAGCAGGGCGAGCGGATCGCACGGATCTTCAACGACCTGGCGCTGGAGATCGTCGCGCCTGCCGCGGATCGGCTGATCCCGTTCTGTCAGGTTCCGTTGCAGGACACCGATGCCGCGTGCCGCGAGCTCGAGCGGTGCGTCGCCAACGGACATCGGGGCGTCGAGATCGGCAACCACGTCGGCGACCTGGACCTCGACAGCGAGGGCGTGGTCACCTTCCTGCAGCACTGCGCCTCACTGGGGGTGCCGGTGTTCGTGCACCCGTGGGACATGGCGAACTCCCCTCGGTTGGATCGGTGGATGGCGCAGTGGCTCACCGCGATGCCTGCCGAGACCCACCTCTCGATACTGGCGTTGATACTCGGCGGCGTGTTCGACCGGATCGACGAGAGTCTGAAGATCGGATTCGCGCATGGCGGTGGATCTTTCGCCTTCTGGCTGGGGAGGATGGAGAACGCCTGGCACGGGCGCAACGACGTGATCGGAACGTCCGAATTCCCGCCGTCGCACTACCTCGGGCGCTTCTATGTCGACTCCGTGGTCTTCGACGAACGGGCGCTGCGGCTGCTGGTCGACACGGTCGGTGTCGAGCGGGTGATGGTCGGCAGCGACTACCCCTATCCGCTCGGGGAACGTCCGGTCGGAGAGGTGGTGCGCAAGAGTGAGTTCCTCGATGATGCTGCACGGCAACTCATTTCCCGCGGCAATGCCGAGCGGTTCCTGGGGCTGAGCTGACCGGCCGGTGGGCGGGCCTGCAGGCTGTGCGGTACCGATCCTGTTATATCGAAATAGGTATGGCAGATCAGCAAATCGGCATTTGTGTGTCATGGCTCACAGGGTGAGACTGTGATCGTCACCGCTTCCCGCCCTCGGTCCCTCGATGAGCGGAACTTCGACTCGCGCGGCTATCGCAATCACATTCGCTGTCTCCCAACATGATAGGTCCCACGATGAACGAGAACCCGGAACACCGTCCCGGCCCTGCCGCGGCGGCTCGCAGCCGGGTGGCCATGGCCACCCTCGCGGGCACGACGCTCGAGTGGTACGACTTCTTCCTCTACGGCACCGCAGCAGCGCTCATCTTCAACAAGCAGTTCTTCCCCAGCCTGAGCCCGACGGTGGGCACCCTCGCCGCGTTCAGCACCTTCGCGGTCGGCTTCATCGCGCGGCCCCTTGGCGGCCTGGTGTTCGGGCACTTCGGTGACCGCATCGGTCGCAAGGCGACACTGGTCGTATCGCTGGTGATGATGGGCGTCGGATCCACGCTCATCGGTCTCATCCCCAACTACGACTCGATCGGCTTCTGGGCCCCGGTCCTGCTGGTCGCGATGCGGATCGTGCAGGGCATCGGTCTCGGCGGCGAGGGCGCGGGCGCCACCCTGATGTCGATGGAGCATGCGCCCGAGGGCAAGAAGAACCTCTATGCCGGGTTCCCGCAGATGGGCACCCCAGCCGGACTCGTGCTCGCCAACGCCATCTTCCTGACGACGAACGCGGTGCTGTCGGATGAGGCCTTCGAGTCGTGGGGCTGGCGCATCCCGTTCCTGCTGAGTTTCGTGCTGGTCGCGATCGGCCTCGTGATCAGGCTGCGGGTGACCGAATCTCCCTCGTTCGCAGGCATTCTCGAGAAGGGCGACGTGGTCCGCTTCCCGCTGAAGGAGTCGCTCAAGGTCGGGTTCCCCCGGCTTTCGCTGACCCTGCTCGCGGTGGTGGCCAACTCCGCGGTCGCGTACGCCTTCATGGTGTTCACGCTCTCCTATGGCACCCAGCACCTGGGATATGACAAGCAGTTCCTGGTGCTCAGCGTGACCGCCGCCGCCGTGTTGTGGTTCGCGACGATCCCGGTGTGGACGACGGTCGCGGACCGCTACGGCAGGCGGACGATGTTCATCGCGGGGTCGGCGGCCATCCTGCTGTGGTGCATCGCGTTCTTCCCGTTGCTCAACACCGAGAACTCGGTGCTCGCGGTGATCGCCTTCCTCGGGATGGGCCTGATCATTCCCGTCACGCACTGCGTGCAGGGCAGCATCATCGCGGACACCTTCCCGGCCCGGGTGCGCTACTCCGGATCGTCGCTCATCCTGCAGACCGCGGCCATCCTCGGTGGTGGGCTCGCGCCGATGATCTCGACGGCGCTGCTGAATGCGACCGGTTCCTCGGTCGGTGTCACCTGGTACCTGGTGGTCATCTGCTCGATCAGTCTGGCCGGTGCGATCGCGCTGTTCCGGCTCGTCCCGTCGAGCTCGAGGGGGCCGGAGTTCCCGGCCGCTGCGGAGCGCGCACACGTGTAGGCCGCATCCGTCCAGGCGCATTCGACGAGCCGCTCACCCGACGGGTGGGCGGCTCGTCGCTGTTCGGTGTCGGGGGAGCGGCTCACCGATCTGTCGGTGCGATCTCCGCCGCGATGCGGCGCAGGTTGCCGACGAGCGCCTCGGCCGAAGGGCTGAGGGTGCGTCCGGGAGAGAGTGTGATCCCGACGCGGTGCCCGATCGGATCCAGCGTCACCGGGAGGGTGGTGAGCCGAGCGTCGTCGCGCGGGATCAGGCTCGGCAGCACCGCGATCATGTCGGTCTCGATGAGCAGTTGGCGGACGGTGAGAAACGAGGTTGCCTCGACCCGGTTCTCGGGCAACGGCATACCGTTCCTGGCGAAGAACTCCTCGAGTTCGCGGCGCAGCGAGGTCTCGACACCCGGCAGGATCCAGGGGTAGTCGGCCAGGTCCGCGAGGGTCAGGCCGTCGAGCTCGGCCAGTGGGTGGTGTGCGCGGGTGACCAGTTCCACCGATTCCTCGTAGAGGGTGTCGCGGATGGCGGACTGGTCGGTGGGGGAGGTGAGCCGGCCCACGATCAGGTCGACACGGCCGGCCTCGAGCTCGACGAGCAGCGTCTCCGGGGTTCCCTCGCGCACGATCACCGTGAGCAGCGGTCGTTCCACCTTCAGGCGCGCGATGGCTCCCGGGAGCAGGACGTTCGATCCGGCGAGGTGGGTGCCGACCACCACGGTCCCGCGATCGGCGTCGGCCAGCTCGACCACATGCCTGCCGGCCTGGGTCAGCTGTGCGATGACGGCCCTCGCGTGCGAGGTGAAGGCCTCGCCGAAGATCGTCGGCGTGATGCCGCGCGGCCCGCGCTCGTACAGCTCCACGCCGAGAATCGACTCGAGGTCGTGCAGGCTGCGGGTGGCCACGGGCTGGGTCACGTGGAGTGCGGCGGCCGCGCCGACCACACTGCCCTGCCGGGTCAGCGCGTCGACAAGCACCAGGTGCCGGAGCTTGAGGCGGCCATCGAGGAGTCGGGGCGTGTCCATGTCGCCGAGCCTATCGGGATTCGACCCGCGGAAATAGCTGAAACTGATAGTTCATGGTCCTCGCTATACCTGTTTTGCTATACCCGCCTATCCCGCAGGTGAGCGCTGCTCCGCGAGTCCGTTGATCAAGCCGACGAGGGCGCGATTGAGCGCCGTCGTGGAGTCGGCCAGATCGAGAAAGATGTCGTAGTGGTTGCGATCGGAAACCACGAGCAGGTCGCAGGGTGAGTGCTCCGCCCAGGCGTCGTGGAACCGGTGGGTCTGCATGAGGAACCCGGCGCCGTCGTGTTCCGCAACGGCGATCACGGCCGCAGGTCCGGGTCCGTCCGCATGGAGCAATGGGCTCAACCCGTGCGCCCGCTCGATGTCTAGTTCGAGCCACTCGTTCGCGAACGAGTCGACGAGCGGGCGGAGGTCGAACAGTCCGCTGATCGGCATGGCGCCACGCACGACGGTCTCGGGCAGGCCGAGCTCACGCTGCCAGCCCGAGACCATGACGGCGCCGGTGAGGTGCCCTCCGGCGGAACTGCCGCCGACGACGATGCGATCGGGGTCGAGCCCATGGCCGGCGCCGTGGTGGTAGACCCATGCGACCGCCGCTCGGACCTGGCGAACGATTTCCTCGAGCGTCGTCTCCGGCGCGAGACCGTAGTCGACAGTGACTGTGGCGATCCCCTCCGAGTCTAGGGCGCGCGCCATGAAGGCCGTGTGGTGTCGGGAAAGGGCGCGCCAGTACCCGCCGTGGATGGCGATGAATACCGGCCGGGGGTCGTCGGAGATTCCCCAGACGTCCAGTTTTTGTTGGCTGTGCGGGTCGTAGTAGATGTCGGTGAATCCGCGCAGGCCCTGTACCGCGCTCTCGGATCGGGCGAGGTATTCGCCGATGATCTCGTCGAAAAGCTCTGGCGACACGGTGTTTCGGACGTTGTACTCGACGTCGGTCTGCGGATCGGACATCGGATGCTCGGTCTGGATACCTCCGTTGCGGCGGATCTCCACCCTCGACCTGCTTCCCATCGCTGTGACCCTCCCTGTCGAACCCGGCAAGGTCAATACTGCGGTCCCGGTCTCATGCCTGTCGAATGCAAAGCTTGCTCGCTGCCATGCCAGTTTGGCTATAGGAGTTGGGGTCAACGCAAAATCGGCCACCCCGGGGATCCGGGATGGCCGATTCGTGCGTGTGGGGGAGTTACCGGGCCCGTCGGGCCAGACGCTCCGAGTCGGAGATCAGCACGCTCTTGCCCTCGAGCCGCAGCCAGCCGCGGTGCGCGAAGTCGGCGAGCGCCTTGTTCACGGTCTCGCGGGAGGCGCCGACCAGCTGGGCGATCTCTTCCTGGGTGAGGTCGTGCGTCACGCGCAGCGACCCGGCCTCCTGGGTGCCGAAGCGCTGGGCGAGCTGCAGCAGCGCCTTGGCGACACGGCCGGGGACGTCGGTGAAGATCAGGTCAGCGAGGTTGTTGTTGGTGCGGCGCAGGCGACGGGCCAGCACGCGCAGCAGCTGCTCCGCGATCTCGGGGCGCTGATCGATCCACGACTTGAGGGCATCGCGGTCCATCTGCACCGCGCGGACCTCGGTGACCGTGGTGGCGGTGGAGGTACGCGGACCCGGGTCGAAGATCGAGAGCTCGCCGAACATGTCGGACGGGCCCATGATCGTGAGCAGGTTCTCGCGACCGTCGGGGGAGCGGCGTCCGAGCTTGATCTTGCCGGACACGATGATGTACAGCCGGTCGCCGGGCTCGCCCTCGTTGAAGATCACGTGCCCGCGCGGGAAGTCGACAGGCTGCAGCTGCTTGACCAGCGCGGCCACCGCCGACGGCTCGACTCCCTGGAAGATTCCGGCTCTGGCCAGGATCTCGTCCACGTGTGCTCCTTCTTCGGGTCGTTGGGGGACGCCATCGTGTGGTCTCCCCCGACGTGATCGACGCACGATCGCGTCGACCTATCGTTGAGTACTCGCTGGAAGTCTATCGTCCCGACGTCGAAGACTAGTGACCGACGCCACGCGCCGCACGCCGAACGGGGCCCGACACTCCGAAAAGGTCAGCTCGCGCGCTGCTCCGGCGCCTGCGATTCGTCCTCGTCCTCATCCTCGGCGCCGCGCTTGCGGCGGAGGTGGAACCGGGCGAGCGCCCGCGGCAGCCCCTCGTTGGCGAGGGTGGCGACGTCGGCATGACTCGCCTTGTCCAGGAACTCCTGGACCTCCTGCTCACGCACGGTCAGTCGGCGCAGCCGGAACTCCACCCGCTCCATTGCCAGTGCAAAAAGAATGAGCAGCACTGGGAAGAGCACCACAGCCAGTCCTTGCATACCGGGTAGTAAACACGGCGTTTGTCTCAGAAGCGAAACGATGTCCAGTTCCGTTTGGCACCGTCCGTAGAGTTGGTCCGGTGTCCACCACCGCATCGCAGACCCCGGGCCCGCGTGGGGCGGCGCCGACCTCGCGACCGGCAAAGGAGGAGACCCGCCTCGGCCTCGTGCGCCGGGCGCGGCGGATGTACCGCACGCTGACCGTGGCGTTCCCGCACGTCTACTGCGAGCTCGACTTCACCACCCCGCTCGAGCTGTCGGTGGCGACGATTCTGTCCGCGCAATGCACTGACGTGCGGGTTAACCAGGTGACGCCCGCGCTCTTCGCCCGATACCGGACCGCCCGCGACTACGCCGAGGCGGATCGAACGGAGCTGGAGGAGTACATCCGGAGCACCGGCTTCTACCGGAACAAGACTAACTCGATCATCGGGCTCGGGCAGGCGCTGCTCGAGCGATACGACGGCGAGGTCCCTGGCGACCTGAAGAATCTGGTGACGCTGCCGGGCTTCGGCAGGAAGACGGCCAACGTGGTCCTCGGGAACGCGTTCGGTGTGCCGGGTATCACCGTCGACACCCACTTCGGCAGGCTTGTCCGGCGGTGGGGCTGGACGCAGGAGGAGGACCCGGTGAAGGTCGAGCACGCGATCGGCGAGCTCATCCCGCGCAAGGAGTGGACCGACCTCTCGCACCGGGTGATCTTCCACGGCCGCCGGGTCTGCCACGCGAAGAAGCCGGCATGTGGGGTGTGCCTGCTGGCCAAGGACTGTCCCTCCTACGGCATCGGGACCACCGACCCGGTGGCCGCTGCGGCCCTGGTGAAGGGCCCCGAAACCGAACATCTGCTCGAGCTGGCGGGTCGGTGAGCTGACCGTGCGATTGTCGAACACCGGCCGGTGGAGCCTGGCCGCACTCGTCGTCGTGGTGGCCCTGATCGTCGCGATCTGGCCGCGGGGCGACTCGGACGAGACCGGATCGCGCGGCTATGCGGACTCCATCGGCAACTCCACCGTCGCGCCGCAGGAGCGGGCCCCCGGCGACACGCCCGAGGCGCTGGCAGGCGTGCGCGCCGAGGCCGCGCTGAGTGCCTGCCCCACTCCCACACCCGGCGCTGTCCCGGCCGGACCGCTGGCCGGGATCAGGCTCGAGTGCCTCTCCGACGGTGGCAGGATCGACGTCGGTGCCGCGCTGGCGGGCAAGCCCGCGTTGGTCAACCTCTGGGCCTACTGGTGTGGGCCCTGCGCCAGGGAATTGCCGGCCCTGCAGGAGTACGCGGACCGCGCCGGGGACGCCGTCACCGTGCTGACCGTCCACCAGGACCCCAAGGAAGGGAACGCGTTGTCCGCGCTGACCGAATACGGCGTGCACCTGCCGGGCGTACAGGACGGCACGGGCAAGATCGCCGCGGCCGTCGGGGCGCCGAACGTGCTGCCCGTGACCGTGATGGTCCGGGCCGACGGCACCGTCGCAGGGGTACTGCCGGTGCCGTTCGATAGTGCAGACCAGATCGCCGCGGCGGTGCACGAGAAGCTGGGCGTGAGCGCGTGAGCGAGACCAACCACCTGCCGCCGGAATGGCTGCGCCGGGTCTCGACGCTGCCGCCGTCGGACACCAATTCCGTCAACCCCGTGCTGCTGCGGCGGGCGCCGAGCGGAGTGCAGGCGCGCGAGGCTGCGGTGCTGGTGCTCTTCGGTGGTTCCCCCGAGGCCGATCCCATCGCCGTCGGTGGCCTACCCGAGGACGCCGACCTGCTGCTGCTCCAACGCGCCTCCACCCTCCGGCAGCACGGCGGCCAGATCGCCTTTCCCGGCGGCGCCAGTGATCCGGAGGACGACGGACCCGTCGGGACCGCGCTGCGGGAGGCGGAGGAGGAGACCGGGCTCGACCCGGCCGGGGTGCGCACCCTCGCGGTACTGCCGGGGATCTTCGTCCCGCCCTCGGGCTTCGACGTGACGCCGGTGATCGGGTACTGGGATCGCCCCACCCCGGTCCGTGCGGTGGACCTCGCCGAGACCGAGCGGGTTGCCCGGGTGCCGATGCGCACCCTGCTCGACCCGGACAACCGCTTCCAGGTCCGGCACCGGCTCGGATACCAGGGCCCGGCGTTCCTGGTCGACGACATGCTCGTGTGGGGCTTCACCGCGGGCGTGCTGGCCGGGCTCATCGCGATCTCCGGCTGGGAGATCGAATGGGACCGCTCCGACATCCGCGACCTCGAGGTCGCGCTGGCAGAGGTGGAGGCGGGGATCGTGGAGGTACACGAGCGATGACCGGTTCAGCCTGGATCGACCTCGCGATCCTCGCGATCGCCGTTCTCGCGGCCACGTCGGGATGGCGGCACGGGGCGGTCGCGTCCGCGCTCGCGTTCTTCGGCGTCGTGCTCGGTGCGGTCGCGGGGATCCTGATCGCGCCGCACGTGCTGGTGCACGTCGACGAGGGGCGGATGCGCGTGCTCGCGGGCATCACCCTGATCGTCGTGCTGGTGGTCATCGGCGAGGTCGCGGGCATGGTGCTCGGCCGCGCCGCCCGCGGCGGCATGCACAGCCCGGTCGCGCGGTCGGTGGACAGCGTCATCGGTGCCGGCCTGCAGTTGACCGCCGTCCTGGTCGCCGCGTGGCTGCTGGCCATCCCGCTGACCGCGTCCTCGCAACCGGAGGTCGCGAGCGCGGTGCGCGGGTCGCGGGTTCTGACGCAGGTCGACGAGTACGCCCCGAGTTGGATGCGCAGGCTGCCGGACGAGTTCTCGGCGCTGCTGGACACCTCCGGGCTGCCCGACGTGATCGGGCCGTTCGGCCGCACCCCGATCGCCGTCGTCGAGGCGCCCGACCCCGGCGTGCTGCGTAGTCCGGTCGCGCAGCGGCTGCAGACCAGCGTGCTCCGGGTGCGCGGGGTGGCGCCGAGCTGCCAGCGCGCGCTCGAGGGGTCCGGTTTCGTGGTGGCCCCGGAGCGGGTCATGACCAACGCGCACGTCGTGGCGGGGACGACCGGGGTCTCGGTGGACACCGCGGACGGGCCGCTGGACGCCGAGGTGGTGCTCTTCGATCCGGCCGTCGACGTCGCGGTGCTGGCGGTGCCCGGCCTGCGCGCCCCGGTGCTGCCGTTCGCTCCGGGGGCGGCCGCGAGCGGGGACAGCGCGATCGTCCTCGGCTACCCGGGCGGCGGTCCGTACACGGCCAGCGCGGCCAGGGTGCGGGAGACCCTGGATCTGACCGGCCCCGACATCTACCGCGCCGCCGAGGTCGAGCGCGAGGTGTACACGGTGCGCGGCTCGATCCGTCAGGGCAATTCCGGGGGACCGTTGGTCGACGAGCAGGGTCAGGTGCTCGGCGTCGTGTTCGGCGCGGCAGTGGACAACAGCGACACCGGCTTCGTGCTCACCGCCGAGGAGGTCTCGCGCCAGCTGGCGGGGGCCTCCGCGGCGAGCAGCGCCGTCAACACGGGTGGCTGCATCCTCTAGGCGGCTTCGCCGCCCGTGAGTCCTTCTGGCCCCTGTGCGGGCCAGAAGGACTCACGGGCGCGTCAGCGCTTCAGGAACTCCGTCAGCGCGGCGGTCACCTCGGCCGGTCGTTCCTGGTGGGCGAAGTGGCCGGCGCCCGCGATGGTGTGCAGGCTCCGACCCGGTGCCCACCTGGTGTCGCGGCGCAACGCGGCTGCCAGCACGTACGGGTCCTGGTCCCCGTGGATCTGCAGCACCGGGATGGTCATCACCTGGTTCATCGCCTTCATGAACCGGCGGCCGTCGGGCCGCCACTGGCTGCGGAACGCCCAGCGCTGGTACTCCAGCGAGCAGTGCGCGGCGCCCGGGATCTGGATCGCGGACCTGGCCCGCTCGACGACCTCGGCGAACTCCTCGGTCTGCGGCCATTCCGGACCGGATCGGCCGCGCAGCAGCCTCTCGACCTCGGCGCCGTCCTCGCGGGTCAACGCCCGCTCCGGCCGCCACGGCAGCTGGCAGCGCAGGAACGCAGGCAGGAAGGCGGACCGCTGGGCCCGGTCGGCCAGCACCGATCGCTTGAGCGCGATCGGATGCGGCGAGCTGACGAGGGCGATCGAGCGCACCAGCCGTGGATGCAGCACCGCCGTCGCCCAGCACACCAGGCCTCCGTCGGCGTGGCCGACGAGCGTGGCCTCGGTGTGGCCGAGGGCGCGGATCAGACCGGCAACGTCACCGGCCAGGGTCCAGCCGTCGTAGCCGCGCGGCGGCTTGTCACTGTCCCCGTAGCCGCGCAGATCCAACGCGACCGCGCGGTAGCCGGCGTCCGCGAGGGCCGTCAACTGATGTCGCCAGGACCACCAGAAGTCGGCGAAGCCGTGCAGCAGGACGACCAGCGGTGCACCGGGGTCGGACGGGCCCGCCTCGACCGCGTGGAAGCGGATGCCGTTGGCGTGCACGTCGCGGTGCTGCCACGGGCCGTCGAATCGGACTGTGGAGGGATCCGGGTAGGTCACGGGAGGGGTGATGCTCTCGGTTCGACGCCGGGGCTACGGCGCGGTCCGGCGGGCGTACTCGCCGGGCGTGTAGTCGCCGTGCTTGTAGCTCGACTCCGCGGCGTTCGGCAGCACCGTCGCGGCCTGCCGGAGCGAGTCGATGGTCTTCTCCGGGGCACGCAGCTTGCGCACCCGCAGGTAGCCGAACAGCGCCAGCACCGCTGTGGTCACCACCATCAGCAGGAACACGATGAGGAACGCGAGCCAGCGCGGCGTCCAGACGGCGAGGGTCTCGGCGAGGAAGAAGAAAAAGAAGAAGGAGCTGAACAGCAGGACGGTGAGCGCGAGGAGGAAGAACAGCGAGCCCTGCAGGCCCTTCTTGACCTCGCTGGTCACCTCGGCCTTGGCGAGCGCCACCTCGGCGCGGACCAGGGTGGAGACCTGCGTGGTCGCGTCTTTGACCAGGTTCCCGATGCTGGCGGTACCGGGGGCGTGCGCATCGACGTCGGTGAGCGGGATCGACGTGATGGTGTTGGGCACCCCGTCCCCGGTCAGCCGGTCGTATCTGTCGCCGTTGCGGTCACTGATGCTCACGTCTGCGCCCCTCCAGTGTGTCGTCGTCCGGCTCGCCGGAATGTGGTCGTTTCTGACCGGTCGCGGAACCGGCCGCGGTGGCGCGCGCCTGGTGGACGCGCCCCCGGCGTAACAGTAGCGCCGAGCCGATCAGCGACGCCGTCAGCGAGGTCAACAGGACCGCAGCCTTCGCCGTCTCCACCTCGGCTCCTTCGAGCGCGAGTTCGGCCACCAGAAGGCTAACGGTGAACCCGATCGCACCGAGCACCGACAGCGCGAACATGTCGCGGAAGCCGAGGTTTCCCGGCTTCGTGGCGATGCCGAGCCGGACCGCGGCCCACGAGACGCCGAAGATGCCGACGGTCTTGCCGACCAGCAGGCCCAGGATGATCGCCAGCGCGATGCGGTCGGTGAACATCGACTCGAGCACCTCTGGACCCAGCGGGACCCCGGAGGCGAACAGGGCGAACACCGGCACGCAGAACCCGGCGGAGAACGGCTGGATCCGGTGCTCGAGCCGGGTCGCGGGGGCCTCCGCCTCGCCCGGGTCCTTGCGCACCCTGGTCAGCAGTCCGATGGCGACGCCCGCGAGGGTGGCGTGGATGCCCGCCTCGTGCATCGAGTACCAGGCGAGCAATGCCAGCGGGACGTACAGCAGCGGGGTGGTGATCCGCCGGTGCTGCGCGTACGCGTAGACGGCCAGGCAGGCGACCGCGCCGAGCAGCCACAGCATCGCGATCGAGGTGGTGAACAGCGCGGCGATGATGATGATCGCGAGCAGGTCGTCGACGACCGCGAGGCTGAGCAGGAACACCCTGGCGCTGGCCGGGATCCTCGACCCGGTCAGCGCGAGCACGCCGAGGGCGAAGGCGATGTCGGTGGCGACCGGGATCGCCCAGGCCTTCTCGATGCCGGGGGTGCCCCAGCCGACCGCCAGCGCGATCAGCGCGGGCAGGATCACGCCGCCGACCGCCGCGATGATCGGCAGCAGGGCCTTCTTGCGGTCGGCGAGCTCGCCGACGACCAACTCGCGTTTGAGCTCGAGGCCCGCGACGAAGAAGAACACCGCCAGCAGGCCGTCCTGGGCCCAGGTGTTCAGGCTCAGGTTCAGATGGATCGCGCTCGGCCCGACCTGAAAGTCCCGCAGGGCGGTGTAGGCGTCGGCCCACGGGGAGTTCGCCCAGATGACCGCGACGGCCGCCGCCACCAGCAGGATCGACCCTCCGACGGTCTCGGTGCGCAGATAGCGGGTCAGTTCGGAGCGGAGCGGTTGGATCACGTCAGGTTCTCCCGAAGGTCGCGGGCGTACAGGTGTGCCATGTGCCGACCAGACTTCCCGGCGCTCCGATGGCAGCTTAACGCGATCTTGATACCGCTCGGCGCAAACACCTCGCGCTGGATTGCCCCGGAAACGGCGGGAGTGATCTGCTTCCTGAGGTTTGGGCGGCGGATGTCCATTCCGTGGAACAGGTGTGCAGGAGAATCGGATGAGCAAAGCCCCGGACGTGCTGGTCGACGAGGCGGTTGCCGCGAAGGACGCGGTGCCCCGTAGTCGGATCGTGGTGGCCAGCATGATCGGCACCTCGATCGAGTTCTACGACTTCTACATCTATGCGACAGCGGCGGTCTCGGTCTTCCCGCACCTGTTCTTCCCCAAGGGGAACGGCACCACCGCGCTGCTGGCCTCGCTGGCCACCTTCGGCCTCGCGTTCGTCGCCCGTCCGCTCGGCTCGATCGTGTTCGGCCACTACGGCGACCGGATCGGCCGCAAGGCCACCCTGGTCGGATCGCTGCTCACCATGGGCATCGCGACGTTCGTCATCGGGCTGCTGCCGACATACCACTCGGTCGGGCTCATCGCCCCCGCGCTGCTGGCCCTGATGCGTTTCTGCCAGGGCCTCGGGCTCGGTGGCGAATGGTCGGGGGCGGCGCTGCTCGCGACCGAGACGGCGAAGTCCGGCAAGCGGGCCTGGGCGGCGATGTGGCCGCAGCTCGGCGCGCCGATCGGGTTCTTCCTGGCCAACGGGCTGTTCCTGATCATCACCCTGTTCATGGGCCACGACAACGCGAACCCCGACCTGGACAGCGCATTCCTGACCTGGGGCTGGCGAATCCCGTTCCTGCTCAGCGCGATCATGGTGATCATCGGCCTGTACGTGCGGCTGAAGCTGGAGGAGACCCCGGTCTTCGCGCGCGCCGTCGAGCGCGGCGAGAAGGTCAAGACCCCGCTGGCGACGGTGTTCAAGACGAGCTGGCGTCAGCTGATCATCGGCACCTTCGTGATGCTCGCGACGTACACCCTCTTCTACATCATGACCACCTGGGTGCTGAGCTACGGCACCGGAAAGACCGTCGCCGCAGGCGGCACCGGGCTCGGCTTCAAGTACTCGGATTTCCTTGTGCTGCAACTGATCGCCGTGTTGTTCTTCGCGGCGGGCGTGCCCATCACCGGCTGGCTCGCGGACCGGTACGGTCGGCGCATCACCCTGCTGGTCGCCACCGGCGCGATCATGGTCTTCGGGCTGACGTTCTCGGTGGCCCTCGACCCCGAGAAGATGACCGACGCTCGGATGCTGGTCTTCCTCATCGTCGGAATGCTGTTGATGGGCTTCACCTTCGGCCCCATGAGTGCGGTGCTGCCGGAGCTGTTCCCGACCAATGTGCGCTACACCGGCTCGGGTATCGCCTACAACACGGCGAGCATCCTGGGTGCGGCGGTGGCGCCGTTCATCGCGACCTGGCTCGCGACCAGTTACGGCGTCGGCTGGGTCGGCATCTACCTGCTCGCGGCGGGCGCCCTGACGTTCGTCGCGCTGCTGGTGATGCGTGAGACCAAGGACACCTCGCTGGACGCGCCCGAGCTCGATCCGCGCGGGGCCGAGCTCTAGGCCTGAACCGTCCGCCGGATCACCACCACCACGCCTGCGCTCACCGCCAGCAGGACCGCAAGGGCGGCGAGCAGGCCCCAGTTCGGGCCCGAGTCGGATGGCGCCGCGTCCCCGTACAGATCCCGCTCCTGTTCGGCGCCGGCCCGGAGTTCCGCCGCCCCCGGATAGCCAGGGGCGAGGGTCAGCACCTGGTCGAAGTCGGCGATGGCGGCGGTGTAGTTGCCGTCGTAGTAGTGCTCGATCCCCGCGCGGTAGGCGGTGTCGGCAGGCCCGAGAGCCGGGGTGACGCCCTTCTCGCGCATCAGATCCGTGAGTCCGCGCGCCGGGGCGACGAAGGCGAACGGCTGTGTCTGCCCATGGATTCCGAAGCTGTTGACCCCGACCGCCACGCCGCCGAGGTCGGCGGTGGGGCCTCCGCTCATGGCCTCGGACACCTCCGCGTCGGTCTGGTAGACCGGGACGATTCCGGTGGCCTTCTTGGCGCTGATCTCGCCGCCCGATACCGCGGGCCGTAGCGACGGCTCGGCCGCGGTATCGGTGTTGCCGGGGAATCCGGCCGACACCACCGGCGTGCCCAGGTCGACGCCGTCATCGGTGCTCAGCTCGGCGGCCGCAAGGCCACCCCGCTGGACCTTGAGCAACGCGACATCCCCCGCGGTGAGCGGCACCAGGCCGGTGACCTCGGCGGGGAGTGCCTCGCCCTCGGCGGTCCCACCGGCGATCACGGTCATGGCGGTGGTTGGGCTCGATCCGGGCTCGTCGCCCTCGACCCGCCAGTTCGACTGGGCGGTCTCGTTCACGAGCGCGGGATCGAGGGTGGGGATCACGTGCACCGCCCAGTCGACCGCGGTTCGCAGGAGGGCCTCGCGGGCGCCCTCGGCGCAGTGGCCTGCCGTGGCCACCCAGCCGTCCGGGTTGACGACGAATCCGCTACAGCGCCAGCCGGTTACGAAGGGGTCTACCTTGATCGGCCGGCCGTCGGGAAAGCGGACCCAGCCCCTGACCTCCGCCTTGACCAGGACGACGGACGGGGTGACGAGGGCCGCCGCGCGTTGCTCCGGGCTCGGCACGGGACGTTCGGGGGATTCCTGGTCGCCGAGCGCGACGGCGGGGGAGCCGACGAGCGCCGCGAGCAGCAGCACGAGCAGGGCGGCGAACCTCGTTCGCCGGCGCCGATCAGGCATGACGGTCTCCGTTCGAGCTCGGACCCGCGGCTCACCCGTGAGCGTCACTCGGCTCGGCACTCGTCATGAATGGGACTGTGGGCCATCGCTGACGGACCCATGGTAGGCCAATCCGGCACGGCCGGGAAGGTTCGCGAGGGCGGCCCGCGACTGGGCCACACGCGAGACGAGACGGCGGTGCCCCGTGCGTTCGAGCCGCACGGGGGCACCGCCGTGGTGAGGGGAGCGGGGGTCAGTTGCCCCGGATCGCATCGAACACCTTGGGATCGACCAGCGTCGAGGTGTCGCCCAGATCGCGGCCCTCGGCGACGTCGCGGAGCAGTCGGCGCATGATCTTGCCGCTCCTGGTCTTCGGCAGCTCGGGGACGATGGTGATCTGGCGCGGCCGGGCGATCGGGCTGATCTCCGTCGACACCTGGACCTTGAGCTCGGCGATCAGCGTCTCGCCCGTGTTCTCGGCGCCCTCGCGCAGGATCACGAACGCGACGATGCCCTGGCCGGTGGTCTCGTCGGCGGCGCCGACCACCGCGGCCTCGGCCACGCTGTGGTGCCCGACCAGCGCCGACTCGACCTCGGAGGTGGAGATCCGGTGGCCGGAGACGTTCATGACGTCATCCACGCGGCCGAGCACCCAGAGGTCGCCGTCCTCGTCGTAGCGGGCGCCGTCCCCGGCGAAGTACCAGCCCTCCACGGCGTACCGGGACCAGTAGGTGTCCTTGAAGCGCTCCATGTCGCCCCAGATGCCGCGCAGCATCGACGGCCACGGCTGGTCGAGCACCAGGTAGCCGTTGCCACCGGCGCCGAGCGGCTTGGCATCGTCGTCGACGATCTTCGCGGAGATGCCGGGCAGCGGCGCCATCGCGGAGCCCGGCTTGGTGGCCGTGACGCCGGGCAGCGGGGAGATCATGATCGCGCCGGTCTCGGTCTGCCACCAGGTGTCCACGATCGGGCAACGCTCGCCGCCGATCACGTCGCGGAACCAGCGCCACGCCTCGGGGTTGATCGGCTCGCCGACGCTGCCCAGCAACCGCAGCGAGGACAGGTCGTGCGCGTCGGGGATCTCGCGGCCCCACTTCATGAAGGTTCGGACCAGGGTCGGTGCCGTGTAATAGATACTGACGCCGTACTTCTCGATGATGTTGAAGTGCCGGTGCTCATCCGGCGAGTTCGGGGTGCCCTCGTAGACCACCTGGGTGGTCCGGTTCGACAGCGGCCCGTAGACGATGTAGCTGTGCCCGGTCACCCAGCCGATGTCGGCGGTGCACCAGTAGACGTCCTTGCCCGCCTTGTGGTCGAAGACGTTGTGGTGGGTGTACGACGCCTGGGTGAGGTAGCCGCCGGAGGTGTGGATGATCCCCTTGGGCTTACCCGTGGTGCCCGAGGTGTAGAGGATGAAGAGCGGGTGCTCGGCGTCGAAGGCCTGTGCCTCGTGCTCGGGCGAGGCCGTGGCCACCGTCTCGTGCCACCAGAGGTCGCGGCCCTCGGTCCACTCGACATCGATGTCGGTGCGCTTGACCACCAGCACGTTCTGGACGGATTCCGCGCCGTCGACTGCGGTGTCGACGGCGGTCTTGAGGGGGGCAGCCTGCCCGCGGCGCCACTGTCCGTCGGTGGTGATGACCAGCTTGGCCTCGGCGTCGTCGATCCGCGACCGCAGCGCGGATGCGGAGAAGCCTGCGAAGACAACCGAATGGGTCAGGCCGAGCCGGGCGCAGGCCAGCATCGAGACGATCGCCTCGGGGACCATCGGCATGTAGATGGCGACGCGGTCGCCTGCCACGAGGCCGAGCTCGGTGAAAGTGTTTGCGGCCCTGCTCACCTCGGCGAGCAGGTCGTTGTAGGTGACGTCGCGGCTGTCGCCGGGCTCGCCCTCCCAGTGGATGGCGACCTGGTCGCCGTGGCCGCTCTGGACGTGCCGGTCGACGCAGTTGTACGCGACGTTGAGCTTGCCGCCGACGAACCACTTGGCGACCGGGGCGTCGGACCAGTCAAGGACCTCGCTCCACGGCTCGTGCCAGTGCAGGCGGGAAGCCTGATCGGCCCAGAACCCCAGCCGGTCGGCATCCGCTGCGGCCTGGAGCTCCGGGCCTGCATTCGCGGTCGCGACGAACTCCGCGCTCGGCGGGTAGCTCGTCGCGTGCTCGGCTGCGTTGGTATCGGCGGTGCTACTGGTCATGTCGCCCGTGCCCTCTTTCAGTGATCCTGGGGGCGCTTTTCGCGCCTTTGTGAGGGTAGTCACATGACACGGTGAGCGCATCGTTGCAATAGGTTGCAACCCCCGGATCTGCGGTGATCGGTCCCGTGGGTGCGCCCGATGGTCGACGTGGGCGACGAACGGATCGATCCACCAGGTATCCGGGGCGTTGCGATTGCCCGACGACTTGGTCCCGACCGGGACAAACGCCGGACACCCGGACACTGTGTGGTTAGTCTTCGCGGCATCCACGGTCGGCCGTGTGCGCGCCGCGCTCACCCGGCGTGCCGACGGCGGCGTCTTCGTGTGAACGAACAGGAGGCGACTCTTGAAGTTCCACAGGGTGACCGCACTGACAGCGTTCGCGTTGTCCGGGGCACTGGTGCTGTCCGCGTGTTCGTCGACCTCCGACGGCGGCAGCGGCATGGTCACGGCCAACGGCAGCGAACCCCAGAACCCGCTGATCCCGACGAACACGAACGAGAACGGCGGCGGACGCATCGTCGACCGGCTCTTCGCCGGACTCGAGTCGTACGACGCGAGGGGCAACCTTCAGCACGAGGTCGCCCAGTCGATCGAGACCACGGATTCGAAGTCGTTCGCGATCAAGATCAAACCCGACTGGACCTTCACCGACGGGACACCGGTCACCGCGAAATCCTTCGTGGACGCCTGGAACTACGGCGCCCTCTCGACGAACGCCCAGCTGCAGTCCAGTTTCTTCGAGCCGATCGTCGGCTACGACGAGGTCGCCGCCGGCCCGCCAACCGCGCAGACGATGTCCGGGCTCAAGATCGTCGACGACACCACGTTCACGGTCGACCTCAAGCAGCCGACCGCGGACTTCCGGCTGCGGCTCGGCTTCACCCCGTTCTACCCGTTGCCGGAGGTGGCGTTCCTGGACATGGCCGCGTTCGGCGAGCGGCCGGTCGGAAACGGTCCCTACGAGTTCGCGGACGGCGACGCGTGGCAGCACAACGTCAAGCTGGACCTGGTGCCGAACCCCGACTACCGCGGCAACCGGAGCCCGAACAACGGCGGCCTGAGCTTCGTCTTCTACAGCTCGCTCGACACCGCCTACTCGGACCTACAGGCCGGAAACCTGGACGTCCTCGACACCGTCCCGGAGAGCGCGCTCAGCACCTTCAGGTCGGATCTCGGTGACCGCGCCCTCGAGGCCCCGACCGCGCAGAATGCGCAGATCGGCATCCCGGGAAACCTGCCGCACTTCGCCGGGCCGGAGGGCGGTCTGCGCAGGCAGGCACTGTCGCGGGCGATCGACCGCGGGCAGATCACCCAGCAGATCTTCCAGGGCCTGCGCACGCCCGCGCGCGACTTCACCGCGAGCTCGCTGCCCGGGTTCAACGCGAACCTGCCGGGAGTTCGGGCGCTCGAGTACGACGCGGGGGTCGCGAAGTCGCTGTGGGCGCAGGCCGACGCACTCTCCACGTGGAGCGGCCGGTTCGAGATCGCCTACAACTCCGACGGCGGCCACCAGGCGTGGGTCGACGCGGCCGCCAACAGCATCCGGAACACGCTCGGCATCGACGCGGTCGGCGCGCCGTATCCGACGTTCAAGCAGATCAGGACCGAGATCACGAACCGGACCATCGGGTCCGCGTTCCGGTCCGGCTGGCAGGGCGACTACCCGTCAATCCTCGAATTCCTCGAGCCGCAGTTCGTCACCGGTGCCGGCTCCAACGACGAGGACTACTCGAACCCGGCGTTCGACGACCTGGTCCGCAGGGCAGAGGCCGCAACCGACGAGGACGAGTCGTTCGCGCTCGCCGGGCAGGCGCAGGAGATCCTGCTCCTGGACCTGCCCGTGCTCCCGCTGTGGGACTACATCGCGGCGGCCGGGCACTCCGAGGCGGTGAGCGACGTGCAGATCAGCTGGAACGGCCTGCCGATGTACGAGGCGATCAAGAAGTCCTGACGCCGTGCCACACGGCCGGAAGGAAGTGACCTGGTGGGGTGGTACATCGGGCGGAGACTGCTGCAGATGATCCCCGTGTTCATCGGGGCGACGCTGCTCATCTACGCGATGGTGTTCCTGATCCCGGGCGACCCCATCCAGGCGCTCGCGGGCGACAAGCCGCTCAGCCCCGCCGTGGCGGACCAGCTGCGCGAGCGATACCACCTCGACCGGCCCTTCATCGTGCAGTACCTGCTCTACCTCAAGGGCATCTTCACCCTCGACTTCGGCACCTCGTTCTCCGGCCAGCCGGTGCGGGACGTGCTGGCCAGGGCGTTCCCCGTCACCATCAGGCTCGCGTTCATGGCGATCGTCATCGAGGCCGCGTTCGGCATCTTCTTCGGTGTCATCGCCGGGTTGCGCAAGGGCAAGGCGTTCGACGCGACCCTGCTGGTGCTCAGCCTCTTCATCATCGCGGTGCCGGTATTCGTGATCGGCTTCCTGGCTCAGTTCTTCCTCGGCGTGCGGTGGGGGATCGCCCCGGTCACCGTCGGTGCCGATGCCAGCTTCTCGAGACTTCTGGTGCCCGCCATCGTGCTTGGCCTGGTCTCCTTCGCGTACGTGCTGCGGCTGACCAGGACATCCGTGGCCGAGAACAAGGACGCCGATCACGTCCGCACCGCCACAGCCAAGGGCTTGAGTCGTCGCCGCGTCGTGGTGGTGCACATCCTGCGCAACTCGCTGATCCCGGTGGTCACCTTTCTCGGCGCCGACCTGGGAGCGCTGATGGCGGGCGCGATCGTCACCGAGGGCATCTTCAACATCAACGGCGTCGGCGGCACGATCTACCAGGCCGTGATCCGTGGCGAGGCCCCGACCGTGGTGTCCTTCGTGACGGTGCTGGTGGTCGTGTTCCTGGTGGCCAACCTGCTGGTGGACCTGCTGTACGCCGCGCTCGACCCGAGGATTCGCTATGCCTGATCCGGACCTCCCCGGGACACCCGATCGCGCATCCCCGCAGGCGCGCGCCGGGCAGAACTACTTCGTCGCCGGACCGGACGAGGTGGAGGCGCTCGGCGTCGATCGGCTCGACGAGGCCTCGCCGCCGACCAGCATGTGGCGCGATGCCTGGCGCGGACTGCGGCGCAACCCGATGTTCCTCGTCTCGGCCCTGCTGATCCTCTTCGTCCTCGTTGTGGTCGCGGTGCCCGGACTGTTCACGGGTCAGGACCCGCGAATGTGTCTGGGGCAGAACAGCATGCGGGGACCGGGCGCCGGGCATCCGTTCGGGTTCGACCTGCAGGGTTGCGACATCTTCGCCCGCACCGTGTACGGCGCGCGGGCCTCGGTGCTCACCGGCGTCGGCGCGACCGCCATCTTCCTGCTCATCGGTGGCACCGTCGGTGCCCTCGCAGGGTTCTACGGCGGTCGGCTCGATGCGGTCGTCTCCCGGATCACCGATGTCTTCTTCGGCATCCCGCTCATCCTCGCGGCGATCGTGATGATGCAGCTGTTCCGGAACCGGAGCATCTGGACGGTGATGCTGATCCTGGCCCTGTTCGCCTGGCCGCACGTGGCCAGGATCGCAAGGGGTTCGGTCATCTCGGTGCGCGGCAACGACTTCGTACTCGCGGCGACGGCGCTGGGCGTCTCCCGATTCCGCATCCTGTTACGGCACGTGCTCCCCAACGCGATCGGTCCGGTGATCGTGGTCACCACGATCTGGCTCGGCGTCTTCATCGTCACCGAGGCGACGCTGTCCTATCTGGGCATCGGGCTGCCGCCGAGCGTGGTGTCCTGGGGAGGGGACATCAGCACCGGTCAGAGCCGACTGAGGTCCGGTTCGGGGATCATCTTCTACCCCGCGGCGGCGCTGGCGGTCACGGTCCTTGGCTTCATCATGCTCGGCGACGCCCTGCGCGATGCGCTGGATCCGAAGGCGAGGAAGCGATGATCGAGCTCATGTGCGAGCCGAGGAAGCGATGATCGAGCCCATGTGCGAGCCGAGGAAGCGATGAGAGACCGCGAGCCCGGTCCGCTGCTCGAGATCCGCGACCTCAGCGTCGACTTCCGCTCCGGCGGTCGCGCGGTACCCGCGGTGCGCGGGGTGAGCCTGACCGCCTATCCGGGGCAGACCGTGGCGATCGTGGGGGAGTCGGGCTCGGGCAAGTCGACCGTGGCCCACGCCATCATCGGCCTGCTGCCGGGTACAGGAATTGTCACCTCGGGGGAGATCCGTTTCGACGGGAGGGACCTGGTCGGGGCGTCGAAGGCGGACCTGGTGGCGGTCCGGGGCCGCGGCATCGGGCTGGTTCCGCAGGACCCGATGTCGAACCTGAATCCGGTGTGGAAGATCGGCTTTCAGATCGCGGAAACCCTGGCGGCCAACGGGATCGCGAGGGGGAAGGCGGCCAGGGCGCGAGCGGTCGAGCTGCTCGCCGAGGCGGGCCTACCGGATGCGGGGCACCGGGTCGATCAGTATCCGCACGAGTTCTCGGGCGGTATGTGCCAGCGTGCGCTCATCGCCATCGGGCTGTCCTGCCGGCCGAAGCTCCTGATCGCGGACGAGCCGACCTCCGCCCTTGACGTGACGGTGCAGCGGCAGATCCTCGACCATCTCGCCGGGCTGACCGGCGAACTCGGCACGGCCGTGCTGCTGATCACGCACGACCTGGGCCTCGCGGCGGAACGGGCCGAGCATCTGGTGGTGATGCACCAGGGGCGGGTCGTCGAATCCGGACCGGCCCGCCAGATCCTCGGCGATCCGCGGCACGCATATACCCGGAAACTGGTGTCCGCCGCGCCGTCCCTGGCCTCGCAGCAACTCGAGTCCGTCCGGGCCCGCGCGCGCGCCGTGGAGGTGGCCGAACACGCCGCGGCGGCGGACGGCGGGCCCCTGCCGGCAGGCGGCGACGTCATGGTGGCCTCGGACCTGGTCAAGGAATTCAGGACCCGGGGCGGTGCGCCGTGGCGGCACACCGCATTCACGGCGGTCGACTCCGTGTCGTTCCGCCTCGAGCGCGGGACCACGACGGCGATCGTCGGTGAGTCCGGGTCGGGTAAATCGACTGTGGCGCACATGGTTCTGGGGCTGATGAAGCCGACCTCGGGGACCGTCACCTTCGAGGGGCGCGACCTGGCGGAGTTCGATGCGAAGGCCACATTCGCATTCCGGCGCCAGGTGCAGCCGATCTTCCAGAATCCGTACGGATCGCTGGACCCGATGTACTCGATCTACCGCACCGTCGAGGAGCCGCTGCGCACCCACCGAGTGGGGGACAGGGGCGAGCGGGAGCGGATCGTGCGCGAGCTGCTGGACAGGGTGTCGCTGCCGAGCTGGGTGCTGCGGCGGTACCCCAACGAACTCTCCGGTGGCCAGCGGCAACGGGTGGCGATCGCGCGGGCACTGGCACTGGGGCCCGAGGTGCTCGTCTGCGACGAGGCGGTCTCGGCGCTGGACGTGCTCGTGCAGGCGCAGATCCTGAACCTGCTGGGCGATCTGCAGGCCCAGCTCGGCCTGTCGTACCTGTTCATCTCACACGATCTGGCGGTGGTGCGGCAGATCGCCGACGACGTGGTGGTGATGAGCAGGGGCCGGGTGGTCGAGGCCGCCACGACGGTGGAGGTGTTCGACAACCCGCAGCACGAATACACCAGGAGGCTGCTCGAGGCGATCCCCGGCCGCGATCTCGTGCGGGGGTCCTGAGACCGAACGGTCTGGCTCATATGACGTGCACGGTGGTTCAGTGGAGGGGTGGACCAGCATCTGAGTGTGCTCACCCTCGGCGTCGTCGACCCGGCGCGATCGCACGCGTTCTACGTCGGCGGACTGGGATGGACGCCGACGCTCTACGTCCAGGGCGAGGTGCTGTTCCTGCAGATCGGCTCCGGCATGCTGCTCTCGCTGTGGTCGGTCGACGAGATGGTGCGGGAGGCCGGGCCGACGGCGCCGGTGGCGGGCGAGCAGGGTCGGGCCCCCATCACCCTCGGTCACAACGTCGGCAGCCCGGGGGAGGTGGACGAGGTCCTCGCGACCGCGGCGCGAGTAGGGGGAACGGTGCTGGTGCCGGGTGCCCAGCGGGCCTGGGGCGGGTACAGCGGGTACTTCACCGATCCGGACGGCTACCGCTGGGAGATCGCGCACAACCCGGGCCTGGTGGTGCACGAGGGCGGTCGCGTCACCATCGGGGAGGCCGGCCCCGCGGGCGCGGGGGACCGATAGCCGTGCCGCCCGGCCTCCTCGCTCGCGTGACCGATGGGGCCGCCGGGTAGCGTTGAGCAGCGTGAACGACCCCCTGCAGCCCCTGGTGGACCTGCCCGGCGTGCGCGAAGCCGCCGACCGGGCACGCGATGCGCTCGGCGAGGTGCACCGGCACAAGACCAATCGCCGTGGTTGGCCGACGACCGCGGCCGAGGCGGCCATCCGCGCAGCGCGGGCGTCCGCGTCCATCGACGGGGGCAGCACCGAACTGCCCGCCGAGGGCGAGGAGGGCGACCCGATCCTGGCGGGTGCGCTGCGGGTGGCCCAGGCCATCGACGGCGACGCGCTCACCATCATGGTGCCGACCTGGCAGCGGGCGCCGCTCCAGGCGCTGGCCCGGCTGCACCTGCTCGCGGCGGCCGACCTGGTCACCGACCAGTCCACGCTTGGCCGACCGCGGACGGACCCCGGGGTCGCGGAGCGGCTCGACGGTCTCGCACAGTTGGTCACCGGCGGAACGAAGGCGCCCGCTCCGGTCCTGGCGGCCGTGGTGCACGGGGAGTTGTTGTCGTTGTCCCCGTTCGGTGCCGCCGACGGGGTCGTCGCGCGGGCCGCGTCCCGACTGGTGGCGGCGTCGACCGGGCTGGATCCCCACAATCTGGGTGTGCCCGAGGTGAGTTGGCTGCGGCGGCAGCAGGCGTACCGCGACGGTGTCACGGGCTTCGCGTCGGGAACCGCAGAGGGTGTCGGCAGCTGGGTGATCCTGTGCTGCGGCGCGATGGAGGCCGGGGCGCGGGAGGCCATGTCGATCGCGGACGCCGCGGCCGCGGGCTGATCCGCTCGGGGTCGGACTTCGTCTGGGAGGCAACGGCACTGGGCTCGGTGCGTCAACGGCCCCGGACGCAATGCGAGCGGCGCTGCCGACTCTCGTCGACTTCGCCGCCCGCTAGCACGGATCGCCGGGTTACCAAGCGTGCTTTGGTGGGTTGTGTGTCCGGCCTCGGCGTAGGCTCGAGCATCGTCAGTTCGCCTCTGCAACTCGTGCAAGGTCCTCGCTGCCGAATGTCCGAGTCACGCAGGCCCACAACGCTGCTGCCCTTATAGTGGCTTGCGGCTCCGCGTGGGTGCCTGGTGTCCGTGCTGGGACTTCGCGGCCGGGAGACCGATCCTTCTCTTCCGGGTCGACCTTGGCCTGCCGTTCATCCGTAACTCCTTTGTACCCTGTGACCGCACTCGCTTCAAGGGGTTCGCACACCTGGATTGATCCCAGTCTTCGGTCCAGGTCAGCGCCGACGGCGCAGCATTCCGTACGTCAGCGCGCCTGCCGCCAACGCGCCGAAGCCGACCGCTGCTGTCGTCGCGACGGTGGATCTCGACGGCGGCTGAAGGCGGGCCCGCAGAGACACCGGATTGGAGAAAGTCAGTATGGGCCAACCGTTTCCGGCGGCTTCCTTCCGAAGGGCGCGGTCCGGGTTGACGGCGGTGGGGTGGCCGACCGCGGCGAGCATCGGTAGGTCGGTCACCGAATCCGAGTAGGCGAAGCTCAGGTCGAGATCGTAGTTCTCCCTCAGCGCCAGTTCGCGGATCGCGTCGACCTTGCCCTCGCCGTAGCAGTAGAAGTCGACCTCGCCGGTGAAGCGTCCGTCCTTGACCTCCATCCGGGTCGCGGCGGCGTGGTCGGCCCCGAGGGCTTCCGCGATCGGAGACACCACCTCCTCGCCCGATGCCGACACCACGACGACATCGTGGCCGCGGAGCTTGTGGTCGGCGATCAGATCGGCCGCCTCGGCGAACACGAGCGGGTCGACGATGTCGTGCAGCGTCTCGGCGACCACCGCGCGCACCTGCTCCACGTCCCAGCCTGCGCACATATTGGTCAGGTGGGTGCGCATTCGCTCCATCTGGTCGTGGTCGGCGCCCGCGAGCAGGAAGAGGAACTGGGCGTAACTGCTCTTGAGGACGGAGCGTCGATTGATCAGGCCCTGGTCGAAAAAGGGCTTGCTGAACGCGAGCGTGCTCGACTTTGCGATGATCGTCTTGTCCAGGTCGAAGAACGCCGCGACCCGGCCGTTCCCGGGCTGTCTGTTCGCCTCTGCGGTCACGGAATCCAGGATAGAGCCCCCAGGTGAATCGTGGATCGGAGCGCGATTCTCAGTGTTCACCTTCGGATCTCCGACAGGAAATTCGAATTTGCAAACTCGGATCGCGGCGGGTGTAGTATCAAAATCACCTGGACTTGATCTGGGTGTGTTCAGCCCGACCCCCCGGGGCTGAACTCTGAAGACCCCCGCCTCCTCCCCCCCTGGCGGGGGTCTTCCTCCATTTTCTGGCCGTCCGGGCCTCGTCCTCTCCCGCGTCGACGCGGTCGTTCCGCACGGTCCTCGACGCCGGAGTGGTTCGCGGATACCGGAATCCATCCCCAGGCCCGATTCTGTCCACATCCGGCGAGATCTCCGGCCTGCGGTCCCGTCCGGTCGCGCAGGCTCGTCGGTATGGAACCCCCACATGCATCGGGTGCCCCGCATCCGCCGAATGTCCGGCCGGTCCTCGCGGTGCTCGCGGAGGACGGCTTGTCCCTGAGCGTGCGCCGTGCCGCGGCCGCGGCCGACCGCGCCCTGGACGAGCGGGTGCTCCCCATTCCCCGGCAGGTGTGGGACGGCGCGGCGTCGATCGCGCTGGATCCGGCCGCCGCCCGGGCCTGCGCCGCCGACGCGTTGCCGCGCAGGTCGGCCGTCCATGTGGTGTGCTCGGGCCCGCCCGGCCTCCTCGAGTGGCAGGCCGCCGCCGCGGTGGGGGCGGAGTCCGTCCTCGTCCTGCCCGCCGATGAACCCGCCCTGGTCGAGTCGCTGGCGCAGCGGCGCGACCGCGCGGTGGCGGGTGGCTCGGTGGTCGCCGTGGTCGGTGGATGTGGCGGTGCCGGGGCGTCCACCCTGGCCGCGGCGATCGCGCTGACCGGCCCCACCCGGAGGACCGGGAGTCGCGCGTTGCTGGTGGATGCCGATCCGCAGGGCGGTGGCCTCGACCTGCTGCTCGGTCTCGAGGATCGCCCGGGGCTGCGCTGGCCGGCGGTGGTCGTCGAGGGCGGGCGGGTGTCGGCGGCCGCACTGCACGACGCCTTGCCCGGCGCGGGTGCCGGGGTGGCCGTGCTGTCCTGCGGGCGTGGCGGGGACGCGGGACGGCCGTCGGCGGCGGCGATGCGGGCGATGGTCGAATCGGGCTGCGGTGCCGGTGATCTCGTGGTGTGTGATGTCGGACGAGGCCTAGGCGACCTGGCCGCCGTGGTGTTCGACCTGGCCGATCTGGTGGCGGTCGTCGTGCCCGCCCAGGTGCGGTCGGCGGCGGCGGCCGAATCCGTGGTGGCCGCGGCACGCACCAGGAATCCGAACGTGGGCGTGGTGGTGCGCGGTCCGGCGCCCGGTGGGCTGCGCGGCGCGGACGTCGGTGAGCTCCTCGGGCTCCCGGTGCTCGCGGTGATGCGGCCGCAGCCCCGGCTGTCGGCTGCCCTCGAGCGCGGCGGCCTGCGGCTGCGCAGGCGATCGCCGTTGGCCGTGGGCGCGCGGGCGGTCCTCGAGGTGCTCGGGCCCGGCGCCGGGGGGCGGGCCGCGTGAGCTCCCTGGTCTCGCCCGAACTCCTGGACCGGGTCAGGGAGCGATTGTCGCGGACGTCGGCGCAGCCCAGCCCGGCGATGGTGGCGGCCGCGATCCGGGCGGAGGCCTCCGGGGTGCTCGGGGACACGGACCTGCTCGACGCGCTGCAGGTGCTGCAGACCGAGCTCACCGGTGCCGGAGCGCTGGAACCGCTTCTCGCACAGCCGGATGTCTCCGACGTCCTGGTCACCGCGCCGGACCAGGTCTGGGTGGACCGGGGCTCGGGTCTCGAGCGGGCCCCGGTCCGGTTCGCCGATGAGGCCGCGGTGCGGCGGCTGGCGCAGCGCCTCGCGCTGGCGGCGGGAAGGCGACTCGACGACGCCCAGCCCTGGGTGGACGGCCGCCTGCCGGCGGCGGCGGGGGCCGGGTTCGGGGTGCGGTTGCACGCGGTGCTCGCCCCGCTCGCTTACGGCGGGACCTGCGTGTCGTTGCGGGTGCTTCGGCCCGCGACGCAGGGTCTCGACGCGCTCTGCTCGGGCGGCACGGTGCCCGCCGAGGCCCGTGAACTGCTCGTGCGGATCGTCGCAGCCCGGCTGGCGTTCCTGGTCGTCGGCGGGACGGGCGCGGGCAAGACCACCCTGCTCGCGGCGTTGCTGGCGCAGGTCGACCGCCGTGAGCGGATCGTCTGCGTGGAGGACGCGGCCGAGCTGGCACCGACTCACCCGCACGTGGTGCGGCTGGTCGCCCGTGCCCCGAACGTCGAGGGGGTCGGCGAGGTGACGGTCCGGCAACTGGTGCGGCAGGCGCTCCGGATGCGGCCGGACCGCATCGTGGTCGGGGAGGTGCGCGGCGGCGAGGTGGTAGACCTCCTCACCGCGTTGAACACCGGTCACGACGGCGGGGCCGGCACCGTGCACGCGAACTCGCCGGAGGAGGTGCCCGCCCGGTTGGAGGCATTGGCGGCGCTCGGCGGCCTGGACCGCGCCGCCCTGCACAGCCAGCTCGCGGCCGCGGTACAGGTGGTGCTGCACGTACACCGTGCGGCGGACGGCAGGCGCAGGCTCGCTCAGATCGGCGTGCTGGATCGGGACGAGCGCGGGCAGGTCGGCGTGTTGCCGGCATGGACCCCGACCGCCGAGAGCTGTCCGGGAGCGCACCGCCTCGCGGACCTGCTCGAGCGACGCGGCGTCGGGGCGGGGTCGTGGTGATCGCGGCGCTGACGGTCGCCGAGCTCGCGCTGGTCGTCGCGCCCACCACCAGGACGATGACGAGGCTGAGCCCACCGCGTCGCGGCGCAGGGCTGCGGGGACATGCCCGGTTGTGGGCGGCCGTGGTGCTCGGATCGATTGCCGCCGTGATGATCTACGCGCCGACGGCGGGGTGTGCGGGTGCCGCGCTCACGCTGACGACCGCGTATCGACGCGCACGCCGTCGCCGCGAGGGCACGCGGAACGCGGAACTGTGCGGGCTGCTCGGCTGCCTGGAGGCGGCGACGGGGGAGCTGCGGGTGGGCGCCCATCCGGCGAACGCCTGCACCACGGCGGCGAGGGAATCGAGTGGTGCGGCGGCTGATGCGTTCCGGGCCGCCGCGGCCCGCGCCCGGCTCGGGGGCAGCGCCGCCGACGGATTGCAGGGCGCAGGGAGCGCGATCGACGCCGAGTTGGCGCGGGTATCGGCGGCATGGCGGGTGGCCGACCGGTACGGCGTCGCGCTGGCGGACCTGCTCGATGCGGTCCGCGCGGACCTGGTGGGGCGCATCAGGTTCCGGGACCGGGTGGAGGCGGGGCTGTCGGGGGCCAGGGCCACGGCGGCGGTGCTCGCCTGCCTGCCATTGCTGGGGATCGCGCTGGGCCAGTTGATGGGCGCGAGCCCGCTGCGGGTACTGCTGTCCGGCGGTCTCGGGGGGACGCTGCTGGTGCTCGGCACGTTGTTCGTCTGCGCCGGCCTGCTCTGGACGGACCGCATCACCGGGCGGGTGACCCGATGAGCGCCGCGGTGGCGGTGCTGTTGGCGGGCGCCGCGCTCGCCACTCCCGGTGCCGGCCCGGCGGCGACGCGGCTGCGGGACCCGGTGGCGGCGCCCGCCGGCCGGGCCGAGCGTGCGCGGCACCGCGTGGCCACCGATCCCATGGCGATCGCCGCCGGATTCGACCTCCTGGCCGCGTGCCTGCAGTCGGGGATGCCCGTCGCCGCGGTGGCGGAGGCGGTCGCGGTGTCCGCTCCGGAGCCGCTGGGCAGCGCACTCGACTCGGCCGCGAACCTGCTGGCCCTCGGCGCGGAGCCCGAGATCGCCTGGGAGCGTGCGGCGGCGCACCCGGAGACGGAGGGGCTCGCGCGGATGGCTCGCCGCTCCTCGCGGTCCGGCGCGGCCTTTGCGGGGGCGGTGGCCGAGTTGGCGGCCCACCGCAGGCTCGCGCTCGAGGACAGGGCGGTGGCCGCGGCGGAGCGGGCGGGTGTGCTGATCAGCGGTCCGCTCGGGCTGTGTTTCCTGCCCGCCTTCCTCTGCCTCGGAATCGTCCCGGTGGTGGTCGGTCTGGCCACCCGGGTGCTGAGCGGCGGTGTGCTGTGAGTCGGCGCAGTCGCAGGGCCGAGAGAACCCGTCGCGGAGATACCGCGACGGTGATCGAGAGGGGGGAACATTATGGTGACCAAGGGGATTGGCGCGCTGCGCACCCGATTGCTGCTCGCGGCGGCCGCCGAGGACGGCATGTCGACCGCGGAGTACGCGATCGGCACCATTGCCGCGGCGGCATTCGGGGCGGTGCTGTATTCGGTGGTGACGGGCGACTCCATCGTGACTGCGCTGACCGGGATCATCGACAAGGCACTGAACACCGCGGTCTGAACGATGTCGGTGCGGTGACGGTGGAGGCCGCGATCGCGATCGCCTCGATCACGGTGGTCGTGGTGCTGTGCCTGGGTTCCTTTCTCGCGGTGTCCGCGCATGTTCGCTGCGTGGATGCCGCGCGGGAGGCGGCCCGGCTCGTCGCGCGCGGCGACCGGGCGGAGGCGATCCCCGCTGCGCAGCGGGTGGCTCCGCGGGGTGCGCGCATCACTGTGCGGGAGGTCGACGGGTTCGCCACGGCGGCGGTCGAGGTCGCGGTGCCGCTGCTGCCGGCACTCGACGTCTCTGCGGAAGCGATTGCCGCCGTGGAGGACCCGGGCTCGGCGGGACCGCCGTCGGATTCGTTGCCGAGGGGAGCCGGCGGGTGAAGGACGAGCGTGGAGCGGCGACCGTCCTCGCCTGCTGGGCGATGCTGGCGCTGATCGCGGTGGCAGCCCTGGTGATCCACCTCGGTTCGGCGGTGTCGGCACGGCACCGGGCGCAGTCGGCGGCGGACCTGGCGGCCCTCGCGGCCGCGGCCGCCCTCGAGCGAGGCACGGAGGCGGCCTGCGCCGCGGCGACCACGATCGCCGGGCGGATGCGGGGGACGGTCCGCGACTGCCGGATCGAGGACTGGGACGTGGTGGTGACCGTCGGGGTCCGGCTGCCGCTACCGGCCGTCGGAGGTGGCGATGCCGTCGCCGCGGCCAGGGCGGGCCCGGTCCCGTAGCGGCATATCCCGGTGCGTCCGCCGGCGAACGCCCTTACCCGATCGCAAACTTGAGCCCCACCTCACAGCAACCAATCGGTTGGTTGGGTTGACGCGCGATTCGGGTGGACCTAATTTTCTGTCCACGGTCATGAGTATCAGCGTCAAGCCCCGGCTCGCTGATCGGCAACCCTCCAGTGCGGCGGGGTGCTCCGGGTGACGACCGGATGGCGGTCGTCCGACGCCATAAGCGCTCAATTCAGTCCTCGAAGGGGATACCCATGTCCGCAGTTCAGCTCGCCCCGGCGGCCCTCTCACCGCAGCACCCGGCCGCCGAAGTCGTCGCCGCGATCCCGCTCACGGATCTGGTCGTCGTCGCCGATCGATTCCGTGGCTTCGCCGATGGCACCCGCGTCCACACCGTGTCGGGTCTCGTCACCGCGCTGCGCGGCGGCGCGTTCCGGAACGCGTCCACCGATCTGACCATCCGGCTCGGGCAGGGGATCAAGCGGCACGACAAGGAATACGTCGAGCACGTCGCGTCGATCCATGCCCCCGCCGCAGAGGTCCGCCTGCTCGGCGACATCGCCTCCCCGGCGCCGCGCCACCACGTGCACAAGTACCAGGAGACCAACGTCCTCATCGCCAACCTGGCGCGCGCCGAGGACGGGAGCTTCACCGCCGACCTCCGGATCGACGGGGACAACGAGCTGCTCATCGATCATCAGACCGGCGAGCACGTCCAGGGACTGGTGATCGTCGAGGCGGCACGGCAGCTGTTCCTCGGGGCCTTCGAGCTCGAGTACGGCATCCGCTCGCCCGAACAGCACTACTACGTCGTGTGGAACTCGATCGACCTGTCGTTCAAGACCTTCCTGTTCCCGTTGCCCGCATCGCTGCACGCCCGGTTCGGAGCGGTGTCGATCCAGGATCCGGCCAAGCTGCAGTTCACGATCGACATCGAGGTGACCCAGTTCGGCCGCAGCGTCGCGACAGCGACGATCTCGTTTGCCGCGCTGGAGAACTCGACGATCAGCCAGATCGAACGACGCAAGGCAGCGAAGGCCATCGAGGCCTTCCTCGGGGCCACCGCGTGACGCACACCGGCTCCCGTCCCGTGCAGGTCGCCTTCTTCGACGTCGACGAGACGCTGATCACCGTCAAGAGCATGTTCGCATTCCTCGAGCACTGGCTGCGCGAGCGGGGCGACGACGGCAGCGCGTACTCGAGGCTGCTCGGCGCACTGCGGCGGGCGTCGGATGACGGCACCCCGCGGGAGGAGGTCAACCGCAGCTACTACCGCACGTTCCGTGGGGTGCCACTCGTCGAGCTGGAGGAATCGGGTCGCCGGTGGTATCGGGAATTCGAGTCCACCGCAGCCCCGTACTACGCGGACACCCTCGCCGCGTTGCGTGACCATCGCGACGCCGGTGCCGCGATCGTGCTGCTGTCGGGCTCGTTCGGGCCCGCACTGGGGCCGATCGGGGAGGCCGTCGGTGCCGACCGGATCGTGGCGAGCCGCCCGGTCACGGACGGCCGGGGGCTGCTGACCGGTGAGGTCGAGCGGCCGATGATCGGGCAGGCCAAGGCGGAGGCCGTCACCTCGGTACTGGACGAACTCGGGATCGATGCCGGGAACAGCTACGGGTACGGCGACCACGACAGCGACCTCGCCTTCCTCGAGGCGGTCGGGCACCCGGGGCTCCGCGGCAGCGATCCGGTACTCCGGGCGCACGCGGCCCGGGATCGGTGGCGGGTACTGGGCAGCGCCACCACCGGTCTGGCCGGGGCCGTCCCGCTGCTCGCCGTCACCAGTGCCGGACAGCGAGGTCTTCGATGACAGAACGGGTTTCGGCCGAATCCAAGCTCTACGAGCTCACACCCACCACGCAGGGCCCGCTCTATCCGCCAAGCGAGGCGGTCGACCGCGACGGCAATTTCGTCGTGGTCGGGTGGATCACCCGGGACGCAGGCGACGGCTCCGTCGGGCGGGAGTGGGGGAGCGCGATCGTCGATGCGGGGACCCCGGTTCCCGAGTTCGGGAGCGTGGAGCCGTACACGATCGTGCGCGAACTCGGGACGGAGCTGTCGGCGGAGGACGGGGCGACGGTGCTGCACACCCTGCCGCTCCCGTTGCCCGCCAACAACTATCCGATCGTGTTCGCGCCCGACCAGGTTCCCGAGGCCGCGCAGGTCCGGCGGCCCAGTTACGCGTTCCACGAGACGCCGATCCCGGACCTCCGGTACGAGGACGGTAGGCGCCTGACCCGGCCGGTCACCCTCAGGGACTGGCTGCAGGCGCGGGGCACCGTGCGGGTGGGGGTCAGCGCGGACGGCAGGGACGGCGAGTTCTCCTTCGAGTTCTCGGGTCTGATCCCGGAGTCGCTGTACACCGTGATGTCGCTGCGCCAGCGGGACCTGGACCCGGCCGCGCCGACGCGACCCGGGCCGCTGGGGGTGCCGAACGTGTTCGTCACCGACCAGGACGGCCACGCGACCTACCGGGCCTCGCTGCCGAATGCGTTTCCGCCCCCGGACAGCCCGGGGGCCAATCGCATCGTCAGCGTCGTGGTGCTCTGGCAGAGCTACCAGCAGAACTACGGCGGCGCCATCGGTCAGTTCGGGCTCGGCGGCGACATCCACGCGCAGCTGAAGATCCCGGTTCCCGGCTTTGCGGAGTTCACGACAAGGGACTGAGCCCCGGGGCGCATGCCATCGGCCGAGGATCAGGCCGGCGAGACCCCCGTGGAAGGTGTGGTGTCGCCGGCCTGCGGTCTCTGGACTCGAGGAGGAGGTCCGCTCGCGGGCTGCAGAGTCGGCTCGTCAGTGGTGGAACAAGCGTGTTCCGGTGTGGATCAGGGTCAGTCCCAGCTCTCGGCATGCATCCACGACTTCGCCCGTTCGGGTGGAGCCGCCGGGCTCGACGATGTAGCGCACTCCGAGTCGGCTTGCGTGGTCGATGTTGTCGCGAAACGGGATGTATCCGTCGGAGACGAGGGTGGCATCGGTGAGGCGAGCGAGCCATTCCAGGCGGTCGGCCTCTTCTACCTCCGCGACCTGGGCTGTAGAGGTCACCTGAGCGGTGAGCGCCGTCCGCTGGGAGTCCGTCACAGCGTTCTCGGCAAGGCGAACCTGCCAGTTCAGCCGGTCCTGCCGGGACGTCCCCTCGGCGAATTCGAGTGACTGAATGGCAGGCAGGCGGCGCAGCCACCAGATGCCGGCCTTCGCGCCGGCGAGCCGAGTGCAGTCCACTCGGGACTGCTGACCGGCACCGACGCCTATCGTCATGCCGTCCTTCACGTAGGCCACGGAGTTCGACTGCGTGTAGCGCACTGTGACCATGCCCAACAGTGCGTCGCGGATGGTGTCCGGGCGCGGCGCAGAACCATGCACCACCCGCAGTAGGTCCGCCGTGATTGGCAGCCGATCGCGTTCTTGCTCGAGCACCATTCCGAACACCTCGCGCTGTTCCCATGGCGGCGGCTCGTAGGACGCATCTGCCTCGAGGGCGAGGAATGTGCCGCGCTTTTTCCGCGCCAGAATCTCCACCGTGCCCGGCTCGAACCCCGGCGCGATGATTCCGTCGGAGACGACACCCGCAAGTAGGTCCGCCAACTCACGGTCCACCGGCTCCGAGACTGCGATCAGATCCCCGAACGATGATTTCGGGTCGATGTCCCGCGCACGTACATAGGCAGCGGTAGCGTCGCCGACCGCACCGTCGCCGAGATCCCAAGCGCGGCGCATGGTCTCGTCCAGATCGCCCGCCAGGGCAGCGCCGGCTGGGGAGACATGTTTGAACGAAGCTGCTGCTGCGTCGCCAGTGACCGCCGCAGCCTCTCGAACCAACTGCCAACCGTTCAGCGCATCGAGGTAGTTGATCAACGATGGGGATCCGTGAATGACTCGAACCGGTGGCGCCGGTGAGGTGACGCGGGCGCGCTGATGCGGGTTCATTCCGTACCGCAGTTCCATGTGGGTGCTCCTCAGTAGTCAACTGAGGAGCACCCAGGCGTACGACGCTCCGAATTCGCTTCCTTGTGGTGTCCCACCAAACGCCAGTCGCGATACGCGCGACGTTAGCACTCTTGCCGCTTCCGGCTCAGTCGATCCTCGCCGCCACGTAAGCGAGGGCGGCGCCCGCGAGGGCCACCGCGGCCATCGCGCCCGCGACGGCCCAGTAGCCGACCCCGGCGAGCAGATTGGCCACCTGCGGTCCGGTGCTCGCGCCGACGAACAGCGTGAAGGTGTACAGCGAGGTGGCCGCGCCGCGCGCTGCGCCAGCCCGCTCCGCGATGGCCTGCACCAGTGCCGGCGCCGCAACCGCGATCGCCGCCACGAAGATCAGCAGGCACAGCGCGACCCACGCGTTCCCGAACGGCGCCGCCGTGGCCGCGGCGGTGATCGCCGCCGCGAGCAGCGCCGACACCACCCGGGTCGTCGGAGCCACCCGAGCCAGCCGGCCCGCCAGCAGCGGGACCGCGATCATCGCGGGCAGGGCGCTGGCCCGGAGCGCCAGCATGCCACCGCCGTCGATACCGTCCGGGGGGCTGAGCTGGATCCCGGTGTACAGGCCGACGAACACACCGAGAACGCTGACGCCGCTGACGAACAGCAAGGCCAGCACCGGGTTTCGCAGCAGGGCGACGAAGGGACCGAACGAGGCGCGCAGGCCGCGCGGCTCGTTAGCGGGCGGGCCGGGGACCGGTGCCCGCGGCGCGAGCACGAGCCACGCCGCCACGCCGAACAGCACGAATCCCAGGCTGCTCAACAGGAATATCGCGCTCGGGCCCCAGGCGGCCGCGACCGCCTGCGAGGCCACCTGCGCGAGCACGCCCGCTGCGAGGAAGGAGCTTGTCAGGCAGGTGAGCGCGAGCACCCGACGCCGCGGGTCGATTTGCTCGGCGAGATAGGCGAACGCGGCGGGGGCGAACAGCGACGCGGTCGCGCCCTGCGCGATCCGGGCCGCGAGGCCGAGCTCGAGACTCGGGGCGAGTGCCACGAGCAGGGTCGTCACCGAGGTCGCCAGCAGCCCGCCGACGATCACCGGGCGCCTGCCCCAACGATCGGAGAGCGGACCCGTGACGAGAAACCCCAGCGCGTACGCGAGCCCGAAGCAGGTCGTCGTCCACGTCACGGCCGAGCGCGTCGCCCCCCACTCCCGCGACAGGTCGTCGAGGAGTGGGAGGACGACGTACAGCTGCCCGACGACGAGGGTGCCCGCGAGACAGATCAGGCCGATCGTTCGTCCCGTGGGTGCCCAGCGCGGCTCCGCCGCCGCAACGGCGGGCACCGCCGCGAGATCAGAAGCCGGCTGCGAGCTCACGTGCCCGCTCCTGGGCGACGGCCAGGCCCACCGAGGGGTCGGGCGTCAGGACCGTCGGGGCGTACCGGATCTCGGCGACCGAGTCGATGCCGACGAAACGCAGCCAGTCCTCGACGAACGGGGTCGCGAAATCGGCTCCGAACTCCAGGGGGACGCCGGGGCTGTGGACACCGCTGGTGTAGACGGTGACGGCGCGCTTGCCCGCGAGCAGCCCTGAATACCCCTTCGCGGGGTCGAACTCGAACGCCCACCCCGGCTGGGTGACGAGGTCGATCCACTGCTTGAGGATGTACGGGATCCCGGAGTTCCAGATCGGGATGCTCAGGACATAGAGGTCGGCCGCCGCGAAGCGGTCGAAGACCTCTCGGGCCTGGTCCCAGGCCCGACCCTGTTCGAGCGTCTGCTCCTGGCCTGTGAAGACGGCGAGTTTCGCGCCCGCGGCGGCGGTGCCGAAATCGGGCAGCCGCTCCTCGAACAGGTCGAGCGTGTCGACGGTGAGCGACGGGTCCTGGACGGCCAGGGCGTCCAGGAACGTCGTGGCGATGCTGCGCGAGTCGCTCGATTTGCCGCGCGCGGAGGCGTTGATGTGCAGGGCGTTGGTCATCGAAGGGTCCTTCCATTGTGGGCAGGACATACTTCTACCAACCAGTTGGTTGGAGCACAAGGGTTCCGCGATCCCGGAAATGTTGCGGATAGGATTCGCGCATGAATGAGCATGCCGAGGGATCATCGACGCGACGAAAACTCCTGGACGCGGCGCGTTCTGAGTTCGCGGAGACCGGCATCGCCGGCGGTCGGGTCAACCGGATCGCCGAGCGCGCGGGGGTCAACAAGGAACGCATTTACGGGTACTTCGGCAGCAAGGAGAAGCTGTTCGACGCGGTGATCATGGAGGCGCTCACCGAGCTCGGGCAGGCGCATCCGCTCACTCCGGAGACCGACCTCGACGACTACATCGGGGCGGTCTTCGACTTCCATCGCGCGCGCCCGGACCTGCTGCGGCTGTTGATGTGGGAGTCGCTGCACTACCGGAAGGAGGACCTGCCGAGCGACGAGGCGCGCGGCCAGGTGTACCTGGACAAGGTGCAGAGCCTCGCACAGCTGCTCGGCCGCGAGGCCGACGCGCGCACGGCGATCTCCCTATTCACGCTGATCGGGATCGCCGCCTGGCCGTCCACCGTGCCTCAGCTGCTCACGATGGTGACGGGCGGGACCGAGCCCGCGGTGGACGAGGCCACGCTCCGGGCGTCGATCATCGAGCTCGGTAAGCGTGCCATCGGCACCTAGCGCAGGCTCTGGCCGCCGTCGACGCCGAGTGTGACGCCCGTGATGTACGTGTTCGCCATCAGGAAGAGCGCGGCGTGCGCGGCCTCGTCGGCCGTGCCGACCCGCCCGAGGGGAATGGAACGTCCCGCGGCCGAAACCGATTCGTCGTCGACCGGGCCGCCCGCGTTGCGGGTGAGCGCGCCGCGCAGCATCGGGGTGTCGATCCGTCCCGGCCGGATGGCGTTGACGCGATTTCTCGGCGCTACCTCGAGCGCGAGCCCCCTGACGAACGTCTCGAGCGCGGCCAGTCCGGCGGCGACGACGCTCGTATCGGCCGCGGGCCGGACCGCGAACCCGCCGGAGGTGAAGACGAGCGAGCCCCCGGGCGCCAGTGCAGGCGCCGCGCGTTGCGCGACGGCATAGGCGGTGGCGAGCCGGTCGGTGTACGCCGGTTCCAGCGCCGACCACGGGGTGGTCCGAGTGGGGCCGGTCGCGGCGAATCCCGCCGTCAGCAGCACGTGATCGACCGTGCCTGCGCGAGTGAAGATCGACTCGAGTCCGGCCGGATCGCGGACGTCCGCGGCGATCGGTAGCAACCGGTCGGTATCCGATTCGTCGATCGCGGCGAAGGACCGCTTCAGGCCCGCCTCGTCCCGGGCGACGCCCGCGACGGAGGCCCCCGCCCGGTATGCCATCGCGGCGGCCGCGCGACCTATCCCGGTGCTCGCGCCGATGACGAGTATTCGGCCGTCGGGCACGAAGGGGTTGACCGGTGGCCAGCTGGATTCGTTCACCTCGCGAACACTACTGAATTCGGTTCGGGCCCATTGTTTTCACGGTGATCCGAATTATCGGGAACCGTTTCGGCAAGGTAAATGTGCAGCGCTGGGCGGGTGCGGGAAGGCCGGCGCGGGGCGAGGCGGGCGGCGAACCCAACCGAACGGTTGACACGTCGTAGGGGCCCGGATACCTTCTCTCCCAACGGTCATGAGTATCAGCTGATAGCCCCGGCTTGCTGATCGGCAACCCTCGCGGAGCGGTGGGGTGCCCCGGGTGAGGACCGGGCTGTATCCACGCGGATACGGCAAGCGCCCCTACTGTCGCGAAAGCTGAATACGTTGATTGTCACCACGGAGTGTAGAAGCCGATCAGTGTGAGAACTGATCGGTAATTCGAGTCGAGCGCTCGTGTTGCGTTGGGCAGACCAGTCGAGAATCCCAAGAAGCGGATATCGACGTCTATGCCCGCCTTTTCGAATGACGGGCCGAAATCGGCGATCGGATTGTTTGGCAATGCCGCCGTCCTTTCAGTTCGCCTTCCTATTCCCATTCGCCGCCACGACAACGAGGTCGTGCGCGGTGGCTTCCTGTCTGTCGCGGCGCGCTCGCGTGGACGAATACCCGGAGGAATTCGCAGAATGAGTACCAATCCAGCTGTCCCCGGACGCACCCGCAGGTTAGTGGCGGGAATGGTCGCCTCGGTGTCACTGCTCGGCTTGACCGCCGCGTGCAGTGACTCGGAGGCGGCCACGGCCGGCACCGTCTACTTCGGTGTGTCGGGACCCAAGACGGGGCCGTCGGCAGAGTACGGGCGACTGTGGCAGCAGGGCTTCGACCTGGCGCTGGAGGAGATCAATCAGAACGGCGGCATCGACGGGCGCAAGGTCGAGCTCAAATGGGAGGACTCGCAGTCCGATCCGAAGCAGACCGTGCCGATCGCGACGAAGTTCGTCGACGACCAGTCCGTGATCGCCGAACTCGGGGACTTCTCCTCGCCCGCGTCGATCGCCGCCTCCCCGGTGTACAACCGGGGCAAGCTGGTGCAGTACGGATTCACCAACTCCGCGGTCGAGTTCACCAACGGGGGTGAGTACTCGTGGAGCCCGTCGATCACCCTCGACGTGTTCCAGGAACGCAACGCCGAGTGGGTTTCCCGCAAGGCGAAGAAGGTCTCCGTGGTCTATCTCGAAACCGACTGGGGCAAGCAGGCATTCAAATACTTCTCGCAGTTCGCGGCAGAGAAGGGCATCGAGATCGTCTACTCGTCGCCGATCCTCCCGGACTCGACGGACGTCAAGCCGATCCTGATCAAGGGTCGTGAGGCGGCGCCGGAGGCCTTCGTGCACCTCGGCTACGGCCCCGACGGCGCCCTGGTGGTCAAGCAGCTCCGGGATGTCGGGTTCGACAAGCAGTTCTTCGGTGGCCAGAACACACCGCAGTTCATCACGCTGGCGGGCCCGGCGGCGGAGGGCGACATCGTGAACGGGATCTTCAGCCCGGCGGACACCGATCCCCGTATCCAGGACTTCGTCGGCAAGTTCCGGGCGAAGTTCGGGGTCGACCCGGGCGACTTCAACGTCTACGCCTATGACGCGCTGAAGGTCCTCGTCGACGCCGCGAACCACGGCGGTGCGACGAGGGAGGGTGTCCTCAAGGGCCTGAAGGAATCCGAGTTCAACGGAATCGGGCTGGGCGAGTTCGCCTTCGATCAGCAGTCCCGCCGTCCCGATGGCGTGGCGCCCCGCGAGCTCGTGCTCCAGAACGGGAAGTTCGTACCCACCACATGATCGACACCCTGCTCGCCGGACTCATCCACGGCAACGCCTATGCGCTGATCGCCGTCGGGATCACCCTGATCTTCGGGGTCACCAACGTGATCAACTTCGCCCACGGCGCGGTGTTCGCGTTCGGGTCGATATTCGCGTGGTGGCTGATCGCCGAACTGGGGCTGTCCCTGTGGACCACCATCGTGGTGGTGGTCGCTGTCTCGGGTCTGCTCGGGTTCGTCGTCAACGTCGTTGCGGTGCGACCGCTGAGCCGGGGTCCGGCCGTAGCGGCGCTGCTGGCCACCGTCGCCGCGGGCATGATCATCGAGAACCTCGTCCAGATGATCTTCGGCCCCGAGACACGACCGTTCCCGCAGGTGCTGCCGACCAACAACTTTCAGATAGGTGGAGTGCGGTTCGGGACTTCGGATCTCGTGATGTTCGCCATCACGATCGTGGTCATGGCCGGCCTCGCAGGCTTCCTCAAGTACGGCAGGTACGGGCTGGCGATCCGGGCGACGGCGCAGGACCCCGATGCGGCGCTGCAGATGGGGATCCCGGTACCCCGCGTGCAGAACCTGGCGTTCATCATCGCGTCGGGCCTCGGCGGTCTGGCGGGAATCTTTGTCGGACTGTACAACTCGAACATCTCGCCGACCAGCGGCACGATCGCCGGGATGAGCGGATTCGTCGCGGCGACGATCGGTGGACTGGGATCGATCCCCGGCGCGGTGCTCGGAGGCTTCGTGCTCGGCATCATCGAGGCCGTGGGGATCTACCAGTTCGGGGACGGATACCGGGACCTGATCACCTTCGGCGTGCTGATCGCGGTGCTCGTCTTGAGGCCGGGGGGACTGCTGGCGAAGGCGCCGTCGATCTCGAGCGAACCGTTGACCGGCACCTTCCTCGGCTCGGGTCGACAGATCCGGGTGCAGTGGTGGCAGGCGGCCGCCGCCTTCGCCGTCGTCGGGATCGGGGTGCCCCTGGTCTCGGGCAGCTACGGACTGGTGGTCGGGACCCAGATCATCGCCTACGCCATAATCGCGGTCTCGATGACGCTGGTGGCGGGCTCGGCCGGTCAGCTCACCATCGGCCAGGCCGGTCCGATCGCGATCGGTGCGTACACCTCGGCCATCCTCACGATCAGCTACGACTGGCCCTTCCTGGCGGCGGTGGCCACGGCCGCGCTGACCGCCGCGATCGTCTCGTCCGTCCTGGCGGCTCCGGTCTGGAGGCTCTCCGGTCACTACGTGGCGATCGCAACGCTCGGGATCGGTGTCGTCACGGTCGCCATCATCCGCAACTGGGAGTCGGTGACCCGGGGCAGCTACGGACTGTTCGGGATCCCGCCGCCGCGGATCTTCGGGTACGAGTTCTCCACCGCTACCGACCTTTTCCGCCTCGATCTGGTGTTCCTGGCCCTGACCGTGGTGGTGGTGGCCGCGATCCAGCGGTCACACCTCGGCACGGTGCTCAGGTCGGTCGGGTCCGACGAGGTGGCGGCGAGGTCGTCGGGCGTGCGGGTGCGCGACTACAAGGCGCTGGCCTTCGCGATCAGTGCGATCTTCTCCGGCATCGGGGGAGCGCTCCTCGGACACCAGTACTCGTACATCGATCCGACGGTGTTCAACCTGGGGCTCTCGCTCCTGGTGGTCACCATCATCGTTCTCGGCGGGACCGGGTCCCCCTACGGCGCGATCCTCGGCTCGGTTGTCCTGATCGGCGTCCCGGAGCTGTTCCGGCTGGCGCCCGAGGTCCGCATTCTGCTCTACGGGGTGATCCTGCTGTTGATCATCCGATTCAGGCCACAGGGAATCTGGACGAGGAGGGACCGTGTCAGCGCAGCAGTCTGAGCAGATCCTGTCGGTGGCGGGGCTGCGCCGCGCCTTCGGCGGCGTGCGCGCCGTCGACGGGATCGACTTCGAGGTCAACAGGGGTGAGTTCGTCTCCATCATCGGGCCCAACGGGTCGGGAAAGAGCACTACGATCAACCTGGTGTCCGGCGTTCTCCGTCCCGACGCCGGACGGATCCTGCTGCGCGGCAATGCGGTACGGCCCGGATCCCCGGAGGCGGCTGCCGAGGCGGGCATCGCGAGGACCTTTCAGAACGGCCGGGTCTTCGGGAACCTCACGGTGGCCGAGAACGTGGAGGTGGGGCTGCACAGCACCCTCCGGGCCGCGCGACCGCTGCGCTCCCTGGTCCGGTATCCCGTGATCCGTTGGGTTCCGATCCTCGCGGAGACGGCGCTCGCGCTGGTGCCAACCCGGAAGGTGCGGGCCGAGCGGGAACTCCTCCGCGCCGAGGTGGACTCCGGGCTGGCGAGATTCGGGGAACGGCTGGCTCCCCGCGCGGGCGACCCGGCGTACACGCTGTCCTACGCGAACCGGCGACGCACCGAGATCGCAAGGGCCCTCGCCCTCGACCCCGTCCTGTTGCTGCTCGACGAACCAGCGGCGGGCATGAATCAGAGCGAAACCGCCGAGGTCGCACGTCAACTGGCCGAGCTCAAGGCGCACGGGCAGACCATCGTCCTGGTCGAGCACAAGCTCGAACTCGTCAACCAGCTCTCCGATCGGGTGATCGTGATGGACGAGGGTTCGATCATCGCGGTCGGGACCCCGGCAGAGGTGCAGGCCGACGAGCGGGTGATCGAGGCCTATCTCGGTCGTCGCCGGCTGCGACCTGCCACGGTCGGCGCGGAAGGACAGGTGGACTCCGATGGCGGTCGATGAGCACGCGCCCCCGATCCTCGAACTCGACGGGGTGAGCGTGTATTACGGACGCTCGCGAGCCCTGAACGAGGTGTCCATCCGAGTCCGGCCGGGCGAGATCGTGTCCCTGCTCGGGGGGAACGCCTCCGGCAAGTCGACGACCATGAAGACCGCCCTCGGGCTGCTGACCCCCACGACCGGGCGGGTGCTGATCGACGGGGAGGACGCCACCGCGGTGGCCCCAGCGGGCCGGATCAAGGCCGGGTTGGCCTCGGTTCCCGAAGCGCGGCGGGTGTTTCCGGAGATGACGGTCGAGGAGAACCTGTACGTCGGCGGCTATGTGCACCGCGAGCGGCGCTCGGTGCTGGCCGAGCGGGCAGCCGAGTTGTTCGATCACTTCCCGCGGCTGGCGGAGCGACGCAGGCAGCACGCGGGGACGCTGTCCGGTGGCGAGCAGCAGATGCTGGCGTTCGCCCGGGCACTGATGAGCCGGCCTCGGCTGATCTGCATGGACGAACCGACGATGGGATTGTCCCCGCTGTTCGTGGACCGGGTGCTGGACGAGATCGTCCGGCTCAACGAGCGGTTCGGGCTCGCGATCCTGATCGTCGAGCAACAGGCCGAGCTCGCGCTGTCCATCGCGCATACCGGCAATGTCCTGGTGAGCGGCGAGATCGTGCTGCACGGCGAGGCCACCGATCTGTTGGGCAATCCCGCGGTACGAGAAGCATATTTGGGAAAGGTGGCATGACGTGACCGGGAGCAAGCGGCTCGGATGGTTCACCCGGCTGGTCGGTGACGAGAGCCGGGACGCGGGAGATCTCTACCGCGACGCGCTGGCGCAGTTCGCCCTCGCCGAGGAGTTGGGTTTCGACGTCGGCTGGGTGGCCCAGCATCACGTCGATCCGGCGGAGGGTGGCCTGCCGTCGCCGTTCGTCTTCCTGGCGCACGCGGCGGCCCGGCTGAGCACGATCCGCCTCGGAACGGCCATCGTGACGCTCGGGCTGGAGGACCCGATCCGGGTCGGGGAGGACGCCGCGGTCCTCGATGCCCTGTCCGGCGGCCGGCTCGAACTGGGTCTCGGCACCGGGGGGTCGGCGAGCGCCTTCGCGTTGTTCGGTCATGCCGACGCCGATCGACGGGCCCTCTACGACAACAAGATCAAGCGTCTGACGGCCGCATTGTCGGGGGCCCCGACGGGCGACGGCAAGGCGCTGTACCCGCGGGCGTCGGGGCTACTCGAGCGTCGCTGGCAGGCGACCTTCTCGGGGTCGGGCGCCGTGCGGGCTGGCGAATCCGGGGACGGCCTCCTGCTGTCGCGGACCCAGCCGAGGGAGCCCGGTCTCGCGGATGCCTCCCTCGGACAGGTCCAGGGGCCGCTGATCGCGGCATACCGGGAGGCGCTCCCGGCGGGCGCGCGGCCGCGGATCGGCGCCTCGCGCAGCGTGTTCGTCGCCGACGACCACGAGGCGGCCTGGGAACTCGCGCGCCGAGGCGCGCTGCGTTTCCGGGCCTACCTGCAGGAGATCGGCCTCGCCGACGGCAGCGAGAGCGCCGAGGAGATCCTGCGTGATTCCGTGGTCGGCACCCCGGACGAGGTGACCGACCTGCTCGCCGCCGATCCGGCGGTGCAGCAGTCGACCGACCTGATCTTCCAGGTTCATCCGATCGACCCCGACCAGGCGGCCACGTTGCACTCCATCGAACTCATCGCCACGAAGGTGGCCCCGCGCCTCGGCTGGAATGGCGCTCACCGGAAGGAATCACGACCATGACGAGGTCATCGACCCAAGCCCCACCGAACCCGACGGCGGACGTGCTGGACAGGGTGATCGGCGCCCCGCTTGCAGACGCCGTGTCCCCGCTCAGATCGGCGAGGCCCGCGGTCGCGGAGCACACCCAGCGGCTGCACGACGCATTCTTCGGAGCGCAGTCCCCGCACCGCGAGCAGCTCACCGCGATCGCGTTGCGGGTGACGGTGCTCGCCGCGCAACCCACACTCGTCGAACACTATTCGGCGCTGCTGCCCCCGGACCTCGTCGCGGCGGTGACGGCGGGAACCGTCGACGACCCGGAGCTCGCGGCGTTGCTGCGGCACGCAGAGCTGCTCACCCTCGACCCCGCCGCCGCCACAAGGGAGGCAATCGAGAGCCTGCGCTCGGCGGGCCTGACGGAGGCCGCGATCGTGACCGCGTCCCAGCTGATCGGCTACGTCAACTACCAGATCCGGCTGGTCGCCGGGTACACCCTGATCGGAGAATCGGTATGAGCGAGGTACGCGAGGTCGAGCAGCATCGCCGCCCAAGCGATTTCACCCAGGACCACCTGGACTGGGTGCCCTGGCTGGAGCCGATCCGGCTCGAGGACGCGACCGAGGAGCAGCGGACGCACCTGGTGGGATTCCGCGGCGAGAGCCCGTACTTCCGGCTGCTGGCCCGCGACCCGGAAGTGCTCGGCGAGCGGAGCGCGAACGACAAGGAGATCTTCTACGGGCACGGTGGGCTCTCACGCACCGAGCGGGAGCTCGCGGCGACTGCCACCTCGCGGCTCAACGGGTGCGTGTACTGCACCTCGGTGCACGCACGTTTCACCTCCGAGCTGTCGAAGCGGCCCGCCGACGTGCAGAAGATCCTCGACGAGGGCGTCACCGCCCGCGTCGACGATCGGTGGGACGCCGTCGTCGACTTCGCGGCGGCGCTCGCCGCACAGCCGCCACGCGCCGACTCGGGTCACTTGGCGCGGCTTCGTGCGGTCGGCATCACCGACGAGGAGATCGGCGACCTGGTCCTGTCCACCGCGTCGTTCTCGTGGGCGAACCGGCTGATGCTCAGCCTCGGCGAACCGGAGGTCCCCGCGCAGGCGGAGTGAGGTCCGAGCCGGCGCGGCGACAGCACCACAGGACGCGTTTTCCCGGGTGAGACCCCTGCCGGTGGCAGTATCGGCTTGTGACCACCAGGGATCGAGCACCGTCACGGGTGCGGTCCTGGCTGTTCGAGAACATCACCGAGGAGCCGTCCGGGCACCAGGGGCCGTTCCGGGTGGTGTCGAAGCCGGAGCACAAGCACCCGTGGTGGAAGGTCATGTGCCTGACGGGCGTCGACTACTTCTCCTCGCTCGGGTACCAGCCGGGCATCGCCGCCCTGGCCGCCGGTGTGCTCTCGCCGATGGCGACCGTGGTCCTCGTCGCGCTGACGCTGTTCGGCGCGCTGCCGGTGTATCGCCGTGTCGCGCAGGAGAGCCCGCGCGGTGAGGGCTCGATCGCCATGCTGGCCCGACTGCTTCCGAAGTGGGGCGGCAAGATCTTCGTCCTGGTTCTGCTGGGGTTCGCGGCGACCGACTTCATCATCACCATGACGCTGTCCGCCGCCGACGGTGCGGCGCACGTCGTACAGAACCCGTTCGCGCCCGCGGCCCTGCGCGGGGAGAACCTGCTGGTCACGCTGGTCCTTCTGGGTCTGCTCGCGGCCGTCTTCCTCAAGGGCTTCGCCGAGGCGATCGGGATTGCGGTCGCACTCGTCGCGGCCTACCTGGCGCTGAACCTCGTGGTGGTGGCTGCCGGACTGTGGCACGTGGCGACCGCGCCCTCCGTGGTGACGGACTGGACCGCTGCCCTGACCGCCGAGCACGGCAACCCCTGGATGATGGTCGCGATCTCGCTGCTGGTCTTCCCGAAGCTCGCGCTCGGCCTGTCCGGCTTCGAGACGGGGGTCGCGGTGATGCCCCAGATCGAGGGCGATCCGAGCGACACCGGATCCGCGCCGCGCGGCCGGATCCGCGGGGCGCGGCACCTGCTGACCACCGCCGCGCTGATCATGAGCGCATTCCTCATCGTGACCAGCTTCCTGACCACCGTGCTGATCCCGGCGGACGAATTCAAGGCAGGGGGACAGGCCAACGGGCGCGCGCTGGCCTACTTGGCCCACGAGTACCTCGGCAGCGTCTTCGGAACCGTGTACGACGTGAGCACCATCGCGATCCTCTGGTTTGCAGGCGCCTCGGCCATGGCGGGCCTGCTCAACCTGGTCCCGCGGTACCTGCCCCGGTTCGGGATGGCCCCGGACTGGGCGCGTGCGGTGCGCCCGCTGGTGCTGGTGTTCGCGGCGATCGCGTTCGGCATCACCTGGTATTTCGACGCCAGCGTCGACGCCCAGGGCTCGGCCTACGCCACCGGTGTCCTGGTGCTGATCACCTCCGCCTCCGTCGCCGTCGCGCTGTCCGCATACCGGCGGGGCCAGCGACGCAAGGCGATCGGCTTCGCGGTGGTCGCGGTCATCTTCGTCTACACGACAGTCGTCAACATCGTCGAACGCCCCGAGGGCCTGCATCTGGCGATCCTGTTCATCCTCGCGATCCTGGGCGTCTCGTTCGCCTCCCGCTTCACGCGGGCCTACGAACTGCGTGCCTACTCGGTGAGCTACGACGCTACGGCGCGGGAGCTGATCGACGAGGCCGCGCGGGGGGTCATCCGGGTCATCGCGCACGACGCCGACCGTCCGGACCCGGCGGCGTATCGGGCGAAGGAGTCGGCCCGGCGCCGGGTCAGCCGGATCCCCGCCGCCGATCCCATCCTCTTCCTCGAGGTGAGCGTGACCGATGCGTCGGAGTTCGCCACCGACCTGCGGGTGCACGGGCACCGCCGCGAGGGGTTCCGGGTGCTGACGGTCCGCAGCGCGGCCATCCCCAACTCCATCGCCGCGATCCTGCTCGACATCCGGGACCTGACCGGGACCGTCCCGCACGTGTACTTCGAGTGGACGGAGGGAAACCCGGTCCGCAACCTGCTGCAGTTCCTGTTCTTCGGGCACGGTGAGGTGGCGTCCGTGACCCGGGAGGTGCTGCGGCGCGCCGAGCCCGACGTGGCCCGCAGGCCGCACGTGCACGTCGGATAGGCTCGATCACCCCATGCGAGTCGACGGACGAGAGATCCCGGTCCAGGGCAGCCTCCTGCAGCCTTTGCGTCGGCGTACCAATGATCAGCTCCGTGTCGTGCTTGCGGCGCTGTGCTTGGGCGCGGTGATCGCCACCTCGCTGATCACCCGCGGCCGCTGGGAGGCCGTGGAGAACTCGGTGTCGGACCTGATCGGCGTCGCGTCGCCGGAGGCCTCGACCCGGATCTACCTGCTGTACGGCGCCGCGATCGTCATCCTCCCGTTCGCGATCCTGGTCGGCCTCGTCCTCGGCCGACGCTGGAAGCTGCTCGCGGGGTACGCGACCGCGGGCCTGCTCGCCGTCGCCGCGCTGTCCATCACCGGCACGGGGGTGTCCGCGCCGAAGTGGCACCTCGATCTGGACGGGCACCTCGACACCTTCCTGTCGCAGTTCCTCGACGACCCGCGCTGGATCGCGATGCTGGCCGCGATGCTGACCGTGTCCGGTCCGTGGCTGCCCGCCCGCTGGCGTCGGATCTGGTGGCTGCTGCTGTTCGCCTTCGTGCCGATCCACCTGTTCGTCAGCGCCGTCGTCCCCGCGCGGTCGGTGTTGGGGCTGACCGCCGGCTGGCTGATCGGCGCGCTGGTGGTGCTGTTCGTCGGCACTCCCGCGCTGGAGGTCCCCGTCGATCTCGCGGTCCGGATCCTCGGCAGGCGCGGTCTGCGGGTGGACGCGCTGTCGGTGCTCAGCCCCACCGGGCCGGGCCCGCTCGTGCTCGCCGCCGATTGCAGCCCCGGTTGGCGGAAGGTCGATCTCGGGGTCGATCTCAGGAAGGCGGGCGCGGACGACGAGGTGATCCTCGAGCTCTTCGGGCCGCACCAGCGCAGCGAGGGCGCGCTCCGTCAGGTCTGGCACTGGCTCACCTTCCGGAGCGCGGAGACGCCCGCGCCGTACGCGTCGCTGCGCCGGGCGGTCGAGCACCGGGCGCTGATGTCGACCGCGGTCGGACGGATGGGGCTGTCGTCCAGCCTGGCCGTCGCGGTGTCCCCGCTCGAGCGGGGCTGGATGCTCTACGCGCATTCGGTGCCCGCAGGGACCCCGCTCGAGCAGGCGCAGCCCGAGCACCTCGAGGCGGCCTGGTCCGGCCTGCGGGTCTTGCACGCGAATCAGGTCGCGCACGGCGACCTGCGCCCGGACAACCTCCGGATCAGCGGGGACCGAGTGCATTTCGAGGGCTTTGCGCACGCGGAGGTCGGTGCCTCGGACGCGCAGCTCGAGTCGGACATCGCCCAGTTGCTGCTGACCACCGGGGCGCGGTTCGGGCCGGAATCGGCGGTGCGGGCGGCGCTCGAGACGCTGGGCGAGGACGTGGTCCTCGCGGCGTCGGGCAGGTTGACCAAGTCCGCGATGCCCAAACGGGTTCGCCGGGCACTGCCGGATGCGGACAAACTGATGTCGGCCACCCGGCACCAGGTCCGGACCCAGACCGACTCCGAGGTGATCAAGACCGAGCAGGTCACCCGCTTCAGCCGGAACCAGATCATCCAGCTGGTGCTGTTGATCGGATTGGTCTACGTCGCCTACCCGTTCGTCAGCCAGGTGCCGACATTCCTCACCGAGCTGCGGACCGCGAACTGGTGGTGGGCGCTGCTCGGTCTGGTGGTGTCGGCGTCGACGTACATCGGGGCGGCGGTGGCGCTGTGGGCCTGCGCGTCGGAGTCGGTCCGGCTCAAGAACCTGGTGATCATGCAGTTCGCCAACACCTTCGCGGCCACCACCACGCCCGCTGGGGTCGGGGGCCTGGCGCTCAGCGTGCGGTTCCTGCAACACAACGGGCTCGGCGGGGTGCGGGCGACCGCGGCCGTCGCGCTGCAGCAGACGGTCCAGGTGGTCACCCACATCGGTCTGCTGATCCTCTTCAGCATCGCGGCGGGCAGGAGTGCGGACCTGTCCGGCTTCATCCCGAACGCGACGGTCATCTACCTGGTGGTCGGTGTCCTGCTCGGTGTGGTCGGGGCCTTCATGATCGTGCCGAGGTTGCGGCGCTGGCTGATCGACGAGCTGCGTCCCCAGATCGCCGACGTGAGCACCGAGCTGCTTGACCTCGCGCGCGACCCGGGCCGGTTCCTGCTCATCGTCGGCGGGTGTGCGGGCACCACCCTCGGTGCCGCGCTCGCTCTCTGGGCGAGCGTCGCAGCATTCGGCGGCGAGACCAGCTTCGTCACCGTCACCATCGTGACGATGATCGGCGGCACGCTGGCGTCCGCCGCGCCGACCCCCGGCGGCGTCGGCGCGGTCGAGGCGGCGCTGATCGGTGGACTCGCGGCCTTCGGAGTGCCCGCCGCGGTCGCGGTGCCGTCGGTACTGCTGTACCGGGTGCTCACCTGCTGGCTGCCGGTGTTCGCCGGCTGGCCGATCCTGCGCTGGATGCAGAAGACCGACCTGATCTAGGTTCCCCGGAGCGAGTCGACCACCGCGGTCAGCAGCCGGACCGCGCCGTCCTTGTCGAGGGGGTCGTTCCCGTTGCCGCACTTGGGGGACTGCACGCACGACGGGCACCCCGCCGTGCACTCGCAGGACCCGATCGCGTCCCTGGTGGCGCGCAGCCAGCGCAGCAGCTCGGCGTGCCCGCGGTCCGCGAACCCGGCGCCGCCCTGATGGCCGTCGTAGACGAACACCGTTGGCAGCCCGGTGTCCTGGTGCAGCGCCGTCGACACCCCGCCGATGTCGCCGCGGTCGCAGGTGGCCACCAGCGGCAGCAGTCCGATCGCGGCGTGTTCGGCGGCGTGTAGCGAGCCGGGGAACCGGTCCGGGGTGATGCCGGCCCGTTCCATCAGTTCCGGTGTCACCGTGTACATCACGGCCCGCGTGTTCAGGCGCTGCGGCGGCATGTCGAGCTCGATGGAGTCGAGGACCTCGCCGGACGGCAGCCGCCGGAGGTAGCCCACCACCTGGTGGGTGACCTCGACCTCGGTCAGCGCCACCGTGACCGGGCCGTGCTCGCTGTGCTCGAGGAGGGAGGTGATGACGATCTCGGTGGTCTCGCGCGCCGAGGTGCTCCACTCCGGGGTCTCGGCGTGCACCAGCGCCAGGCCCTCCTCCAGATCCAGCATGTCCACCACGAAGGACTCGCCCTGGTGCAGGTGCACCGCCCCCGGGTGGGCGGTCGCGGGGGCGCGGCCGCCGTCGACGGTGCCGAGCATCCGGCCGGACTCGGCGTCGACGATGGCGACCTGCTTGCCGATGCCGCCTCGGATGTCCACGGACGCATGGGGGTTGGATTCCGCGGTGACGAACCAGCCATGCGCGCGACGCCGGATCAGACCCTGCTCGGCGAGCCGGCCCAGCAGCTCGACGGCGCCGAACTGCTCGACCTCGGCGTCGCTGAGCGGCAGCTCCATCGCCGCGCACAGCAGCTGCGGGCCCAGCACGTACGGGTTCGACGGATCCGTGACGGTGGCCTCGACGGGTTTGTCCAGCAGCGCGGCCGGATGGTGGACCAGATACGTGTCGAGCGGATCGTCGCGGGCGACCAGCACCACAAGGGAGCCTTCGCCGCGGCGGCCGGACCGCCCGGCCTGCTGCCAGAACGAGGCGACGGTGCCGGGGAAGCCGGCCACCACGACCGCGTCCAGGCCGGCGATGTCGACCCCGAGCTCGAGGGCATTGGTGGTCGCGGCGCCGAGTAGGGTCCCGTCCGCGAGCGCAGCCTCCAGCTCGCGTCGGTCCTCGGCAAGGTAGCCGGCCCGGTAGGCGGCGACCCGTTCGGTCAAGTCCGGGGCGGACTCCGCCAGCAGCCTTTTCGTGCCCATCGCGGTCAGCTCGGCGCCGCGGCGCGAGCGGACGAAGGTCAGGGTCCTGGCGCCCTCGATCATCAGGTCGGCCATGATCCGGGCGGCTTCCGACCCGGCGGCGCGGCGGACCGGGGCGCCGTTCTCGCCGGTCACCTCGGCCATCAGCGGGGGCTCCCAGAGCGCGACCGTTCGCGGGCCGTGTGGCGAGCCGTCGACGGTGACCTCCGCGCAAGGGGCGCCGATCAGCCGGGACGCCGCGGCCCCCGGTGCCGCGGTGGTGGCGCTGGCGAGGATGAACACCGGGTCGGCGGCGTAGCGGCGGGCGATCCGCTTCAGCCTGCGCAGGACCAGCGCCACATTCGAGCCGAAAACGCCTCGGTAGGAGTGACATTCGTCGATCACGACGTAACGCAGGTTGCGGAAGAAGTGGGCCCAGCGCTGGTGCGAGCGCAGCATGCCGATGTGCAGCATGTCCGGGTTGGTGAAGATCCAGCGCGAGTTGGTCCGCACCCACTGGCGTACCTCGGTCGGGGTGTCGCCGTCAAAGGCGTTGGGGTAGACGGTGGCGAGCGATTCGGCCTGCTCGGTCAGCGCGATGGTGGACCGGATCTGGTCGGCCCCGAGGGCCTTGGTCGGGGCCAGGTAGAGGGCGGTCGCGCGCGGGTCCTCGGCGAGCGCGGTGAGGATGGGCAGCTGGTAGGCCAGCGACTTCCCGGATGCGGTGCCGGTGGCGACCACGACGTGCTCTCCCGCCGCGGCGAGCGAGGCGGCGGCCTCCTGATGTGTCCACGGCAGCGGGATTCCGTTGCCGCGCATGGCATCGACGACATCGGCGTGAATCCACGGTGGCCATTGCGTGAACTGGGACTCGCGTGCCTGCAGTTCCGCCACGTGGGTGAGCGGGTCCTCGCCGCGAGGGGTGCCCGCCAGCACCCGATCGAGCAATGACTGCCCGTAGCTGGCTGCGGCGGCCGGTTGGCTCACTGATAACTCCGAGTTCGTTGGGTGGCCGCGTACACGTGCCGGTTCACCTGCGGTTTTGATCGTACTTGCCGGGATGTGTTTAACACTGTGCAGCCCTTGTCAATAACTTGACGAGTGTCCAATAGAGCGGTTGCCGACGCGTCGTCGGATACAAGATCAATTCTTTACGACCATTGTTGGATTTCGACTGTTGTCATCGCGCGAACCGTGCTTGACTTATAAGTGGTCGCAGCTTCTGTGTTCGTGTACGCGCTCGCAGGATCGATGTTGCGAGCGCGGTGGCGATGCTTTTCCTGAGGGGGAAATCAGCGGTACAGCGGTCGGAACCGGCCCGGTGGACTGTTGACTGCTGTTCACCGAATCCGGTGTTAGAAAGTGAAGGAAAAGCATGGCACAGGGCACTGTGAAGTGGTTCAACGCGGAGAAGGGCTTTGGATTCATCGCCCCCGAGGACGGCTCCGCTGACGTCTTCGTCCACTACTCCGAGATTCAGGGCAGCGGGTTCCGCACGCTCGAGGAGAACCAGCGCGTCGAGTTCGAGGTCGGTCAGGGCACCAAGGGTCCCCAGGCCACCGGCGTTCGCGCGGTCTGATTCATTCGTTCCTCGAGACGGATCAACTCGTCCCCCACCACCGTGAGGTGGTGGGGGACGAGTCGTTTCCCGCCCGGCGCCGCGCGTGGTCCCGCCGTGTCAGCGCGGCCCGAGCGGCCGGATCTGTCCTACTGTCCTCTTGTGAACCAGCTGTCCTTCTTCTCCGCGGAGGCGGTGCCGCCCGCGGTATCGGACCTGAGCGGTCTGCTGGCCGCGCAGGGGCAGGTCTCCGTCGCCGCCGGCCGGGCCAGGGTCTCGGTGGTCGTCGACGCCTCGTGGCGGGCGGACGCCGTCGCCGAGTTGATCGAGGAGGCCGGCCTGGCCGCCGAGATCACCCGCTCCGACGAGGGCAGCCCGCTGGTCCGCACCGCATCGGTACCCGAGTTGGCCGCGCTCGCCGCTCAGTGGACCAAGGGTGCGGTCAAGGCCGTGCCGGTGGGCTGGATCCCGGACTCGCGTGCCCTGCGGGCCTGGGTGCTGGCCGCGGGCAGGTCCGAGGGTGAGGGCGATCGGTTCGTGCTCGGGCTGGACCCGCACGCCCCGGACACCCACCCGATCCTCGCCCAATCGCTGATGCGGGCCGGGATCGCGCCCACCCTCATCGGCACCCGCGGAGCGGGCCCCGGGCTCCGGATCGTGGGGCACAAGCGGCTGATGCGGCTGGTCGAGAACATCGGTCAGGCCCCTGACCGGCAGGAGGCGCGAGAGGCCTGGCCGCAGGTGTAGAACAGTCGACACGGGATTGATCTGCAAGGATGGTCTCGCGGTGTGTCACTCTGTTACTGAAGTGATCGCCGATTCGAGTCGAGGAAGGTGCAGGCAGCAAGGTGGCAGCTCGGGAGAAGGACACGGCGGGCGACAGCCCCGCCACAGCCGACCAGACGCGCCGTCTCGTGATCGTCGAGTCGCCGACCAAGGCCAGGAAAATTGCCCCCTACCTGGGCAAGAACTACGTCGTCGAGGCCTCGGTCGGTCACATTCGCGACCTCCCGCGGGGCGCGGCGGACGTGCCCGCCAAGTACAAGGGCGAGTCGTGGGCCCGGCTCGGCGTCAACGTCGACCACGACTTCGAGCCGCTCTACGTGGTGAGCCCGGACAAGAAGACCAAGGTCGCCGAGCTCAAGAGCCTGCTCAAGGACGCCGACGAGCTCTACCTCGCCACTGACCCTGACCGCGAGGGCGAGGCCATCGCCTGGCACCTGCTCGAGACCCTCAAGCCGAAGATCCCGGTCCGCCGGATGGTCTTCCACGAGATCACCAAGCCGGCCATCCTGGCGGCCGCGCAGGACACCCGCGACCTCGACCAGGACCTGGTGGACGCGCAGGAGACCAGGCGCATCCTCGACCGCCTCTACGGCTACGAGGTCAGTCCGGTGCTGTGGAAGAAGGTCATGCCGAAGCTTTCGGCAGGCCGCGTGCAGTCGGTGGCGACGCGCGTCATCGTGCAGCGCGAACGCGAGCGGATGGCCTTCCGGTCCGCCGAGTACTGGGACATCTCCGCCACCCTGGACGCGGGCGCCGAGGCGAATCCGCGCAGCTTCGGGGCGCGCCTGGTCAGCGTCGACGGCAGCCGCGTCGCCGCGGGCCGCGACTTCGGGGCAGACGGCCAGCTGAAGTCGACCGGCGTCACGGTGCTGGACGAGGGCTACGCCCGTCGCCTCGCCGAGGCGCTGCACGGCACCGATCTCACCGTCTCGTCTGCCGAGGACAAGCCGTACACCCGCAAGCCGTACGCGCCGTTCATGACCTCGACGCTGCAGCAGGAGGCGGCACGCAAACTGCGCTTCACGTCCGAGCGCACCATGCGGACCGCGCAGCGGCTGTACGAGAACGGCCACATCACCTACATGCGTACCGACTCGACGACGCTGTCGGCGTCGGCGATCGCCGCGGCAAGGGCGCAGGCCACCGAGCTGTACGGCGCCGAGTACGTCAGCCCGTCGCCGCGGCAGTACACCCGCAAGGTGAAGAACGCGCAGGAGGCGCACGAGGCGATCCGTCCCGCGGGTGACGTCTTCGCCACCCCGGGGCAGCTGCACTCGCAGCTGGCCGCCGACGAGTTCAAGCTCTACGAGCTGATCTGGCAGCGCACCGTCGCCTCGCAGATGGCCGACGCGCGCGGCACCACCCTGACGCTGCGGATCACCGGCACCGCGGGCACCGGCGAGGAGTGCACCTTCTCCGCGTCCGGCCGCACCATCACGTTCGCCGGCTTCCTCAAGGCCTACGTCGAGAGCGTCGACGAGGAGGCGGGCGGCCAGTCCGACGACGCCGAGTCGCGGCTGCCCGTGCTCGTCGCCGGGCAGGCGGTCACCGCCACCAAGCTGGATCCGGACGGTCACACCACGAACCCGCCCGCCCGCTACACCGAGGCCAGCCTGATCAAGACCCTCGAGGAGCTGGGAATCGGTCGCCCGTCGACGTATTCGTCGATCATCAAGACGATCCTGGACCGCGGCTACGTCTACAAGCGCGGCAGTGCCCTGGTGCCGTCGTGGGTGGCGTTCGCCGTGATCGGGCTGCTGGAGGCGCATTTCGGCCGGCTGGTCGACTTCGACTTCACCGCGGGCATGGAGGATGATCTCGACGAGATCGCCGGTGGCCGCGAGCAGCGCGGGAACTGGTTGTCCAGCTTCTACTTCGGCGGGGAGCGCGGCGCCGAGGGCTCGGTCGCCCGCTCTGGCGGTCTGAAGAAGATGGTCGGCACCAATCTCGAGGACATCGACGCCCGCGAGGTGAACTCGATCCGGTTGTTCGCCGATTCCGAGGGCCGCGATGTCGTGGTGCGGGTCGGCCGGTTCGGGCCGTATCTCGAGCGGATGGTCGCTGATCCCTCCGGAGAGGGCGGCCCCGATGCGAATCTTGTTTCGCAGCGCGCAAACCTGCCCGACGACCTGCCCCCGGACGAGCTGTCGCCCGAGTACGCGGAGAAGCTGTTCGCCACCCCGCAGGACGGTCGCAAGCTCGGCGTCGACCCGCTCACCGGGCACGAGATCGTCGCGAAGGAGGGGCGTTTCGGTCCGTACGTGACCGAGATCCTGCCCGAGCCGGAACCCGAACCCGAGCCGGACATCGTGCCGGTGACGGCCGAGGGGGAGGGTGCCGTCACCACCAAGGCGCCCGCGAAGAAGGCCGCCGCGAAGAAGACCGCCAAGAAGGCCGCCGGCCCGAAGCCGCGGACCGGCTCGCTGCTCAAGTCCATGGATGTGGCGACCGTGACGCTCGAGGACGCGCTGCGGCTGCTCTCGCTGCCGCGCGTGGTCGGCATCGACCCGGAGTCGAAGGAAGAGATCACCGCGCAGAACGGGCGCTACGGCCCGTACCTGAAGAAGGGCACCGATTCTCGTTCGCTGGAGAACGAGGAGCAGATGTTCACGGTGACCCTCGAGGACGCCCTGAAGATCTACGCGGAGCCCAAGCGCCGGGGCCGCACGGGTGCGGCGACCCCGCCGCTGCGTGAGCTCGGCAACGACTCGGCGACGGACAAGCCGATGGTGATCAAGGACGGCCGCTTCGGCCCCTACGTCACCGACGGCGAGACGAACGCGAGCCTGCGCAAGGACGACGATGTCGCGACCATCACCGACGAGCGTGCCTCGGAGCTGCTCGCCGACCGGCGTGCGCGTGGCCCGGTGAAGAAGAAGGCGGCCGCGAAGAAGGCGCCTGCCAAGAAGGCGGCGGCGAAGAAGACCGCGGCCAAGAAGGCGCCCGCCAAGGCGGCTGCGAAGAAGGCCGCCGCGAAGAAGTCCTGACCGGTCCACACTGAGGTGGTGTAGACGAGGTGGCGTATCGGGAACTGCGAGCGGAAGTTCCGGGAGCGGTCGCCTGGTCGGTGACGTCGGATCCGCCAGGCCGGTCGAGGCCGGACGAGGGCGCCCTGGTGCTGCCCGACGGGTGCATGGATCTGATCTGGCACGAGCGCGGGCTGCTGGTGGCCGGTCCGGACACCCGGGCGCACCGCACCACGGCCGCGGGTAGCAGGGCGATCGGTCTGCGGTTCGCGCCAGGCGTCGGACCGCACGTGTTCGGTGTCCGCGCCGACGAGCTGCGAGACGTGCGGGTGCCGCTGGAGCAGCTGTGGCCGGATGCGATGGTGCGCAGCCTCTTCCATGCCGCCGAGCCGGATCCGCTGCGGGCGATCAGTGCGGCGGCACGCGACCGTCTCGGCGGGATCGGGCGTCCCGTCGAGACCGCGATCGCGGCGCAGCTGGCGCGCGGCGTCACGGTGGCGCAGGTCGCCGCGAGCCTGGGCTGGAGCGAACGCCGCCTACATCGAAAGTCCTTGTCCGCATACGGGTACGGCCCGAAGACGCTGGCCCGGGTGCTCCGCTTCGACCGCGCGCTCGGGCTCGCCCGAGGGGGCATCCCGCTCGCGCGGGTCGCGGCGGATTCCGGGTTCAGCGATCAGGCGCACCTGGCCAGGGAGGTCCGGGCGCTGGCGGGGACCTCCCTGACCGGGCTGCTCGGTCAGCCGGGCAGTGCCGCGAACAGTTCGATGCCGTGGCCGTCCGGGTCCCTGACGACCGCGTAGCGCTGTCCCCAGAACGCGTCCCACGGCTTCGATTCACCGGTGCACCCGGCCTCGGTGAGCTCGGTGTACTTGGCGTCGACGGCCTCGGGCGTGCCGCAGTCGAAGGCCAGCGACGGGCCACCGGTCCCGGGGGTGAAGTCGGGGGCGAAGCCGCGGATGACCTCGAGGGTGTCCCAGCCCACCCGCAGGCCGCCCGGCAGGGTGATCTCGTGGTGTTGCTCCTGGCCGGGATCGGCGGGCAGGTCGAGGCCGAGGCGTCGGTAGATGTCGAAGGAGCGGGGCAGGTCCGCGACGGCGAGACCGATCATGGAGAGCTGTGGCGTCATGCCCGCGACGGTAGTTCCCCGCGGTCCGGACGGTCTTGAACGTTTCGGACGCCCGCCCGGCGGCGTCGGACCCGCCCGATAGGCTCGGCCCGTGGCGGGAGTATTCGATCGACTGGTCGGCCAGGAGCATGTCGAGATGGAGCTGACCGGTGCCGCGAGGGCGGCACGGGGCGGCGCCGCCTCGGCAGGTTCGCTGATGACGCACTCCTGGCTGTTCACCGGGCCGCCCGGCTCCGGGCGCTCCGTCGCGGCGCTGTGCTTCGCCGCCGCGCTGCAGTGCACCGACGAGGGCGAGCCCGGGTGCGGGCGATGCCATGCCTGCACCACCACGATGGCGGGCACCCACGGCGATGTGCGTCGGGTGATCCCCGAGGGCCTGAGCATCAGCGTCGCGGAGATGCGCGGCATCGTGCAGACCGCGTCGCGTCGCCCCAGCACCGGGCGCTGGCAGGTTGTGGTAATCGAGGACGCGGACCGGTTGACCGAGGGCGCGGCCAACGCGCTGCTCAAGGTCGTCGAGGAGCCGCCGGCGCGGACCGTCTTCCTCCTGTGCGCCCCCTCGGTGGACCCGCAGGACATCTCGGTGACGCTGCGGTCCCGGTGCAGGCACGTGGCGCTGGTGACCCCGTCGGTGGAGGCGATCGCCGGGGTGCTGCGCGAGCGCGATCAGCTCGACGCCGAGACCGCACTGCTGGCCGCTTCGATCAGTGGCGGCCACGTCGGCCGGGCCCGACGGCTGGCGACGGACGAGGAGGCGCGGGCGCGCCGCGGCCAGGCGCTGGGCATCGCGTCTGCCGCGACCCGGCCTGCCACCGGATACGCGGCGGCTGACGAGCTGGTCCGGGCGGCGGAGGCCGAGGCCAAGGAGATGAGCGCGGCCCGCGACGAACGCGAGACCGAGGAACTGCGCACCGCCCTCGGCGCGGGCGGTACCGGCAAGGGCGCGGCGGGCGCGCTGCGCGGCTCGGCCGGCGCCCTCAAGGACCTCGAGCGCAGGCAGAAGTCGCGGGCCACCAGGACCGGCCGCGACAGCCTCGACCGTGCCCTGATGGACCTGGCCGGGCTCTACCGGGACGCGTTGGCGGTCGCGCTGGGGTCGGGGGCACAGCCGAACCACCCGGACAAGGCGGACCAGGTCAGGAAGATGGCCGCGGCGGGCAGCCCCGAGGCGCTGCTGCGGTGTGTGGAGGCGGTGCTGGAGTGCCGCGAGGCACTCTCGATCAACGTCAAGCCCCGGTTCGCGGTGGCGTCCATGGTCGCCAAGCTGGGTGCCGAGCTGAAGTAGCGGGGCCCGTTTTCGCATCCGCGGGGTGAGCCGCTAGACTCCCTCTGGCTCGACCGCGAGGTCGGGCACGCCGCCTTAGCTCAGTCGGTAGAGCATTTCACTCGTAATGAAAAGGTCAAGAGTTCGATTCTCTTAGGCGGCTCCACGAGGAAGCCCCTCTCACCTGGTCAAACAGGAGAGAGGGGCTTCTTTGCGTTCGGGGGTCGAGACTCAGACGGCGTGAAGTGGTCTTGATGTGGTCTTACTTCGCGCTGAACGCTCGGCAGAGGACTCAGCTGCAGCGACATCGAGAGCGGCCCCGAGAGCATCGGCAGCGGCATGCGCAGCCTCTGGCGTGAGATGCCCGTATAGGTCCGCTGTGATGGATACCTGGGAGTGACGCAGGGTCTTGGAGACCAGCGCAAGCGGAACACCGTTGGTGAGCATCAACGTGGCCGCCAGGTGCCTCAGATCGTGGAGCCGGCAGTCTGGCAGGCCAGCACCGCGGGAGAGGGCACGGAATCGCTTCAGCACCCACTCAGGCCGCAGCATCGCCCCGTCTTCGCGGCAGAACACCAGATCTGCGTTCTCATACCCTGCCCCCCACTTCGCACGGTCGCGGGCCTGCCGCTGCTCCTGACGCTCAAGCGCGGCCACCACTCGGCTCGACAGCCCCACACCCGCAGCACTGCCGGCGGTCTTCGGGGCACCAACTACGAGCTTGCCGCCCACATCGCTCACGGCCTGCCGGATCCGCATAGACCGGGTGCCTAGGTCGATGTCTTGCCATCGCAGTGCGAGTGCCTCGCCGCGGCGTAGGCCGGTGCCGATGATCATCTCGAACAGGTTCGCCAGGCTGTCTGGCTCGCCGTCTGAGGACTGGCTCACGTGGTCAAGGAAGGTCACTGCCTGCTGGACTGTCCAAGGCTGCACCTCGGAGCGCTCAACACGGCTACTGGTGACATGCTCGGCAGGATTGTGGCTGAGGCGCTTGGTCTTGACTGCGTCGCTGAGGGCGGAGCGTAGGACGGCCAGTACCCGCTTGATAGTCGGGGCTCCGCGGCGTTCTGCCTCAAGGTGGGTGACGAACGCGACGACGTCTTCGTGTCGTAGCTGCTCGAGCCTCTTGGAGCCGAGGGCGGGCGTGATGCGCTTCTCGATGTACTCGCTATAGCTGTAGTGGGTGAGGGGCTTGAGAGTGCGCTTCTTGTCGACGAGCCAAGCGGAGAGGTACTGGCCAACAGTTTCGCGATCGTCGTTCTTGACGCTCGTGTCAATCCGCGCATTGACGTCTTTGAGTGCGCCCGCCGCGGCCCGCTTGGTCGGGAATCCTCCGCGTCGCATCACTTTCCGATTGCCGTTGGCGTCGGGGATATAGACGGCGAAGTTCCAGGTTCCGTGCTTGTCGTTGGTAGCGAGCTGCGGGCACTTCGCCCCTAGCGGTTTGCCGTCTTGCCGGCATCCGCACCGGCGGTAGATGCGACCGCTCATCGCCACTTCTCCTCTTCCTCAGGCGTATCGAGAAATCCGTAGGTGTCTTCAAGCCCTTCACGGCCAAGTGGCTGATGTCCGCGCTCGAGCATGCGTTTGCGGTGGTCTTCCAGCTGGGTTCGCGTATCGCGAAGGGCTTTCGATGCTTGGTCAACAAGTCGCTCGAGTACGGGGTTGGACGTGAAGGAAGGGTCTTCTTTCTGCCGGTTGTATTCATTGACGGTTCTGTCGAATTCCAACACCTCCTCACTCCAGGCACCGAAGAGATCTTCTTCGGTGCGCAGGTCCGCAAGGTGTTGGTTCCGGTTGTTCTCCAGCTCGAAATCTGCGGAGTCCTCACGGGAATGCAGTGGCGAGGCGTAGACGCCCTCAAACCACTTCAGCGCGCCCCATGACGTTCCTTCAAGTCCAGGTAGCACCTCGACCGAACCCGCAGGGATGTCCGGGTAGATGAGCAGAACAGGGGCGACGTTGAGGGCCGCGGCGATGACGATCAGCTCGGTGACGTCGATGCGGTTTCGTCGGCCAGTTTCGAGGTCTGAGATGCGCGAGCGGGCGACGCGATAGCCAACCTTTTCGGTCATGTCCGAGAGCCATTGAGCCGATCGGGCTCCGCGGTGGGTGCGGATCGCCTGTGCGATGCGCTGTGTGGTCTCGGTGGACCATGAGGGCTGCGTCATAAAACGCAGACTACGCGGTTCTTGCGTAAATCGGAACACTGTGCAACGCTTGCTGTGTTCAACGCAACAGGAAGCACAGGCTGAGTGATTTAACGCAAAGGAGAGGGAAGATGTCTGCCACAGTTGCCCGCAAACAGAAGCGAGACCTGGCCGAAGCGGGTTTGACCGTTCCGCTCTGGCCAACTGCCGGACAGGCGGTGGGGGTCAGCAAGAGCCATGCCTATGCGCTCGCTCGCCGTGGCGAGTTTCCAGTTCGGGTGCTCAGGCTCGGGGCTGCCTACCGGGTAGTGACAGCAGAGCTCCAGGCATTGCTGGGGCTGCCTACCGATGAAGTGCGCGGTGGTGCCGCGTGAGTGAAGTGACCCAGGGAAAGAAGAAGGCCCCGGCAGGTGCGCCAACACCTATTCGCCGAGGCCCGGAATCCGTCCACATCACTGAAACGAGATTCGCTATGAACGAGACTACCGCACCAGCGGAAGGCGTGATCAGCTTCGTCCGCGATGTAGCCGAGATACCCGCCGATGACGGTTCGGTGAGCATCGAGGCTCAGGTGGCTGCCAATGAAGACGGAACGGTCAGCCGACTAATCGTCATCTGCGGTCGGGGCGTATTGGCCGAGGATGTGCCTGCCCTGCTCGCCGGTATAGCCGCGGCGTTCGATGCGATTGCAGCCAGCCCCCCTGCTGCTGCAACCGCGATGAAGGTCGCCCCGATGGACAGCTCGGCTCCATTGGAGGTCGCGTGACCAACAGCCTTAGTGTCGTCGCCCCGCTGGCGTCAGTCCAATCACAGGCCGAAACCCTATTCCTCGGCGCCCTGCTCGTTTCGTCTCCGAAAGCCGTTGCAGCAGTGTTGGTTTCAGTTGACGATGACGACCTCGAAGACTGGGCCGTGCGGGAGATTCTCGGCGTAGTCCGAACGCTGCATGCTGCAGGTCGCCCATGTGACGCCGTGACCGTAGAGGCGGAATTGCGCCGTATCGGTGGCGTCACAACTGACCACGCAGCGAAGCGATCCAAGCGGCTGATGGATGCCGTCACTTCAGGTGCTTCGGACCTGGCGTTGCTCGAGTACGCCAGCGCGGTAGTGGCTGAGGCGTACCGGCGCCGCTACCGCGCTCTTGCCGCCGGCCTGGCTGGTTTCGCCGAGACGCAGCCGGAGACAGAGCTACTGCCCTACCTCGTTCTTGCGGGCACCCAGTGCCGCAGCCACTCCGAGCGCCTCTCCCGCCTGAGGGGCGATTCACCCACCATTTCCAGCTCAGTAGCCCAGGAGGCTTCATGACCACAACTCACTTCGCTGTCGTTCGAGACAAGCGGAAGGCGCCCAGTCGACGCTGCATCGGCGACCACGGCTCACGTTGCGCGCAGTTGACGCGGCACAAGTCTCAGCGTTGCCCGTCGCATCGTGGCCTCGAGGCGCGGGGGACCGCATGACCCAACACGACATGGACGCAGTGGCCCCGCCCAGCTACGGCGACCTCGAGAACCTGCTCTCGCTCGTCAGCGACGGCGACACACACGGAACTCGGACGTTGCTCTCGTCGCTTCCGAATCCCGAATTCGCTGCAGTCACCAAGGCGGTGCTCGAAACACGGCAGCACCACCACGAAATCTACGAGTCCATCCTGCGGCTGATCGCCCTCGAAGCGGTTACGCGAATCAACAGCAAGGAGAACTGACGTGCTCAAGGATCTCGACACGTTCTTCGACCCGGACCTGCATCTGCCGATCCGCGGCAAGACGTACCGCGTCACCGCGCCCACGGCGGACGAGTTCGAGCATGTGCAGGAACTCGCGATATCAGACAGCATCCCGGCGGCCGAGCAAACCGCAGAGGCGATCAAAGTCCTCGGCGATGCATACGGAGAGATGAAGGCTGACGGGATTCCGTGGCCGATGATCCTGCACGCCGGCCGCACCGCCATCCTGCACTTCGGTTTCACGCCGGACATGGCCGAAGTGCACTGGCAGATGACGCATCTCGGGCGCCTCGTGGACCTGGATCAGATCGCCGAGACCCTCGCTGCAGCGCAGTCAAAGCGCAAGCGAAAGGGGGCCTGAGATGGCCCTCGACGTGGGAACGCTCGTTGCGTACCTGACCCTCGATGACTCCAGATTCGTCGAGGGTGTGCGTGAAGCTGAGCAGCAGGGGAGGAAGGCCGGCGCCAGGGTTGAGACCTCGTTCGCCGACGCTTCCCGTAGCGCCGACAAGCTGGGGCGCTCGGCTTCGGATGCAGGCCGCGATGTCGGGAAACTCGGCCGCGGCGCATCCGATGTGGACAAGGTCGGTCAGTCGGCGAAGCGCTCCGCCGACGACGTTGGGAGGATCAGTCAGGCCGCACAGGGTGCTTCACAGAAGCTCACCGGGCTCGCTGGCCAGGTGTCAGAACGCGCTGGTGCGGGTGGTGGTGGGGCCTTCGTCTCCGGGTTCGCCTCCAAGCTGGGTGATCTTGGCGGCAAGGGTGGCCCAATCGCCGCTTCGCTGGTCGGGGTCACGGCGGTCGGGCTGATGGCTGGTGCAGTGCTGATGAAGGCCATCAACGATGGGATGCAGCGTGAGGTCCAGCTCGATCTGACGCAGGCCAAGCTCGGTGTCGACGAAGCGACGATGCGCCGGATCGGTGACGCAGCCGGCCGCGCCTACTCCAACGCCTTCGGTGAATCGTTCGAAGCCAACCTCGACACCGCCAGGGCGGCAGCCAAGGCGGGACTCCTCGACACGGACGCCAGCGCCGCGGAGATGCAGACCGTCATCGAGCAGCTGGACGGTGTCGCCAAGGTCATGGAAATCGATATCCCGCAGGCGGCGAAGACTGCCGGCCTGATGGTCAAGACCGGCCTCGCCAAGAACGGCACCGAGGCATTCGACCTCCTCACGTTCGGTGCGCAGAGGGTCGAGACCGAGGTCGGTGACATCGCGGACGTGTTCGGGCAGAAGTCCGCCACGCTCACTCAGTTCGGTCTCACCGGGCAGGAAGCGATGGGCATGTTCGCTCAGGCGATTGATGCCGGCGCACCTTCAGCCGACTACCTCGTCGGCGCACTCGAGGAACTGGCAGGCAACGCGGGTGACTCCGCCGACACCTTCGCCGAGCTGGGCCTCAATGGCGACGAGATGGCCGAGCGCCTGACCGGTGGCGGCAAGCGTGCCGCTGAGGGCCTCGACATGCTGCTCGACAAGCTGCGTGACCCGGAGCTGAGCCCCAAGGCGCGATCCATCGCGTTCACTCAGCTGTTCGGCGAAGAAGCCACAGCGATGCAAGAAGCCCTCATGGCGGTCGACGTATCCAGCGCGACCGCGGATCTGGACAACTTCGCGGGCACCGCCAAGCGTGCTGTCGACGCGATGGGTGACAACCCGGCGAATCAGATGGAGAAGGCGCGCCGATCCATCGAAACCTCAGCTGACGCCATCGAAATGGCGCTCGGGCAGGCTTTCGGGCCGGCGCTCGGGGATGTCGCTGAATGGGTCGGGGCGAACAAACCGGAGATCATCGGGTTCTTCACGGGTCTCGCTGATGCCGGGTTCGCGACGCTCGACGCGGTCCTCGGGTTCTCGTCGGGTGCGCTGCGAGCCTGGGCGTTCTTCGCAGAAGGTGTCGGCAGTTCGGTAGGCCAGATCGTCCATTTCCTGGCTGGTCTCGTCGAGGCTCAGGCGAACGTGCTGGACCTGATCCCCGGCATGGGTGGTCAGGCCGACGACTTCCACGGGATCGCCGACAGCATGCAATCGTTCGCCAACGGCGCGCAGACCGCGGGCGACAAAGCCCGCGGCCTCGCGGATGTGATCGACGCTGGCCGACCGAAGTTGCAGGGGATGCGCGATGACGTCCGCGCGGCTGGCGAGGCGGCGCAGAACTCCGAGGTCATGATGCGTGCGCTCGGTGACGGTGTGACTGTCATTCCTGGCGAGAAGGACATCACGATCACCGACAACAGCCCCGAGGCGATCCAGAGGCTCGAGGCGCTCGGTTTCAAGGTTGAGACCACTCCCAGCGGCATCAAGGTCACGGCGAATACTGGCCCGGCTGAGGAAATCATGACCGATTACCTCAACCGCGAGCGGGCGATGACTGTCTGGGTCGACATCAAGAAGCGTCGCGATGCAGCTGGTGTGCCGTCCGATTTCGTTGGACCCGCAATCCAGGATGTGGCGCCCAACGCTGACGGCAACATCCACGAGTCAGGGCCGGCGTCGATCCGGCAGGGCCAAGGCCGCGGCATCTACCAGTGGGCCGAAGCTGAGACCGGCTGGGAAGCGTTCATCCCCGGTGCGGCCTCGAAGCGCCCACGCGCCGAGCGCATCCTGCAGGAGGTCGCGGATCGCTTCGGCTTCGGCCTGGTGAAGATGGCCGACGGCGGCATCAACGGTGATGCAGCGGTCGCGTTCGCCAAGTCCAAGGACAACCTCCCGTACTCCTACGGCGGTGCGGGCGGCGACAACTGGGACTGCTCTGGCTACATGTCCGGCATCTTCAACAAGCTGACCGGCGGCAGTACCCGCTTCACCACGGACTCCGACTTCGCGTCGATGGGTTGGGCGCCGGGCTATGACCCGGACGGCTTCTCCATCGGCACCAATGGAGGGTCCGGCGAGAACGGGCACATGGCCGGCACGCTGTTCGGCACGAATGTGGAGTCCGGTTCCGCGAATGGTGTGCAGTACGGCGGCCCCGCGTTGGGTGCGCAGGACTTCCCGATGGTCTGGCATTGGCCGGGCGCATCCGGCGGCGACAATCCGTCGACGGAAGAACTGGCGCAGGCGGATCGGATGGTTGAGGACGCCCTCGCCGCGGAACTCAATGCCAGTGGCCCGAGTAAGGCGGATGCCACCAAACGCCGTCAGATGCTCGAGCAGCAGCGCGACAAGCTCAAGGGCGGCGCGGCAGGCACTACCGATTCGGGTGTGTCGTTGTCGACGGATGGTCAGCGGGTGTTTGTCACCAACTGGCCGTCCGGTGCTTCGACGGAGCTGACCGCATCCAAGCCCGCACCTGCACCGTCAGGTGGGGGTGGTGGCCGCAGTGCGGCACCTGCACCGGCCACGTCGTTCACAGCCCCGCCGACGCCGCAGCAACGGCTCTCCGACTGGGCGCAACAGGCCGGACCCGACCTCGCCGAATCGTGGGGCATCCCCAAACCCGGCGGCGTCCTCGGCGCCCTGCTGTCACCCGAAACCGGGCAGGCAGCAGCGCAAACCCTCGCCGGCATCACCGCGCAGTTGCAGCAGCTCATCGACAACCCGCCGGTCCAAGAGGTCTACAACGTCACCGACATCGACGAGGCATTGCGGAAACGCGACGCCAACCGTGCCGCAAAGACGTTGACCTGGACCCGATGACCCATCCAGCGAAACCACAGCAGCACAACAACACCCAGGAGAACACCATGGCAAGCAATCCCGAACAGGCACACCCGGCCTGCGGAACCCACTACGACACCGAGACGGGCGACTACGTCATGCGGGGCGGCGCGAGGCTCACGCCGCAGGGCATCTACCTCGACCCCGATGGCAAGAAGTCCCACGGCTCCGCAAGGTTCCGCATCCGCGCCAATGACGGCGCCCTGGCGAATGCGGTTCCCCCGCAGGACGGGGCCAACCCGCAGCCCCTCCCGCCACTGGTCCCGCAGGGGCCGGGCTGGCCGACTGCGCCGGAGAGCTTCGGTTGGCCGAACCTCGAGAACCCCAACTCCATCTACGACCAGCACAACTAAGGAGACCGCCGTGAACACCATCAAGGATCTGCAGAAGAAGGCTCGCGAGCTCAAGCAGGAGCGCCAGTCCAAGCTCGACGAGGTCGTGGCGAAGGCCAAGGCGGACGTGCTGATGACGCCCAGCGAGCGGGCTGAGCACGTCGCGAGCTGGCGGAAGGAATACACCCGGCGCTACGCACCGCAGTTCGCAGCGATCAAGGAGGAGGCTGCTGCGGTCGCCCGCGAGACCCAGCGCCAGGCCGCGAAGGCACGCCCTCAGTTCGACCCGAACAACTCGGCAGACCTTGTGCGCACCGAGCAGGCGTGGCGGAATGTGGTTCTGCCTCAGCTGGAGAAGGGTCGCAGCCTCAAGGCCGCTCTCCGTAATGCGGACGCCGATGCGGTCCTTGGCGCCGAGCGTTTCGCTCCCGCTTGGATGCAGGCAAACCTGCCCGGTCAGAACGCCAGCGGCCTGGCCGGCATGCAGATCGAGGTCCAGAAGGTGCCGGGCCGCGACGGCGGGAAACTCGTCAGCGCGGACAAGGCGGTCGACACCTCCGCCGTGGCGCGAGCCGTGGCCGGTCGCTTCGCTGAGCTCGCCGACCCCGAGGGCGGAGCAGCTATCGCATCGGCGATCACGCTCGACTCCGTCCTGCCCGCATTCGATCGCTACATCGACGCCCTCGATAGCGGCAACGGCGGCGGACTCGACACGGCGATCGGTTTGGAATTGGCCCTGAGCCAGGGCGCCGGCGGCGACGAACCCGACGCAGGCGAGGACGCAGCGTAGCGACTCCCCATGGCGGCCCCAGTCTCCCGAGACTGGGGCCGCCCCGGAAGGACCACCACATGACTCGAAACATCGTCAGCCAAGGCCCCGCCCGCGGCTACTCCTGGGAACCCTTCAAGCCGGGAAACTACGTCGCGAAGAAGCACGGAGCACATTCCGACCGCGTGATCGTCCCTCTCGCAGCCGAAATCGCGAACGCCGTGTGCCAGTCACGCCCGGACCTGCAAGCCCCTGAGATGCAGCCTGCGGTCCTCGCGTATGCACGCACTGAGGCTCAGCTTGAGGTGCTCACCGCGTACGTCGACGAGCACGGCGCTTTCACCGTGACCGGCGAGGTCAGCGCAGCCGAGAAGCATCGCCTCCGCATCGACACCCAGGCGGCAAACCATCGCTCCCGCCTCGGACTCGACCCGCTGTCCAAGGCACGCCTCGGCAAAGACATCGCCTCCACCCAGCTCGACCTTGCCCAGATCCTCACCCAGCAACGCGAAGAGGCAGAGAAGGCCTCGGCCACGCCACCCACCCTTGAGGGGGAGAATTGACCACCGCCCAAGCCATCACCGTCGAACTGTTCGCCGATCAACTCCTCGCGCAACCGCTCTGGGATCACCAGCTCGACTTCGCTCGCTCCCTCGCCCGCTACCGGGTGATGTGCGCCGGCCGCCAGGTCGGCAAGTCCCGCGTCCTCGCGGTCACAGCACTGCATGAGGCGTTCACCAAGCGAAACGCAACGGTCCTGCTCGTCTCCGCTGGCGAAACTGCGTCACGACGCCTGCTTGAGGAATGCGCCGCGATGGCCACCGCTTCGCCGCTGCTACGCGGATCTGTCCTTGACGACTCCAAGTCCCAGATCACGCTCTCCAACGGCTCGCGTCTGATTTCAGTACCCGCCTCCCAGAGGCAGATCCGCGGCTGGCCCGTTGACCTACTCATCATCGATGAGGCCGGATTCGTCGACCCCGAAATCTGGCGGGCCGCGGAACCGTCCGTCATCGCCCGCCGCGGCTCCCGCGTCATTCTGTCCTCGAGCCCCTGGGGGAGCGCCGACCACTTCTTCCGGCAGCTCTGGCGCCGCGGTACGACCAGCCCCGACGATCAGGTGCAGTCGTGGCATTGGCCGTCTTCGACATCGCCGATGGTCGACCAGCAGCTGCTCGCTGAGATTCAGGCCCGCGAGCCTGCCGACTACTTCTCCCGCGAGTACCTCGCCGAATGGACAGACGACGCAGGCGCCTACTTCACCACTGCCGAGCTCGAGGGCGCCGTCGCAGGGTATGAGTATCTCGGCGTCGGCCAGCTCCCCGCCAGCCGTCCTACTGTCGCTGGAGGCATCGACTGGGGCATGGCACGCGACGCCAACGCCCTCGTCATGCTCGGCGTTCTCGACGACTGCCGGGAAAACAACCGCGACGAACTGACCTACTTCATCCCGCACCTCGAAGCCCACTACCGGATGCCCTACGCCGACTTCATCAAACGAGTCGTAGAGGTAGCAGGCAAATACAGCACGATCCGCCTGGTATCCGAGACCAACGGCGTTGGCGCGTATCCGACTGAGAGCCTGCGCAGCACCATGAATGAGGACTGGCAGAAGCGGCGGAATGAATGGACCGGCCGGGATGGGTGGGTCGATTGGACGCCGACGATGGTCACCGGGGTCACCACCGACAATCGGCGAAAGGCATCCGGCTTTGGACAGCTCAAGGTACTGCTTCAACAAGGCCGCATCGTCCTCCCAAGGCATCCCGAGCTGCTCAAGCAGTTGCATGCACTCGAGTTCGAGCAACTGACCGCCGGGCAGATGCGCATCGCCGTGCCAGACAGAGCGGGACATGATGACCTCGCAATGGCCCTCATGCAGGCCATCTCGACCATCAACCCCTACAAGCCCTGGGGCGACTGGTATGCCCGCGAAGAGAGATTCCTGGCGACCGACACTGAGTGGCTGACGGCAGGCAACGGAACCAAGATTCCCGTGCGGCCCCAGTGCTGGCCGCTCCGCGAAGCACTTCAGCGGGCGCCCGGACGCGACAAGTCGGATGGATGGTGACGACATGACCAACCCGAACAAGACCAAGGGCGACCGCGCCGAGCGAGCAGTGCGGGACTTCCTGCGCACCAATGGCTTCCCGCACTGCGAACGCACCCGAGCTGGATACACGAGGGACGCTGGTGACCTTCACCCCGCGCCGGGCCTGACTGTGCAGGTCAAGGACCGTGCCGCGTACGCCTGGCCGGAATGGCTGCGACAGCTCAACGAGCAGAAGGACGAAGCCCGCGCCGACCACGCTCTGCTGGTCCTCAAGCGCCGCGGACTGGGGGATCCGGGGGAGTGGCTGGCCGTGATGCCTCTCGCCCAGATGGCTGAGCTACTTCGCGCCGCCGGCTACGGACACGACATCGAACACGACGCGCAGGAGGCCGAATAGTGTTGAAAGACAGCGTTCACCATGGAATCATGGGCGTGTCGAGAACCGCACGGTACGAGACCTGAGACCCGCACGGGACCAGCGTTCACCCCATCCCCTTCGCAGAGCCTCTAAGGAACTCCCGTGCCTCTCAACCCTCGGACGGGTCTACCCGTCAAACCTGCCTCAGTCCGTGAAGGCGCCAGCCGCGCCGACTGCACCACCCGGACGATTCACAACTACTTCAACCGGGGACTTCTCACCCGATACCGCAGAGGCGGGCGCGTCTTCGTCGACCTCAACGAAGTCGACAGCCTCCTGGTCGCCGACATCCGTGACGGTGGTGCCGCATGAGCAACCCCGCGCAAGGGGAAAGGCCCCTCGGGACCATCGAGGAGCCTTTCGATGAGACCAACTGCCACCAAGCTGCTGACTCTGCATCCAATGCTAACGCAGAGCAGGGACAATGGCAGGGAAGCGACGATCCCTACGGCGATGTGCCGCACATCGCGGAAGTGGTTGCGCTCGAGCGCCGCGATCTTCACGAAATCCAGGTACAAGGCGAACTTTCCAAACTTCTCGTGAGAGAAGAAGCTCGGAGTCGACTACTGGCGCTGAAGAATGCCTCGACTCTCGCGTCCATCACACCGCCGGTCTCCCTGACTGACTTCCTGGCGATTCCCGATGAAGACGCGAAGTACCGAATCGATGAGCTCTTCCCCGTCGGCGGCCGCATCATGCTTTCTGCGCAGTTCAAAGCCGGCAAGACCACCCTCGTTGGGAACCTGATCCGGTCTCTCGTTGATGGAGACCCGTTTCTCGGCAAGTTCGCGACAGAACCGGTCGGGCAAGTCACCCTTCTCGACAACGAGCTCGACCAACGAACGCTCAGAGGTTGGCTCCGCGACCAGGGCATCAAGAACGTGCAGGCAGTCAAGGTGCTATCCATGCGCGGCAGGGTCGGCAGCTTCAACATCCTCGACTCCGATGTCCGAGCACGGTGGGCCGAAGTCTTGGCGGGAACCAACTTCCTTGTTCTCGACGTACTTCGCCCGGTTCTCGACGCGATTGGGCTTGACGAGAACCGTGATGCCGGACGGTTTCTCGTCGCGTTCGACTCGCTGCTCGCCGAGGCTGGAATCGACGAGGCCGCTGTCATCCACCACATGGGCCACAGTGGCGAGCGTGCACGCGGGGATTCGCGCCTCCAGGATTGGCCCGACGCGATCTGGCGCCTCGTTCGCCAGAATGAAGAGCCCAACTCCGCCCGCTACTTCTCCGCCTTCGGCCGCGACGTAGATGTGACCGAAGGTCAACTGACCTACGACGTGCGCAACCGAAACCTCACCTACGCCAGCGGGAGTCGGAAAGAAGCTGTCGACTCCGTAGCCGAGGCGGCAGCACTCCCAGACATTCTCGGATTCGTTCGCCAGAATCCAAACTCGAGCGGCCGCGACATCATCGCCGCGGTGACCAAGCAAGGCCACTCACAGAAGGTTGCTCGCGCAGCACTCAAGTCCGCCGCCTCAGACGGACATGTTGTGACGCGCCCCGGTCCACGAGGTGCGCTGCTGCATGCACTTGCCGAGGCCGGCGACCCACAACGGCTCGACCGCGATGGTTTCGTGCTCACCTAGCAATTTTCGTGGACCCAGGACCCATTCATGAAGGCCCACGTTGCAGGCTTCATCTTCCCCTTGCCGTCGAATGACTTAACAACGACAGTCGCCACGGTGCCGTTCACGGTGATCAGATACTCCTCCGGCCCCGAGAAGTCGCGTCCCTTGTAGCCCTCGCCGACCAGGGCAACGAAGTCCTCCCTTGGTGTCGCGAGCTGGCATCGTGGCGAACTGAAGTCGTAAACACCCGACCAATCGCCTTTCTGGATGAACGCATACTGATCAGCCAGGGTCTGACGTAGCCCTGCCTCGCTCGCGGGATCGATCGCCGGCGTTCCTGTAGGCCCTGGCGCGGAGATGACAGCATCACCCGGGCTACCAGCAGGACCCGTCTCGCTTGACTCCTCCACACTCGAGGTGCAGCCAGCCAGCAGCAAAGCGCCCGCACCGAGGGTCACGATCAGCATCCGATTCATGATGAATGCATAGCAGACGAACCGGATGGTCAGGAGCTGGCGCGGAATCGGCGAAGTCGACGAATCCGTCGTCTATTGTGATGCGTCGATTGTGTGACTCTGTGTCGAAAATGGGGGTTCCGTGCCGGGGGTTTCGAACAACGAGCCTGCCCAGTTTGTCCATCCCAGGTGGATTGTGAACGGGGAGGCCTTCTGGACGCCGGCCGCATGCACTGTCGCTTCCGTTCCGCTCGGCATCTACACCTCCGACGAGTTCTCAGACCATCAGACCAACCTCCGATTCCTATGGCTAGTCATCGGGTTGGCGCTCATCGCTTTCGCGATCTACGCATCCTTCGCCAAGCGCACGACTGAAGCCCGGCAGGCACAGGCCAAAGCGGAGGCCGAAGAGAAAGACCCGTGGCGACTTGAGAACTTCGTCCAGTTCTTTGAAACGCCCGTGATCCAGCTGGCGGCCGAGTCGTTCGCCTGTTGGGTTGAGTGCATCCCCCGCCACAACCTTCGCGAGTTGCGAATGGAAATCATGGCGGCAGTGGCGAACTCAGTGGGGCGATCCGGCTCACTAGGGACGCGGGCGAACCTCTTCGAGTTCGACACAGACATCGCACCCGTCGAACTTGTAAGCACCGAGTACTTCAAGGGCCGCGGCAACAGATCGGTCAGTAGCTTCCGCCCGTCCGACCCCACCTTCCGTGCAACGCTGTCCAATAAGCCACGGTTCGAGCCGATTGTCGGCAATGGATACGAGTACGAGACGTACATGACGATGCCGATCGTCGCGGGCCCGAACATGTTCTACGGAACACTCACGGTCGACGCACTCAAGTCCGGGGAGCTCAACGAAGAGCAGGACCTTCCCATCATGCGCTACTGGGCCGCTCTCCTGGCAGTGACCTACGCTCTCGAAGGTTTCAAGCCAGTTGACGGCCATCTGGGATCGCCGAACTGATACTGTCTAGTTGTGTCTAGACATGTCGGGAATGTCAAGCTTTCGGGCCATCTGAGGAGGGGGCAGGCATGAAGAACTCCAAAGCTCGCGATGCGCAGGAAGCGCGTCAGACTGAGATTCTGCGTCTCATCAAGCAGGACCCAGACGCCTACTTCTCGAGCGTTCGTCGTTCAGACTTCGGCTTCCAGCCATCCAAGAAGAAGTCAGACAAGGCCAAGTAGCCCGTACCTGACCGCTTGAAAGGCCCCCGAGCAACTGCTCGGGGGCCTTTCGCGTCAGGCTAGCCATCCGCGATACGCGGCGATGTTCCTGCAGGTCAACACATGGTCGCGATGCAAACCCCCAGGAAGGCGCTCGGCGCACCGATCGAGTGGATAAGATGGATGACGAACGGGGTTCCCCCCTCTGCCAGCTGTTAGATGATCGGCCGTCTGAAAGCGGGGGCATTGGGGCCCCGTTCGTCGTCTCACCGGTGCTGGTCACCGCGCACAGCGACCTGCAGGAGCGCGGCAGCTCAGCAGCGTGCCAGAAGACTGCAGGTGCCCGGGCACAACCCCTCACCGAATCCGACGACCGGGCCGCACTCGACATCACCTTCCAGCCCGCGGCACCGGTTGTCGCCGACCCTGCCGGACTCACCAAGGGAAGCCGCCGACGCCTTTCGCGAGGGAGTGCGGCCGAGGCTGTCGGTGATGTCGGCAGTGCCGACCCCATCGTCGAGCCGTCAGCGCGTAGCATCGCATGTGAATAGGACGTCATCCTCTGCAAGCCGTTAAATGATCGGCCGTCAGAACGCGGGGGCGGGCGTCCTATTCATATTCCTAGCGCTCCTGCGTTTCGTGGGCAGACCTGCCGGATTCCACCGCACCTGCACCCTGATCGACCACAACCTCGAATAGATCCTCAAACGACAACATGGGGAACGCAGTCAGCAGGCCGGCGATGAACTTCTCGCCCGGGTCCATGAACCCGTTGAGGGTGCGGGAGAGGGTGGATCGCTCCATGCCCATTGCGTCGGCGAGCTTCTGCTGAGTGTCCAGGCCCGACAGCTTCCGGTACTTGGCGAGCTGCCCCTGCCTGAGCTTGATCGTCGAGGACATCAGACCAAGGCCTCCTCACACGCGATCCTCTTCAAGTGCTGACGCTACTCGGAGCAACGCACTCACTAAGTCAAGGTTCCATCCAGTGAGTGCGTCAGTGCGTTCTTCTATATACGCACTGACGCACTAACACACTGGAATGCGAGCGGGTCAACACACTGCCAACGCACTGCAACGCACTAACGCGCTGGGAAAGAAGAGAGCGAAGAGGGATGCGCCGTCGATCGGCCCCTGTTTGTAGCAATGTTTGTAGGAACGATGCGCACGCGTGAGCCTGTGGTCTTGATGTGGTCTTGGACTGCGCAGTGTTGCTGCATGCGGCATGAACTACGCGCACGAGATTGGCTGGTTTACCAGGCGTGTTGCAACTCGAAAGACTATGTGCGACAGACTGTTTGTCACTCGTAATGAAAAGGTCAAGAGTTCGATTCTCTTAGGCGGCTCCACTCGAAAGGCCCCTCACCCGCACCCGCGGGAGAGGGGCCTTTCGAGTTTTGCGCGAGAGTGCGGGAGACTCCTCGCATGACCTCCACCGAACCCGAGCCGACGAAGTCCACCCGCGCATGTCGCCGCGTCGTGACGGGGGCCGTGGTGGGCGCACTCATCGCGCTCGGGTTCGTCGTCGTCAACCGGTTCCGGGCCCGGCCGCCGGTCACCCAGACCCTCTGGGATGCCGACCCGATCGGCCCGGACGACCTCGCCGGATAGCCGGAAACGCGCTCAGTCGGTGACGGCGGCCAGCGCCTCGAACTCGCTCGCGTCGTGCGCGCAGATGATGGTGACCTCGTCGCCGTGGGCGGCGTGCAGCTCGCGGAGCCTGCCCTGGTTGGCGATTCGCGACCGGCGATCCATCTCCATCAGGACCTGTGTCGCCCGCAGGCCAGGCGGGCACGAGGGCGGGGTCAGCTTCTCGTCGGCGAAGTAGTAGCCGTCGCCCGCGTGCAGGTACCAGCCGCCGCCGGGACGACGCACCGCCACCGCGCTGTGCCCGAAGGTGTGTCCACGCAGTGGAATCAGCAGCACGTCCTCGCTGACCGCCTGCACCGATTCGAACCCGAACCACCGGTCACCGCCCGGACGGTGCTCGACCCAGGTCGGATCGTGCGCCCACTGCTTCGCGCTGTACCGCGTCTTGTCGAGCAGGGTTGGCCGTGCGCGGGCGGTCGCGAGCTCGTCGGCGTGTACGTGCACGCGCGCCCACGGAAAGTCGCCGAGGCCGCCCGCGTGGTCGCCGTCCAGATGGGTGACCACGATGTCGCGGACATCCGACGGGTCGTAGCCGAGCGCGCGCACCTGGGCGATTGCGGTGAGCGCGAGGTCCATCCTGGCGCCGACCGACATCACGAACGGCCGGCCCAGCCGGCCGATCGGATCGGCGACGTCGGCCGTGCCGAAGCCCGTGTCCACCAGCGTCAGGCCGTCGGGTCCCTCGACCAGCAGGCAGTGCGCGACCAGGCGAGACGGGGCGAGGCCGGGCACGAGGCCGGCGCTGGGGCACATCGTCGCGCAGCTGAGGTGGTGGATGCGATGGCTCACGGGGGACCACTCTCCGGCCTGGGTGTGCTCGGCGCAACCGCGGGCCCAAGGACTTAAGTAGTCAGACTTAAAGAATAAGTATCAGGCATTGACCTCGGTGATGTGTGACCCTACCTTTGAGCGGTGAAGGTCGGGGAAGGGCTGCGGGAGGGATCGGCTCCGCACGCCATCATGCGTGCCGCGGAGGTGCTGATCGCCGAGGCCGGGATCGACGTCCCGCTGCAGGACATCGCCCGCGCGGCGGGTCAGCGCAACAAGTCGGCGGTGCAGTACCACTTCGGTTCCCGCGACGGCCTGATCGCCGCGATCGTCGAGTATCACCTCCGCGGGCTGGAATTCCGGCGGATGGAGCTGCTCGCCGAGTGCGAGGGTGCGCCAGGGGGCGAAGACATCCGGGCACTGCTGACGGTGCTGGCGCTTCCCCTCGTAGAGGTGGTCGATCAGCCGGGATCGACGCATTTCGCCCGGTTCTTCGAGCGCGTGCGCCACCACCGCTCCGTCGCGGACGAGATGAACCTGGACGGCGACAGTCGGCCGACCGTCCGCATCGTCATGTCGCGGCTCGATCACCTGATCGGCGATCTGCCCGCCGTCGCTCGCCGGTACCGGCTCGAGTCACTGGCGACTGTCCTGCTCGCATTGATCGCCGACTACGAACGGATGTCCGACGCCGACCACCGCGGCCGGCCGGAACCCGACGACGTGATCGACCTGCTCGTCGGATTGCTCACTGCGGCCCATTCGTCCACGACGGGCTAGGCCAACGCCGGAATGCCAGGCCACGGAAAGGATTCGACGATGAAGTTGATGTACGCCCTGTGGGGGTCGCGATTGCAGGAGGCGTTGTTCGCGGAGCGTCTCCGCGAGCAACTGGCCGCGCTCGGCGCCACCAGGCTCCAGGTCAACATCGCCGACGCCGACGTCGCTCCCGCCCAGCTTCGTCTCACGACCTATGAGCAGCCGGTGGGTGCGATCGTCAGCGTCTGGATTCCAGACGAATTCGCGGCCGTCACCGGCCTCCTCACGGCGGCGGCCGACCGGGTCGCGGGATGGGTGGTCGACGAACGGACGCCGATCCCGCCTCCGGAGTCGGACAACGGAGTTCGCGCCGACGCCCTCGCCGGTCTCGCGCTGTTGCGGATACCCGCGGGCATGGATCGGTCGGAATGGCTCCGCCGCTGGCAGGATGACCACACCACAGTGGCGATCGAGACCCAGGCCACGTTCGGCTACGTGCAGAACACCGTGATCGAGACGCTCACCGCCGACGCTCGCGCCGACGCCCTTGTCGAAGAACTGTTCCCGATGGCCGCGATGACCGATCCGCACGCGTTCTACGGGAGCGGCGGGGACGACGCGGAGCTCGGGCGCCGGGTGTCACGAATGATCGAGAGCACGTCCACGTTCGGCGCGAGCACCGACGTGGACGTGATCCCCACGAGCCGATATGTGTACGACCTGACCGGAGTTCGGCCTACCGGGTGATCTGCTCGAGGATCACCCGGTGCACGTGCTGCGCCTTTTCGATGCCGCGGAAGTCGGCTTCATAGGTCTGCTGGCCGATGTCCACGGCAATGCTGCTCGACGAGAAGAAATGTCCGGCCCATGATTTGTTGCTGAGAAAGGACACCGACCGGACATTCTTGTACGGAATGGACGTGATCGCGGTTCGGCTGCCGACGAAGCTCTTGTCCTGAATGACGAGGCGAAGATTGGTCAGTCCCATGAATCCGGTGCCCGCACCGATGCAGTCGTAGACGGCAATGATCGTCTCGCCCGCGAGAATCGCCTGTTGTACCTGCTTGAGTTGTTCGGACTTGTCGAATATCGGTTCGGTCATGTCTGTCTCCTTGTCGCTGCCGCACGTCTCGCAGTCTCAGGAGCCGACGTCGGAGGCCCTCGACGGTAGCGATCCCGGCGTCGGTGCCCGTGCTTTCGGATCAGGCGAAATGTAGCCCCCGCGAACCGGACGGACAAGGAACGTGGCCGAATGTCGTTCGGGGCTATGGTTTGGGAAGTGAACCACCACCCTGCGGACAGGAAGTGGCGCCATGTCGGACCCGAATCAGCCCCAGCAACCCGATCCCGCGCAGCCAGGCCCGCCGCCGGGTCCTCCTCCGCCCCAGCCCCAGTACGGCCAGCAGCCGCCGCAGTACGGTCAGCCGCAGTACGGTGCCCCGCAGTATCCGCCGCCGGGCCAGCCGCCCTACGGTGCCCCTCAGTACCCGCAGCAGCCGGGCTATCCGCCGCCGGGCCAGCCCTACGGCGGTCCGCCGCCGCCCGCCTATCCGTATGCCTCCTGGTGGTCTCGGGTCGGCGCATATCTGCTCGACCGGATCGTGGTTCCGCTGCCGGGCTACCTACTCGCGGGCCTCGGGGCATTCATCGCGTTCAAGGACGCGAGATCGGTCACGACCACCTACTCGGGCGACTACTACTACGACTCAGACAGCGAGCTCACGAACGTCAACGGCGTCGGTATCGCCATCATGGTGGCCGGCATCCTGCTTGCGCTCGCGTTGCTGGTCTGGAACATGGTGTTCCGGCAGGGCAACACCGGGCAGACGCTCGGCAAGAAATGGCTGAGCATCTCGGTGGTCCGCGAGGCGGACGGACGCCCGCTCGGCCCGGGCATGGCATTTGTGCGGTGGTTGCTGCTGTGGATCCTCGGCGACCTCTGCTTCCTGAACTTCTTGTGGCCGCTGTGGGACCCGCGGCACCGGTGCTGGCACGACATGCTGGTCACCTCGGTCGTGATCAAGGGCGCGGTGACCGCACCGCAATGAGAGTGAAAGTGACGCGATGACGGTGACCCGATGACGATGACCAAGCCGGAGACCCGGGCCCGCTCGCTGCGCGCGCCGCTCGCGGTCGCGGCGGCGGGCCTCGGCGCGGCGACCCTGCTGTACCTGCGGGACCCGCACCGCGCGGGTGCCTACGGCTTCTGCCCGTTCCACGTGATCACCGGCTGGTGGTGCCCGGGCTGCGGTGGGCTGCGCGCGGTGAACGACCTCACCCACGGGGATCTGATCGGGTCGCTGTCGAGCAACGTGCTGATCCTGCCGCTGGTCGTGGTGCTGGTGGTGGCGTGGATACGCTGGCTGCGGCGGCGATGGGGCGGAGTCGACGACCGGATGATCGTGCTCGGCCGGTCTGCCACGGCAGGGATACTGGTGGTGTTGGCGGTGTTCACCGTGGTGCGTAACACCCCGTGGGGAGCGGTGCTCGCCCCGACGTGACGGCGAGGCGGTCCTCGCGCCGACCTGACGATCGACGAACTCGACCCGGAGGTTCCGATGGCAATGCAGATCTTCTCGCTGATCGTGCTCGTCGGCGCGCTGGTCGTGCTGATCCCGATCGCGCGTCGGGTGTTCCGCAAGCACGACGACTGATTCGGCGCGTCCGGTCGACAGGGCGGCTGCTCTGGTCAATGCTCAGCTATGGCCGATTCGCTGAAGGACCGCGTCCGGGAGAAGCTGTTGCGTCAGATCGCCGAAGACGGCGGCTATCCCTCCGAGCGCGGCGAAGGCAACGATCCGCGACTGGTCGCGCTCGACGACGACCTGGCCGCATTGGATGAGGCGCTCGACGACGATCCCGTGATCGAGCACCTCGCGGCCAAGTATTGGGTCCCGTAAACCCGCACTCGAAACACGACCCCACCTGCGGTGGTACCGCGAGCGGTCGGTATAAATACATCTTGTGTCTAAGTTGCATTCGGCGGCGGAGGTCGTCTACCGCGAGGTGAAGGAGCGGATCCTGTCCGCCGCGCTGCCCGGTGGTGAGCTGATCAGCGAGGGCGAGATCGCCGCCGAGATGGGCACCAGTCGCACCCCCGTCCGCGAGGCCTTCCTCCGGCTCGAGGCCGAGGGCTGGATGCGGCTCTACCCCAAGCGCGGGGCGCTGATCGTGCCGGTCGCCGACGGCGAGGCCGAACACGTCGTCGCCGCGCGCAGGCTCGTCGAGACGGACGCCGTCCGGACCGTCACCGGCCACGAGACCGCCAGGACCGAGCTGGTCGCGGCCCTGCGCGCGAACCTCGTCGGCCAGCGCGAGGCGGCGGCGAGCGGGGACGTGGACGGCTTCAGTGGCCTCGACGCCGACTTCCACGGATTGATCGTGCGCGCGGGCGGCAACCCGCTGCTCGTCACCTTCTACGCAGGCCTGCGCGAGCGGCAGCGCCGGATGACCGCTCGCTCGCTGGCCAGGGACCCACTGCAGCTGGCGTCGATCATCGACGACCACACGGCGCTGGCAAACCTGGTCGAGGCGGCGGACGCCGACGGCTACGACGCCGCCGTGACGGTGCACATGCGCCGCGTGCACGGCCTGCCGCTGCTGCAGGCCGGTGCCCGATGAGCGTGCGGACCGACCTCGCGGCCGAGACGGCACCGGCCGCGAACGACGGCCGTTCGCGGAAACGGGTCGTGGCGCCGTGGGCGCTCGTGTCCGCGGCGATGTTCGCCGTCGCGTGGGGCGGCAACGAGTTCACCCCGCTGCTGGTGATGTACCGCCTCGACCACGGCTACTCCCCGGTCGTGGTGGACAGCTTCCTGTTCGCGTACGTGTTCGGCATCGTGCCCGCCCTGCTCATCGGCGGCCCGCTGTCCGACCGGCTCGGGCGGCGGCCGGTGATGCTGCCCGCTCCCTTCATCGCGGCGGCCGGCTCGCTGGTGCTCGCCACCGGCGCCGACAGCTCCGCGCTGTTGGTCGCGGGCCGCATCCTCAGCGGCGTCGGCCTCGGCATCGGCATGGCGGTCGGCGGTAGCTGGCTCAAGGAACTGTCGACGTCGCCGTGGGATCGGCGCGCGGGCACGGGTGCCGGAGCCAGGCGTGCGGCCATGAGCCTGACCGCGGGGTTCGCCCTCGGCGCCGGGGTCGCGGGTGTGCTCGCGCAGTGGGCGCCGTGGCCGAGCGCGCTGGCGTACCTGGTGCACATCTCGATCGCGGCGGCGGCGGGGGTCGCGCTGTTCGCGGCGCCGGAGACCCGGCCCGCGGTCCCGGCCGACCAGCGGGTACCGCTGCGCGAGGACCTGCGGATCCCGGCCGCGGGGCACCTGCGGTTCCGGTACGTCATCGCCCCGCTGGCGCCGTGGGTGTTCGGCTCGGCCAGCTGCGCCTACGCGGTGATGCCCGCGCTGATGGCCCCGCACAGCGGCGGTCGCCCGGTCGCGTTCTCGGCGCTGCTCTGCGTGGTCGCGCTGGCCGCCGGGTTCTCGATCCAGGCCGTGGGCAGGCGCATCGACACCCCGCGCAGCGCAAGGGCAGTCGCCGTCGCGCTGGCGATCCTGGTGGTGGGCATGACCGTCGCCGCGGTCGCCGCCGACCGGCTGACGGTCCCGCTGGCGCTGGCCGCGGCCGTCGTGCTCGGCGGTGGCTACGGCATGGCGCTGGTGTCCGGGCTGCAGGAGATCCAGCGGATCGCGCGCCCCGACGACCTCGCCGGGCTCACCGCGGTCTTCTACTCGCTGACCTACATCGGGTTCGCGGTGCCCGCGGCGATGGCGCTGTGCGTGCAGGTCTGGCCGACGGTGTTCAGCTACCCGATGCTGTTCGTGATCGGCGCGGTGGTCGCCGCCGCGTCCCTGGTGCTGGTACTGGCCAAGAGCCGATCGCACCTGCCGACCCGCTGATCGTCGGGTGGCGAGCTGGGTGAGGGCGGCGCGGCCACACCGACCTGTTCAGCGCCGTGCCGACGCGCCTTGGCCGGACCGACCACTCCTCTACGATTCGTGCATGCCTCGCGGTCCTGTCTTCGACCCGCTCGATCGAGAGCTCTTCGACACACAACGGCAGCGCTTCGACTGGAGCCTGTTACAGAACGGATCCGTCTACAGGTACGACACTCGATTCGGGCTCGACTGCGCTTCTAGGCGACTCGACGAACTCGGTTACCTGGTCCATCGGATCGATCTGCAGCACAGCACCACCGTCGTCGACGTCCACGCGGCGTTGGCCGGTGCACTGTCGTTCCCCGCTTTCTACGGCAAGAACCTCGACGCCTTCAACGATCTGATGTACGACGTCGGCGAGTTCCGATACGGCAGCGACCCGGACACCGCCGGCACAGTCCTCGCCCTTGCCGGCTACGACGCCCTGGTGAACCTGGACCGCCGGACGGCAGATGTGCTGCTGACCATTTTCGCGAAGCATGCGCGCCTGGCGGCGCTCTTCTCGCACCCGATGCTGTGCATCGTCGAATCGACCGCCCACGATCTCGGTCCCGTCAATGGACGACCGGTCCAGACCGGGAGTCTCTGGGACACACCACCGAGTTCCTGGCCGATCACAGCGAAGGAGATCGTCGAGTTCGAATTCGAAACGACCAACGCTGACGCCGCGGGGATGATCGAGGTCATCGCGTCCACGCTCGAGGAGCGCGTTGGCGGGTGGGCGAGGTGGCAGATCCTCGACCCGGTCCAACTCGACGGTTCAGCTGAGCATCTCGCAGAACCGCAGCGACGGCGTTGCGATGTGGTCGTGTCGGTGGGTGTGCGAGGGGAGGGCGACCTCGTTGAGATCGACGAGGACATCTATCGGGCTTTGGATCATGCAGGCCTGAGAGTGGGTTCTTCAAGCGGTTCGGGCTACCCCTTCGGTGCGGAGAGGGAGCGTGTTCTCGGTAAGTACAGCGAGCTGCGCGATCTGTCCGAGGATCAGTGACTGGTCAGGATTGAGCCACCCTCGACCTCCGCGGGCGATCCGCAGCGCTGCGGTTCCATCAACAACTCGTGCGGCTAGGGCATCGCCTTCTGGAACAGCCACGCGTCCCACAGCGGGCGCAGCGAGCGATCGGTGTAATGCGCTGCCAGGTCGGTGAATTCCTCGGTGGTGACGGTGCCGTGGCGGTGCTTGGCGGTCCACTGCCGGAGCAGGTCGAAGAAGGCCCCGTCGCCGAGCGCGGTCCGCAGCGCGTGCAGGGTGAGGGCGCCGCGCTTGTAGACCCGGTCGTCGAACATCAGCTCGGGCCCGGGGTCGCCGAGCAGCACGTCGTACGGCAGCCCGGTGAGGTTACGGTGCGCCTGGGTGGCGATCTCCTCTGCCGACGGTCCGCCCGAGTTCTCCGACCACAGCCATTCCGCGTAGCACGCGAAGCCCTCGTGCAGCCAGATGTCGCGCCACGACCCCAGCGTCAGGCTGTTGCCGAACCACTGGTGTGCCAGCTCGTGCGCGACCAGCCGTTCCGCGCTGCGCCTGCCGTCGCAGTGGTTCGCGCCGAACACCGAGATGCCCTGCGCCTCAATGGGGATCTCCAGTTCGTCGTCGGTGACGACGACGGTGTAGTCCGCGAACGGGTAGGGCCCGAACAGCCGGACGAAGGTCTCCATCATCTGCGGCTGCCTGCCGAAGTCGTGCTCGAACGCCGTCCGCAGCCGGGGCGGGAGCACCGCGTACATGGGCAGGCCGTCGTGATCGGCGTGCCTGCGCTCGTAGTGCCCGATCTGGATGGTGGCCAGGTAGCTGGCCATCGGCTCGGTCTGCTCGTACACCCAGGTGGTGTGGCTGGCCCGGACCTGCTTGCGCACCAGCGCGCCGTTCGCCAGCGCGAAGTACGGCGAGTCCGTGGTGATCGAGATCTGGTAGCTGGCCTTGGAGCCCGGGTGGTCGTCGCAGGGAAACCAGGACGCGGCGCCGTTCGGCTGGCTGGCCACCAGCGCGCCCTCGGTCAGCTCCTCCCAGCCCACCTCGCCCCAGAGGCTGCGGATCGGCCTCGGGGTGCCCGCGTACTGCACGGTGACCGACAGCGCGCCGCCCGCCGGGATCGCATGCGCCGGGGTGATCGTCAGCTTCCCGTGCTGGTGGGTGTATTTCGCAGGCCTGGCGCCGTTGACCGACACCTTCGACACCGACAGGCTCTGCGACAGGTCGAAGGCGAACTTCGTCCGGATCTCCGTGGTGGCGGCCGTGATCGACGCCTTGCCGGACAGCCGGTTGCCTGCCACCTTGTAGGTCAGGTCCAGCTCATAGCGCGACACCCGATAGCCGCGGTTGCCGACGTGCGGCAGGTACGAATCGAGCGGTTCCTCGTAAAATTTGCCGGCACCGCCGGCGGCGAACTTCCCTGGCTTGACCATCGTCACGCCCACGGGGTGATCGGGTTGCCCTGCCAGCGGGTGTTCGGCGGCACCGTGTCGCCGCGCATCACCAGGGACGCGGGGCCGACCGTGGCGCCGTCGCCGATGCCTGCCGCGGGCAGCGCGACGCAGTGCGGTCCCAGGGTTGCTCCGTTGCCGAGGGTGACGGTGTCCATGGCCATGATCCGATCATGGAACAGGTGGGTTTGCACGACGCAACCCCGCTCGACGGTCGCGCCGTCGCCGAGGGTCACCAGGTCGGCCTCTGGGAGCCAATAGGATTCGCACCAGACGCCGCGGCCGATCGTCGCACCCATGCCTCGAAGGTAGACGGTGAGGACGGCGGTGCCGGTGGCGGCGCGCGCGAACCAGGGCGCGGCGACGGTCTCGACGAACGCGTCCGACACCTCGTTGCGCCACACGAAGGAGCTCCACAGCGGGTGCTCCACCTTCCGGATCCGCCCGACGACGAGCCACTTCGCCACGATCGAGGCGGTGCCCGCCACCGCGCCCGCGACCAGCAGCACGATCCCGCTGAACAGGGCGGCGAACCAGAAGCCGATCGCGCCCGCCATCGCCTGCAGCGCGAACAGCACGCCGAGGCCGATGCCGAAGGTGATCATGACCGGGATCAGCCGGCACGTCTCCACCACGGCCCTGGCGATCTTGAGCCGCAGCGGCGGTTCGAACGTCCGGGAGGAGTCGGTGTCGTTGGCGGACCGGCGCAGCCGCACCGGCGGGCTGCCCAGCCACGACGAGCCGGACTTGGCCTTGCTCGGCGCCGCGGACAGCACCGCGACCAGACCGTTCTTCGGGACCCGCCGACCGGGCCCGGCCATCCCCGAGTTGCCGAGGAAGGCGCGCTTGCCGACCTTGGCCTCCTTGATGTGCAGCCAGCCGCCGCCGAGCTCGTAGGAGGCGACCATGGTGTCGTCGGCGAGGAACGCGCCGTCCGCGACCGTGGTGAACTTCGGCAGCACCAGCGCCGTGGAGATCTCGGTGTTCTTGCCGATGTTCGCGCCGAGCAGCCGCATCCAGACCGGGGTGAGCAGGCTGGCGTACAGCGGGAACAGCAGGGTCCGCGCCGAGTCCATCAGCCGCTCGGTCGCCCAGACCTGCCATCCGACGCGACTGCGCACCGGGTGGTAGCCCTCGCGAAGGCCGATGCCGAGCGCGCGGACCGCGATCAGGGTCAGCGCCGCGAACACGGCGAGCGTCAGGATCGTCGCGGCGGGCAGCCAGGCGAGCGCCAGGACCACAGCGGCGCCGAGGTCCGGGGTGTCGCGGACGCCCCAGCCGATCAGCGCGATCCCGGCCGCGAGCGCGAAGATCGGCATGCCTGCGATGACGACGGAGGTGAGCCCGAACACCGGCACCCACTTGGTCGCCAGCGGCGGGCGCTCGGTCGGCCACGGGTGGGCGGCCTTGCCGACCTTCACGGCGGGGGAGCCGGCCCAGCTCTGCCCGGCCTTGACCCGCCCTGTCACCGCCGAGCCGGGCGCGACCTCGGCGTTCTTGCCGACGCGGGCGCCGGGCAGCAGCGTGGAGCGGGCCCCGATGGCCGCGCCCGCGCCGATCCGGATCTCCCCGATGTGCACCACGTCGCCGTCGATCCAGTGCCCGGTCAGGTCGACCTCCGGCTCCACCGAGCAGCCGTCGCCGAGCACGAGCATCCCGGTCACCGGCGGCAGCGTGTGCAGGTCGACGTCGCGGCCGACGGTCGCCCCGAGGGCCCGCGCGTAGTAGATCATCCACGGGGCGCCGGACAGGTTGGCCGCGCCGCTGGCCTCGGTGAGCCGGTGCGCGACCCACAGCCGCACGTGTTCGCTGCCGCCGCGCCGGTAGGTGCCGGGGCTGAGCCCCCGCAGCAGCAGCCGGCACCCGGCGACGGAGATCGCCATTCGGCCGATCGGGGTGATGAAGGCGACGAACGCGGCCAGCAGCACCCACCAGGACACGGTCGGCGCCCACGGCACGTCGGTGAACAGGGCGAAGACGTTGTTGACGATCGCCAGCCAGGTCACCCACTGCAGCCCGGTCAGGGTGGTCAGCGGGATGGTGAGCAGGATCTGCGCGAGCTGGGTGGACCGCGGGGTCGGCTCGACGTTCCTCGGCTCCGCGGTGACGCTCGGGGCGAACTCGTCGAGGAACCCGGCCAGCGAGCCGAGCCGCGGATGGTCGTACACCTGGGCGACGGTGACCTCGGGGAAGCGTTCCCGCAGCGCGGTCACCACCTGGGCGGCGGCCAGCGAGCCGCCGCCGCTGGCGAAGAAGTCGTCGTCGGGGCCGGTGATCTGCGCGCCGAGGATCGACGCCCACAGCCCGGCCACCCAGGCCGCGGTGCCCTCGAGCCCGGCGGCCTCGGCGGCGTCCCCGGCGCCCGCGCCCGGCAACGGCCACGGCAGGGCCGCGCGGTCCACCTTGCCGGAGGTGCGGGTCGGCAGCTCGTCGAGCAGGGCCAGCCTCGGCACCAGCGCCGCGGGCAGGCGTTCGGCGAGCAGCTCCCGGGCCGCGGCGACGTCGAAGTCGGGGTCGGTGCTGGCCAGGTACCCGACCAGGATCGAGTTCCCGGCGGCGGTCTTGCGGACGGCGGCCGCCGCGCCGCTCACCCCGGGCAGGTTCTGCAGCGCGTTGTCCACCTCGCCGAGCTCGATGCGCCGACCCCCGAGCTTGACCTGGTCGTCGGCGCGCCCCTGGAACAGCAGCCCCTCCAGCTCGAGGCGGACCAGGTCGCCGCTGCGGTAGGCGCGGTCCCAGCCGAGCGAGGGCATCGGCGCGTACTTCTCCGCGTCCTTCGCCGCGTCGAGGTAGCGGGCCAGGCCGACCCCGCCGATCACCAGCTCGCCGACCTCGCCGACCGCGACCGGGTTGCCCTCGCCGTCGACCACGGCCAGGTCCCAGCCGTCCAGCGGCAGCCCGATGCGCACCGGTCCGGTGCCGTCCATCAGCGCGCCGCACGCGACGACCGTGGCCTCGGTCGGGCCGTAGGTGTTCCACACCTCGCGACCGTCGACCGCGAGTCGTTCGGCCAGCTCAGGTGGGCAGGCCTCGCCGCCGAAGATGAGCAGCCGCACCGCCTCGAGCGCCTCGGCGGGCCACAGCGCGGCCAGTGTGGGGACGGTGGAGACGACGCTGACATCGCGCGAGACCAGCCACGGGCCCAGGTCCATGCCGCTGCGGACCAGCGCGCGGGGCGCGGGCACAAGGGTGGCGCCGTGCCGCCAGGCCAGCCACATCTCCTCGCAGGAGGCGTCGAAGGCCACCGACAGCCCGGCGAGCACCCGGTCGCCCGGCCCGATCGGCGCCTGCTGCAGGAACATCCGGGCCTCGGCATCGACGAACGCCGCCGCGTTCCTATGGCTGACCGCGACGCCCTTGGGTGTCCCGGTGGATCCCGAGGTGAAGATGATCCACGCGTCGTCGGCGACGGTGGGGACCCGCGGCGCGGGCGGGTCCTCGCGCTCGGGGGCGGTGCCTGGCTCGATGGAGTCGCCGGTGATGATCGCGGCGACCTTGGCCTCGCCGAACACCAGCTCCGCCCGCTCGTCGGGGTCGTCCGCGTCCACCGGCACGTAGGCGCCGCCCGCGGCGAGCACCGACAGGATCGCCACGTACAGCGAATACGAGCCGGACGGCATCCGGATGCCGACCCGGTCGCCCGCGCCGACCCCGGCCTCGCCGAGCTGCTGCGCGCCGCGGTACATCTCCTCGAGCAGTTCGAGGTAGGTCAGGGTGGTGGTGCCGTCGTCGATGGCGAGGGCCTCGGGGTTGGTCTCGGCGGTCGCGATGACGATGTCGATCAGGGTGCGTGGCGCGGGAGCCAGCGACGACCGAAGGTACTCGGTCGGGATCAGCTGGGATCGGTCCGTTTCCGGTTGGGACTGCAGTGGCACCCGGATTTCCTGTCTGAGTCGGCTGATTGTCGAGTCGTTATCTCATGACAAGTTTGCTAGCTGGTGAACTCGTGGACGAGCGCGGCACGCAGTGGAGGGGTATCGGGGCCTGCGCAACGACGGAAATTGCCGCTGAGACATGCGAGCAGACTACGCCCGAAAAATTCTCCGGCCGTGGTGTCGTATCCGGGGTGGCGCCTTCGTCGCCTGGGTAGAGAGGCTTCCCGGCCCCTCACCCACACGGAAGGATGACAACCATGTACTACCTGGCATTGCTGGCGGGCGAGGAGAACGGTGCGGCGTCGACCCCGGGGACCCCGGAGTTCGGGGATGCAGTGGCCCGGCACGAGAGGTTCTGGGAGGCCGCGGGCACCGCGCTCGTCGGTGGCGGCGCGCTGTACCCGACCGCGGAGGCGGTCACGATCCGGCACGAGAACGGCGGCACGCTCGTCACGGACGGCCCGTTCGCCGAGTTCTCCGAGGTCGTCGGCGGGTTTTATGTGCTCGAGGCCGACGATCTGGACGCGGCGCTGGAGCTGACCCGACAGATTCCGGACGCCTCGGAGGGATTCGTCGAGCTGTGGCCGATGGTCTTCTGGCGGCTGGAGGACGAGCACGCCGGGTGCTATCTGGCGGTGCTGCGCGAGCCGGCGGGTGCGGCGAACACGCCGGGGTCGGCGGAGTGGGACGAGGGCATCCGGGCGCACGGCCGGTTCGGGGAGTTCGCGGGGCAGGCCCTCCGCGGCGGTGGCGCGCTGCACCCGCCGTCGTCGGCCACCACGGTCCGCGTCCGTGACGATGAGTTGCTGCTGACCGACGGACCGTTCACCGAGGCGGCCGAGATCGCGAACGGCGTCTACCTGCTCGCGGCCGCGGACCGGGAGGCGGCGACGGCCCTCGCGGCGCGCATCCCGCTCGGCCCCAAGGGCTGCATCGAGCTGCGGCAGATCGTGGACGAGTAAATGCACGTCGACCCGGTGTTTCGGGCGGAATCGGGCCGCGCCATCGCGACGGTGGCGCGGCTGGTCGGCGATCTCACGCTGGCCGAGGACGCGGTTCAGGAGGCCTTCGCCGAGGCGATCCGGAGCTGGCCGCGGACCGAGATGCCAGAGAACCCGGGCGCGTGGATCACCACGGTCGCGCGCAACCGCGCGCTGGACCGGCTGCGGCGGGAGTCGTTGCGGGGCAACAAGGAGCTCGACGCCACGCGGCTGTTCCCGCCGACGGAGGAGGAGGTGTGGCCGGTGCGGGACGATCAGCTTCGCCTCATCTTCACGTGCGCGCACCCCGCGCTGGCCCCGCAGGCGCAGGTCGCGTTGACGCTCCGCCTGGTCTGCGGCCTGACGGTGGCGGAGATCGCGCGCGCATTCCTGCAGCCCGAGCCGACGGTGTCACAGCGGCTGACCCGCGCGAAGAGCAAGATCCGGACGGCCGCGATCCCGTTTCGCCTGCCGCCGGAACACCTTCTCCCGGAGCGCGTTCCGCAGGTGCTCGCGTGCATCTACCTCGTCTTCACTGAGGGATACTCGGCGACCTCGGGGAGCTCGGCGATCCGTGACGAGCTGTGTGAGGAGGCGATCCGGCTGGGTCGCTTGCTGTGCGAGCTGATGCCCGACGAGCCGGAGGCGTGGGCGCTGCTCGCCCTGATGCTGTTGCAGGACAGCCGCCGGGGAGAGCGGATCGCCGCCGACGGTGCGGCCCGGCCGCTCGAGGAGCAGGATCGCTCACGGTGGGATCGCGGCCGGATCGAGGAGGGGATGCGGTCCCTGGCCGTGGCCCGGCATTCCACGGGCCAGTACTTCCCGCAGGCGGTGATCGCGGCCGCGCACGCGGGCGCACCGAGCTGGGACGCGACCGAATGGGCGGTGATCGTCGCGGCCTACGAGCGGTTGCTCGAGCTGACCGGTTCGCCGGTGGTGGCGGTGAACCGGGCCGTGGCGGTGGGTTTTCGGGACGGGCCCGAGCGGGGCCTTGAGGCTCTGGACGCGGTCCCCGACGATCCGCGGCTGGCCCGGTTACGGGTCCCGGCCCGGGCCGACCTGCTGCGCCGGATGGGCCGGACCACCGAGGCCGAGGACGCCTACCTCGCGGCGTTGGCGTTGGCGGGCAACGAGACGACCGAGCGGTTCCTACGGCGCCGGCTCGAGGAGGTCCGTGCGACCCCCGCGGACCGGAGCTGACTGCCGGGCGGACCGCGGGTCGATGAGTTTCCGTCTGCTCGGCCGTCTACATCGGTAGGCGCCGGCAGAGGCCTCAAAGGAGGACGATGATATTGGAGGCGGAATTCACCGCGACCATGCGCAAGAGCGCGAGCAAGGGTGGCTGGACGTATGTGCTGTGGCCGGAGTCGGTGACGTTCTTCGGGACCAGGGGATTGGTGAAGGTCCGGGGCACGATCGACGGCTACCCGTTCCGGAGTTCGTTCATGGCGATGGGCGACGGAACGCACAAACTGCCGGTCCGCGCCGACATCCGGCGGGCGATCGGCAAGGGCGAGGGGGACACCGTGACGGTCCGGCTCATCGAGCGGATCGATCAGGCGGGCTCCGGTTCCTGAGGCCGCGCGGTCATTTCGCGGTGAGCGAGTCGAGCGCGTCGTCGATCGGGGTGTCGCCGGTGTTGAAACCGATGAACCGGCCGATGGTCGCCGGCCTGAGCAGCACCGCCGCCGCCACCCGCGCGACGTCCTCGCGGGGCACCGTGCCCGACTCGAGGCCAGGCCCCACCTCGATCCGACCCGTGCCCGCGTCGAGGGTGAGCGTGCTGGGACCGAGGATCGTCCAGGCGAGGGCGGTGCCGCGGAGATGGTCGTCGGCCGCGGCCTTGGCCTCCGCGTAGGGGAAGAACGAACTGTCGCGCGGGACGCCGTGATCGGCCCGGGCCCCGAAGTAGGACACCATCACGTACCGGTCGACGCCTGCGCGGGCGGCCGCGTCCATCGAGCGGATCGCCGCGTCGCGGTCGACGGCGTAGGTGCGGGTGGGGTCACCGCCGCCGGCACCGGCCGACCACACCACGGCGTCGTGCCCGCGGATCAGCTCGGCGATCCGGTCCGTGTCGAGTCCCTCGACATCGGCGACGACGGCGGTGGCGCCGGTCTCCTCGACGTCCTGGGCGTGCGCTGGATTGCGGATCAGGGCGGTGACCTCGTCGCCCCGGCCGGTGAGAATCCGCGAGAGCTGCCGGGCGATCTTGCCGTGACCGCCGATGATGACGACGCGTGCCATGCTGGTTCCTTCCGTCGGTGCCGCTGCCAGTACAGCGCGTCGGTCCGGCCCCGCGCAACGGAACGCGGGGCCGCCTCGTTCGGTCCTCAGCCCGCGGCCTTCTTCACCAGCTCGCCGATCCTCTCCGCGTCGGCGTCGGTCAACGTGGTCAGGGCGAAGGCGGTCGGCCACATGGTGCCGTCGTCGAGGTTCGCGGTGTCGTTGAAGCCGAACGTCGCGTACCGGGCCTTGAACTTCTCCGCGCTCTGGAAGAAGCACACGACCTTGCCGTCCTTGGCGTAGGCGGGCATGCCGTACCAGGTCTTCGGCGCGAGGTCCGGCGCGTTGGCCTTGACGATGGCATGAATCCGTTCGGCCATGACGCGATCGGATTCCGCCATCGCGGCGATCTTCTCGAGCACGTCCTTCTCCCCGTCCGCCTTGGCATTGCGGGATCCGCGACGGGCCGCCGTCTTCAGTTCCTGGGCGTGCTCTTTCATCGCGGCACGTTCTTCGTCCGTGAACCCGACCGCGGACTTGGACTTCGCAGTGGTGCGTGTGGTCGATTTCTGAGCAGTCATCGCCTTGATTCCTCCGTGTGAGTGATGGTGAGGACGAAATTGATGCTAGGGAGCAGATGCACCCGAGTCACTGCACGACGAGGGTGCGCCGCGCGCTGCGCCGGGTGTACGGCAGCACGAACAGGTAGAGGCCGCTGAAGAGCAGCACGGCCAGCGGGAGCAGCGGCAGGTAGGAAAACCAGATGGCGGCCTTCATCGACACCGCGACCGTGGCGACGATGACGGTGACCGTGAAGACGATGGCCGTCCAGCGGTGGATCTGCCGAAAGCTGTTGTTCGAGTTCATGGGGACTCCTTGGGGAGATGAGCGAGGGGGCGCCGAGCGCGGCAGCGGGGCGGGACTCAGCGGTCCTGGATCAGCCCGAGGACGTTGCCGTCGGCGTCGGTCACGGTGGCCACCAGGCGGCCGCCGCCGACCTCGTTCGCGGCTTCCTTCACGATGGCGCCCGCGGCGGTCAGCTCGGCCAGCTTCGCCTCGATGTCCGGCACGTGCCAGTAGGCCACCGGTCCGGTCATGCCCTGCGGTCCACCGCCCGGCACCAGCCCGATGTGCTGGCCCTCGGCCTCGAAGCCGACGTAATAGGGCGAGTCGGTCTGCGGCTCCACGCCGAGCAGCGCGGCGTAGATCGTCTTGGCCGTCGCCAGGTCGGATACGGGATGCAGCACGGTCTTGATTCCCTGGGTGGTAGAGCTGGTCATGGTCACTCCTGAAGTTGGGGTGGATCGGATGTGTCACAACCATCGCTCTCGGTGGGGCCACTCCACATCCGTGGTGACCACGGAACCGTCCACGGAAAGGGGGCACGGATCGTCCGTGCCCGACACGGAGAACGTCCGAAGGTGCTGAGGGCGAAGCGGATACTGCAAGATGAGCCCATGATGGCGACGGTGGAGATCTCCGCTCGGGAAGCCGAGGTGCTCGCGTTGGTGGGGGAGCACCTCAGCAACGCCGAGATCGGCGCGCGATTGTTCATCTCGGTGCGAACCGTGGAGAGCCATGTCTCCTCGCTCCTGCGCAAGCTGGAGGTTCCGGATCGGCGGGCGCTCGCCCAGCGCGCGTCCGAGCCGGCGCACACCGATCGGTCGCACCCGGCGCCGGTCCTGCCCGCACCGCTGACCTCGTTCATCGGCAGGAAACTGGAACGGGCCGAGCTGACTGCGATGGTCAAGAACGATCGGCAGGTGACCGCGGTCGGCCCCGGCGGAGTCGGCAAGACCCGGCTCGCGTTGGCGGTCGCCGCCGAGCTGGCCGAGGAGTACTCGGACGGGGTGTGGTTCGTCGACCTGGTACCCATCACCAGCCCGGACATCTCCGTGGTCGCCGGTACGGTCGGCCTCGCACTCGGTCTCGGCGAGCAGCCCGGCCGTGGCATGGACGAGTCGGTGCTTGCCGCGCTGGCCGACCGTCACGCCTTGCTGGTGCTGGACAACTGCGAACACGTTCGGGACGGGGTGGCACTCTTCATCGAACGGCTGCTCGCGGCGTGTCCACGAGTGACGGTGCTGGCGACCAGCCGGGCTCGGTTGATGGTGCCCTTCGAACGGGCGTACACGGTCCCGCCGATGTCGTTGACCGGTGACGGCGAATCGGACGCGGTCGCGTTGTTCATGGATCGCGCGGCGGCGGGCGGCTGGCCGCCGAATCATGCTCTGCGGGAACAGGTTGCCGCGTTCTGCGGGGGTTTGGACGGGATGGCGCTTGCGATCGAGCTGGCCGCGGCCCGCTGGACCACTCTCGGGCTGGACGGACTGAGCGACGGATTGTCCGACCAGCTCCGGATGCTCGCGGGCGGAGCCCGCACGGATGACCGGCACCGCTCGGTGCGGGCGGCGCTGGACTGGAGCCACGCCCTGCTGGAGCCGGACGATCGAGTGCTGCTGCGCCGGTTGTCGGTGTTCATGAAGTCGTTCACCGTCGCGGCGGCGGCGGAGGTGACCGCGTCGGAGAAGGGCGTCGTCGCGGATGGGCTGGCCCGGCTCGCCGAGCAGAGCCTGCTGGTGGTGATCGCGTCACCGACCGGGACCCAGTACCGGGCGCTGGAAACCATCCGCCAGTACGGGATGGAGCGGCTCGTCGAGGCCGGTGAGCGCGACGAGGTCCGGTCCCTGCACCTTCGCTGGTGCCTGGCCGAGGCGGCCGACCTGGCGGTGGTCCGGGCGGACTGGCGGGCCCGATTCGACGCGGTGGCCGACGATCTCCGCGCCGCCCTTGCGTGGGTGGCCGACCGGCCTGCGCAGCGCGCGGAGGCGTACGGCCTCGCCCGGCAGCTGGCGGAGCTGACCTTCACCCGTCACCTGATCGGCGAGTCCCAGCAGCGCTACGAGCAGGCGGCCGCGCTCGCGGACGAGGCGGTCGCCGCCTCGATGTTCCGGCAGGCCGCTGCGGTGGCCGGGTGCCGGATGCGTGGTGACGACATGTACCGACTGAACCGGGCGGCCGCGGACGCGGCGAAGCGAGCCGGGGACACCGCAGGCGCCGCCGCCGACCTCGCGACCGCCGCCACGAACGCCTACCGGTTCGCGAGCAAGTTCGTCCGGACCCTGCCGCCGGAGGAGGCGATCGCGCTCATCGCCGAGGCGAGGGAGCTGGCGGGCGATGACCAGGCCGCCGAGGCCGCGGTGGCGCTTGCCGAGGCCGGGAGGGGTCTCACCGAGGCGTTCGGTGCCGCCGAGGGCGCATCCGACGACGCGGTAGCGGAGACGATCGCCCGCGCCGAACGGGCGGTCGAACTCGCCCACCGCACGGGCGACCCCCTCGCCGAGTCCGCCGCGCTCGACACGCTCACCGGCGCCCAGAGCTGGGCCGGTGACGCGTTCGCCGCCGCGGCCACGGCGCGGCGCCGGATCACGCTGCTCGCGTCCGCGCCGCCAACTCCGACCGGCACCCACGAGCTGATCGACGCGCTCGGTGAGGCCACCGAGGCCGGACTCGGCGTGGGGGACCTGCCGGGTGCCCGCCGGTGGGCACGGCAACTCGCGGATCATCCGATGCTGGTCGAGGTCGGCCATCGTGCGACGAGCCAGCTGTTGGTGGCCGACGCGTTGGCGGGCAATGTCGACGAGGTACTGACCCGCAGCGCACGGTTCCTCGAGGCGTGGCAGCGGTCCGGCAGACCGACCGGATCGGTTCTCGGTGCGGCGGTGGCCGGTGTGGGGATGATCCACGGCCTACGCGACGACGACGGTGCGCGGCGCGAATGGGCGGAGGTCATGGATCAGCTCGCCACCCCGGCGGAACATGCCTACGGCTACCGGGCGGTCTACGACTCGATGCTGTTGCTGCACAACGGAGATGCGGGCGAGGCGCTGGAGCGGATGGCGCCGGAACCCGGCGAGGTGTGGAGATGGGTCACGTGGGTCTGGCTGCACTGGTACGTGGCGCTGCGCGCCGAGGCCACCGTGCTGACCGGCAGCCCCGATGCCGCCGATCGCCTGGCCGAGGCCCGGACAATCGTGGCGTGCAACCCCGTCGCCGGGGCCATCGTGGAGAGGGCTGAAGCGATGCTCGCCCGGGACCGGGAGCGTCTGCTCGCCACGGCGGATGCGTTCGACGCCGCCGGTTGCCGCTACCAGTCGGCGCGGACCAGGGTGCTCGCAGGCGGCGACCACGCCGACCGCGGGGCGGCCGCGCTCGCCGATCTCGGTCTCGCCCCGATGGCCACGCCCCGGCCGTCCTGACCGAGGCGGGTCCGCTTCGGTCAGGAACCGCCGGCGGAGGCGAGGGTGCCGATGCCGAGGGCTGCGAGGATTCCGGCGCTGACGGTCTCCAGTCGCTGGGTCACCTTGGGCCTGCGCAGCAGCGCGACCAGGCGTGACGCGGCGACCGCGAAGGCGCCCATCACCACCAGCGCCACGACGGCCTCGACCGCCCCGAGGGTCATCGCCGAGCCGAAGGTCACCTGGTCGAGGAACTGCGGGACGACGGCGAGATAGAACAGGCCCATCTTCGGGTTCAGGGCGCACGAGAGCATCCCGGCGCCGAACGCGGATCCGGTCGAGGCCGCGACCGGTCCCGTCGCCGCGGGTCCTGCCGCCCGCCGCCGGAGCAGGGCGCGGACCCCGAGGTAGAGCAGGTACAGCCCGCCCGCGATCTTGACGACCCGGTAGGCGGACGCGGACTGCTCGAGCAGTGCCGCGACGCCGAGGGCCACCACCACCGCCCAGAACAGGCTGCCGATGGCCACCCCGATGGCCGCGGCGACGCCAGGGCGGATGCCGCCGATGCTGTAGCGGAGCACCAGGAACGAGTCGGGTCCCGGCATGAGCGCGAGCAGCAGGCAGACGCCCGCGAAGCTGAGCAGGGTGGCGGCGGTCATGGCGACAGGAAACCGCGGATCAGGACGCGAATCAAATCGGCGTCATGGGCGCAGCGCCGCGAAGTCGGCACCGGTCATCTCGACGGACAGCTCCCACAGTTCCCGCGCCAGCTCGGGATCCCGCGCGCTCTGGCTGCGACCGCACCGGGTCACGGGTCCGCGCATGCCGCGCAGACCCTCTGGGCCCAGGTAGTCGCCGTTCTCGACGTCGGGCATCGTCGCGCCGTAGAGCTGGCTCAGCGCGCCGTCGGCCTCGCTGTTGACGACGATCCGCATGCCCAGCCGGGTGAGCGACGCGAGTCCGGGGATCGGCGGCAGCATCGAGTCGAAGAGGTTGGTCGCGGCCACACCGGGGTGCGCGCCGATCGAGATCAGCGGGCTACCCGCGGCCGCGGCCCGCCGGGCGAGCTCGGCGCTGAAGATCAGGTTCGCGAGCTTGGACTGCCGGTACGCGGCCATGCGCCCGTACGGGCGTCGGTCGAAGTTCGGGTCCTCGAGGTCGATGGTCCCGCCGTAATGCGCGATGCTCGCCAGGGTGACCACCCGCGGTGCCTCGGCCCGCAGGAGCAGCGGCAGCATCGCGTCGGTCAGCGCGAAATGGCCGAGATGGTTGGTGCCGAACTGGGTCTCGAACCCGTCGGCCGTCGTGCCCTTCGGGATCGCCATCACCCCGGCGTTGTTGATGAGCACGTCGACGGACCCCACGGCCGCCGCGGTCTCGGCGGCCGCCGCCCGCACCGAGGCCAGGTCCGACAGGTCGAGCCGGACCAGCACGTGTTCGGCGGCGGATCCGGCGGCGCGACCCGCCGCCCGGACCGATTCCAGCGCGCTCGCGGCGCGCTCGAGGTCGCGGCAGGCCAGCACCACTCGGGCGCCCGCGCCCGCGAGCGTGGTCACGGCCTGCAGCCCGAGACCGTTGTTCGCGCCGGTGACCATGATCGTCCGGCCGCGCTGGTCGGGCAGGTCCGCCACCCCGAACCGCGGCTTCACGAGCGGCCGCCGGGCCGCGCGCCCGGCCTCGATGACCGGGCCGGGGTCCCGTCGGTGGGATTCGGGCGGCTCGGATTCGGGCATGGCTTCTCCAGACGTTGCGGCGCGGTCCTCGTGCCCGACCCTACGGCCGACCGCGCCACCACGCCCGGAGATGCGCTCAGCCGCGACCGAGTCGCTCGTCCGCGGCCGCGTGTGCGGCGGCCAGCGGGGTGATGCCCGCGCGCTCGGCCCGGTCGAACAGCTCGCCGAGGGTGCTGCCGATGAGATTCACCCGGGCCAGGACCTCGTCGTAGCCCCGGTTCTCGCCGTCGGCCAGGATCGCGAACAGGGCGCCGCCCGCGTTGGCGACGAAGTCGGGTGCCCACAGGATCCCCATGGCGGCCAGGCGATCCGCGCCGTCCGGGCGCGCGAGCTGGTTGTTGGCCGGACCCACGACCGCGCGGCAGTCGAGTCCGTCGATCACCTCGTCGGTGAGCACACCGCCGACACCGGCAGGGACGAAGAGGTCCGCGGGCACGAATGGGGCGTCCTCGGGCCGGACCCACTTGGCGCCGATCTCCTCGGCCAGCGCCCGCTTGCCGAGATCGATGTCGCTCACCGTGAGGACCGCGCCCTCCGCGGCGAGCGTGCGTGCCAGCCGAGAGCCGACCTGTCCGAGCCCGCTGATCGTGACCCTCAGGCCCGCGAGGCCGGCGCCGGGGAAGGCCCGATCGACCGTCGCGCGCAGGGCGGAGTAGACGCCGACCGCGGTGGGCTCGGCCGGTTCGCCGATTCCGCCCGCGGCGGTGGGCAGGCCGAAGACGTGCGCGGTCCGTTCCCGGACGATCTGCATGTCGGCCGCGCTGGTGCCGACGTCCTCGGCGGTCCGGTAACTGCCGCCGAGCCCGTCGACGATGTCGGCCAGGTCGAGCATGGCCGCGCGGCGCCGGTCCCCGTCGAGGACCTCGCCCGGCGCCAGGGCGATGACGGACTTGCCGCCGCCGGTGTCCAGGCCCGCGACCGCACACTTGAGGGTCATCGCGGCGGACAACCGGAGCGCGTCCTGCATGCCGTCCTGCCAGTTCGGGTACTGCCACACCCGGCAGCCGCCGAGCGCGGGTCCCAGCCGGGTGGAGTGCACGGCGACGGTGATCGGGAGGCCCGAGCGCGCACCGGCCTCGAGGGCGACGTGTTCGTGGTCGAAACCGCCGTGCGGGGTGCGGGTGACGGGTCGGGCTTCCAGGGTGGTCATCGTTGACGTCCTTCCGATAGCTGGGCTGGGTGGCGCTCAGAGCAGTGTCGAGGTGCGCTGTGTGTTGCCACTACAGTCGATATGGCTGGCAGAACAGTCAATAGTGAGATTTCTGGCTGATCGCAGTGATCAGTAGGCGGGGGTGACGCGGGTCACTTGTGTGACGTAGCGCTCAGTTGTCCACCGATCGGTGGACCCGAGGTTCCACCGGCGGACCCGCCGATCGGCGGACAGACACGAGCGGCGCCCCCGACGAGAGTTGATTGCGTACCCGAACCCCAGGAAAGGGAATCGCATGACGACAACACAGGCGCCGCTGCAGCTCCGGAGGGTTCTGTTCATCGGAACCCCGGCGGCCTTCGTCGAGGCCGAGCGGTGGGTCGCGGCGCACGGTCTGGAGTCCACGCGGACGCTCGGCGACGACCTGCTCGTCGCGATCGCCACCGAGGACGTGCTCGACGGGATCTGCTCGGCCGCAGACGCGGCGGCGGTGCAGCACGTGCGCGCGCTGGGGGTGCCGTGCGTCGGGGTGGCTCCCACCGTGCCGGTGTTGTCCCTCGCGGCCTATCTGATCTGAACCAAAGGGGCTGCACACCACGGTATTCCATACGAAACAGAAGAAGCCATCGGGCGTCAGGGGCCGGCTCGCGGATCACGCGAGCCGGTCCTTGCTGTTGACAACCCGCGGACCGAACTGCCATCCTCGCCGTAGGTCATGAGTGCCAGCAGATAGCCCCGGCTTGCTGGCCGGCAACCCTCCACCGCGGTGGGGTGCCCCGGGTGACGACCTGGCTGTGGTCCAACACCGGACCCGGCAAGCGCGGGCTCGTTGTCTTCCACAAGCACACGGGTCCCTGAAACCGAGGGATGTCTGATGACTGCTGTTCTCACCGCCACCGCCACCGCCGTTCGCTCCGACGAGCGTTGCACCGACCGGCCGTTCGCCGAGGTCTCCGGGGCCGACCTGACCGTCCCGCTTTCCGGCGGCGGGACCTGCACCTACGCGAACTTCGACTACGCGGCCAGCGCGCCAGCGTTGGCTCAGGTCACCGCGCGGGTGCAGGAGTTGCTGCCGTACTACGCCAGCGTGCACCGGGGTGCCGGGTATGCCTCGCAGGTGTCCACCGCCAGCTACGAGGGAGCCCGCGACGTGGTCGCCGGGTTCGTCGGGGCCCGGTCCGACGACGTGGTGGTGTTCACCAGGAATACCACCGACTCGCTGAACCTGCTCGCCGGCTGTGTGCCCGGTGAGACCGTCGTCCTCGACATCGAGCACCACGCAAATCTGTTGCCCTGGAAGAAGAACGGGGCGCGGGTCGTCCGGTCCGCGGACACCGTAGCCGAGACGGTGGAGCGGATCGTCGCCGAACTGTGCAGCAAGCCTGCCGCGCTGCTCGCCGTCACCGGCGCCTCCAACGTGACCGGCGAGGTACTGCCGATCGCCCGGCTCGCCGAGGTCGCGCACGCCTGCGGGGCGCGGATCCTCGTCGACGGCGCCCAGTTGCTGCCGCACCGGCGGGTGGACATCGCCGCGCTCGGCGTCGACTACCTGGCCTTCTCGGGTCACAAGCTGTACGCGCCGTTCGGGGCGGGCGCGCTCATCGGCAGGCGGGACTGGCTGGATGCCGCCGAGCCGTACCTGGTCGGCGGCGGCGCCACCCGCGACGTCTCGGCGGAGGGCGTCGACTGGGCGCAGGCCCCGCAGCGGCACGAGGCAGGCACCCCCAACGTGCTCGGCGTCGCGGCGCTGGCCGCGGCCTGCACGGCATTGGCAGGCCTCGACGAGGAGGCGTCCGAGCTGCACGAGCGTGCCCTGTGCGCTCGGCTCGTCGACGGGCTGCGCGGCATCGACGGCGTCGAGCTGCTCCGGATCTGGTCCGACTCGCCGGATTCGGTCGGCATAGTCACCTTTGCCGTCGACGGATTCGCGCCCCGCGAGGTGGCGAGCTACCTCTCGGACCGGCACGGCATCGGGGTCCGCGACGGCCGGTTCTGCGCGCACCCGCTGCTGGCCCGGCTCGGCAGGCCGGACGGCGCGGTCCGGGCGAGCCTCGGCCTTGGCAGCCACGCCACCGATGTGGACCGGCTGGTCGCGGCGCTGCGGGAACTGGTGGACGGCCGCCGCCCCGCCATCGGCCTCGCCGGGTAAACTCGCGCCATGGCACCCGTGACGACTGTGGCGACTGACGCCCGGTGGTGCCGTCGGCATGTGGATCTCTGCCGTACCGCGTCGGGCATGTGTCTGGGCTGAGCTCGCCCCCAGCTCATCAGCTCGCACGCATCTCTCGAGGAGACCCATGTCCATCGATTCGTCTTTCCGTACCCGGCCGCTGCACGTCGCGGTCGAATTGTCCGGCGCCGGTCACCACCCCGCGTCCGCGGCGCACACCGACTTCCGGATCCCGCTCGGGCTCACCGACTACTGGGTAGACCTGACCGCACCCGCGGACCCCGACGCGCAGCTCGATCTCGCCGCGATTCCCGGCACCGTCGTCCGCATCCGAGCGCACGACCTCCGCGGGGCGCAGCAACAGCGTGACCGGATCCGGGCGGACGCCGCGGCCGATGGCCGGGACCCGGACTCGGTCACCGTGCTGCTCGACGTCGAGGTGCTCCTCGGCGATGATTCACGTTCCGCGCGAAGGGAACTGGCGCTGCTCGACGGTGGGCTCCGGGGTGTCCGGGTGCCCGATTCGATCTCCTATGTCGGGACGGCATCGGGCCTGGCCGGGCTCATCGCCGACATCCGCGCGGCGGGGGTCGCCGACGGGGTGACCCTGCTGCCGCTGGTCCTGCCCCGAGTGCTCGACCGCGTGGTGGACGACGTGCTGCCACTGCTGCACGAGCGCGGCGTCACCCGCCCGTCGGCGGCGCTCGGCGAGGTGCTCGGGCAGTTCGGGTTGACCTCTGGCAGAAGCATTCTCGCGTCATAGCGGGTATCCGACGGCGGGAGCCATCGTCCGGTCGCACCGGTCGATGGCTCCCGCCGTTCGTCGGTCAGGCCGCCGCGGTTTCGGTGATGATGCGGACCCGGGGGTCGGGATCGAAGCGGTAGCCGGTGCCGCGGACGGTGGACACCAGCCAGCCGTAGCGCCCGAGCTTCATCCGGACCCGGGAGACGTGGACGTCCACGCTGCGCCCCGCCCGTTCCCGCTCGCCGAGGGTGCCGCTCAGCTCGAGCAGCCGACGCCTGGAGACCACCACCCGCGGCCGCCGGGCCAGGTGGGACAAGATCTCGAACTCGGTGTGGCTCAACGAGACCGGCTCGCCGCGGGTGAACACCTGCCGGGCCGGGAGGTCGATGACCAGCGGAGCGTCGATGGCCGTCGGCTTCGGGAGAGCGGCGGCAGGCGCAGGCGCGGTGTCCATCCGGGCCCGGGTGCTGACGCCGGGGAGGAGCTCCTGCGCGGTCGCGCGGAGTGCGTTGGCGAGGGCGACCAGCTGCTGCCGGTCGGTGGATCCGGTATTGCTGAACTGCAGGGTGAGGATCAGGTCGGGATTCGAATCCCGCTGTCCCAGTGCGGAATCAACCATGGGTAACTCCCAATTTCGAGTGTGTTGGTGTGCGCCGGTCGTGGTCAACGACAGCTGCGACACTCACTCCGAACGGGGGAGATGACGGTGGAGGTGGGCATGGTGGTGTTCGCCGCCGGGATCATTCGCCGAGCGGGGTCGGACGGAAGTACCGGCCGTCGTGGTACAGCAGGGGAGCCGCTGCCGCCTCCGCGTCGTCCTCGTCGTGCACGCGCGTGACCAGCCCGATCACCAGCGTGTGGTCGCCGATCGGGATGAGCTGGTGGACGGTGGTGCGCAACCAGATCGGTGTGCCGTGCAGCACCGGCTCGCCGGTTTCGAGGCGCTTCCACAGCGATTCGTCGGCGAAGCGCTGGTCGGCGCTGCGCGAGAAGCGCTGGGCGAGGTGCTGCTGGTGTTCGCCGAGCAGGTGGATCACCAGCGAGTCCGCTGCGTGCAGCGCCTTGATGCTCGAGGAGTTGTGCGCGATGTTGAACGAGACCAGCGGCGGGTCCAGCGAGATCGATGCGAAGGAGGTGGCGGTGAAGCCGACCGGGCCCGCCCCGGCGTCGAGCGTGACGATGGTGACGCCCGCCGGGTAACGGCGCATCGCCGCCCGATACTGGTCGGCGGTGATGCCGATCGGGTCCTCGGGGGTGGCCGCGTTGGGCAGGTTCTCGAGTGGCTGTGACAACGGATTCTCCGGATCTTCGGCTGCGTGAGAAGCACGCACTAGGGGTGCGTGCCGACGAGTCGGATCAGCGCGGACACCGGCTCGCGGAGGTGCGGCACAGGTCGACGTGTCGGCGGCTCCACACTCCGTCAGTCACTTCGCCTCCAGGGATCTGTTTCGCCCACTATAAGACCCGGGTCAGTCGACGTCGATGGCCAGCCCGGCCGTGATGCGGAGCAACTCGGAGAAGGTGGTGCGGAACACGGTCGCGGGATGGCCGGCCGCCGCCCACAGCTCGGGGTACTGCGCGAGCGCCGCGTCCACGTAGGTGGGCAGGTTCGTCGGGTGCCCCACCGGGGCGACGCCGCCGATCGGCTGGCCCGTCACCTCCCGGACCGTGTCGGCGGGTGCCCGGGTCAGGGTGCCCTCGAGTCGCTTGCCGGTGTGCTCGATGTCGACCCTGTGCGCGCCGGAGACCAGCAGCAGGATGGGGTCGTCGTCGAGCAGGAACACCAGCGACTTCGTGATCGCGCCGACGTCGACCCCCAGCGCGGCGGCGGCCGCCTCCGCGGTGTGGGTCGACTCGTCCTGGGTGACCACCACGCCGTGATGGCCACGGGAGATCAGGACGCGCGCGACGTGGGCGGCGTTCGGGTGCAGGAGCCTGGCCATGCCCCACAGTAGGACCGGCGCGGCGGCCGCGCACGGCATCCGGGCCGACGTGTCGCGGCACTCACGCCGTTGCGGGTGCGCGCCTGCTGGTTCTGGCGGCGAAGCCGAGCATCAGTGCGACCCCCACCACGGTGTAGATGGCGAGCGTGACGATCGGCTGGCCGACTCCGGTGCCCTGGAAGTAGACGATCGACCGCACCCCCTCGGTGCCTGCCCCCGGGGTGATCCAGCGCCCGATGGCGGCGTAGAAGCCCGGCAGCACATTGGAACCGAAAGCGCCTCCTGCGCTCGGGTTCCCGAGCACGACGAAGATCAGGATCGCCAGCGGCACTGCCAGGATCCCGACGGCCGCCCGTAGCCCCATGGTGAAGATGCCCGTCGCGAAGACCACCCCCGCGCCCAGGAGTGAGAGCGGCAGCAGGTGGCCGGTGAAGGTGCCGAGCAGGTGCGTGGTGATGAGCGCGCCGAGGAATCCCGAGACCGCGGCGTATCCGGCCATGATCGCGATGTGCTTGCCCGCCTCGCGCAGGGTGCTCGGTGCACCGATGAGCAGTCCGATGGCGGCGGCGAGCAGGTAGCCGCCCACCACCCAGCCGAGCGAGAGGTAGAAGCCGGACAGGCCGCGGTTGTCGTGCACCGCGACCGGCACCTCGTCGCGGACGACGAACGTGCGGTGCTTGACGGTGTCGACCTCGGTGAAGATGCCCTCGAGCGCGGTCGCGGCCGAGCTGCCCGCGGCGTTGGCGGTAATGAGGGTGTCGGTGCCGGCGGGGCTGATGACGTAGGCGCCCATGATCTCGCGGTCCCGGATCAGCGAGCGCGCCTCGTAGGTGTTCGCCGCCGTGCGCGCCTCGACCGGGTGGCCGTCGATGCCGTTGAGCTCGTCGGTGACCTGCTGGCCGATGCCGTCGGGCAGTCCGGACTCGGTGACCACCGCGATCGGGATGTCGCGCGGGGTCGGCTGGTGGAACGCGGCCACGTAGCTGGTGATGAAGCCGAGCTGCAGCAGCAGCACGCCAAGGACCACCGCGACCATGATCTGCCGCGGGCTGTAACGGTCGGTCGGGCTGGTGGACCGGTGCGGTTCGGTGGTGGTGGTGGTCGTCATGGCTTCCTTGCTCTCGCGGCGCGTCCTTGCCGATACTCTCGGTATTGAATACCGTAGGTATCGTGAACGAGGTAGGTCAAGGGAGAGCTGCGTCACCGCCGGGCCCGCTCGCCCGGCCGGGACGCGACGTGGTGCGCCAACGGCTGATCGACGCGGCCGCCGAGGAGTTCGTCGAGAACGGCTTCGCCGCGGCCACGCTGGCGGACATCGCCCGCAGGGCGGGGTTCACCAAGGGCGCGGTGTACTCGAACTTCGAGTCCAAGCAGGACCTGTTCGCGGAGCTGTTCGCGCAACGGTCCCTCGAGCTGGCCGGGCGGGTGCTCGCCGAGATCGCGGGGCTCAGTCCGACCGCCGCCGCGGGGCGGGGCGGCGAGACGATCAGCTCCTGGCTGGTCTCCGACCCCGGCTGGGCGTTGCTCGTGCTCGAGTTCGGCCTGCAGGCCGCAAGGGACCCGAAGATCGCGCAGGCCTACCTGCGCGAGCGGCGGCACCTGCGCGGCCAGCTCGAGGAACTCATCGCCGAGCGGGCATCGGATTGGGGCGTCGGGCGGCGCCTCGACGCCCGCAACACCGCGATCACGCTGATGGCGCTGATCTCCGGGCTGATGCTCGAGCACGCGGTCGACCCCGAGCAGGTCGACCGGCGCGCTGTTCAGACGGCCGTGTCCGAGCTGTTCGCCGGGGCGATCGCGAGCGCCACCCGCGGTTGAGCCTGCCCCTCACGGGGTCACTCAACCGCGGTGGGGCGGTCAGTACACCGATACCGGCGGGCGCCGGCCGGCCCAGGGCATCGCCCGCTCGAGGTCGCCCGCCAGCGCCAGCAGCGTCCCCTCGTCGCCGTACCGGCCGACGAACTGCATGCCGATCGGCCAGCCCTGCGTCGACTGGGCGAGCGGGAGCGAGATGGCGGGGTGCCCGGTCGCGTTGAACAGCGCCGTGAACGAGGCGTACTCGAAGATCCGGTCGTACCAGCCGCGTGCGTCCAGCGCGGGGTCGTCGGCGTCGAGGCGGCCGAGCGGGATGGTCGGTCGGCTCGTCGTGGGCGTCAGCAGAACATCGAACCCGGTGAGGAACCGTGCGACCTCTCGCGTCACGGTGTTGAACACCCGCTCGGCGGCGTAGATGTCGAAGGCGGACAGCGCCTTTCCATGCTCCACGCACGCGAGGGTGGTCGCCTCGAGGTGTTCCCGTCCGGGGGTCAGGCCCAGCTGAGCCGCGGCACCCGTCACGGCATCGCCGAGGAAGCTGCACCAGGCGTCGAGGTTTGCGCGGTCGAACGCCACGGAGTCGATCGACGGCGCGGCCTCGTGCACCTCGTGGCCCAGCTCCGACAACTGCTGCGCGACCATCTGGACCGCGGCCACACTCTCCGGGTCCACCGCGCGGTCCGGGTCGGCGGGGCTCGTGGTGAAGGCGATCCGGAGCCGCCGAGATCCGGTCCGCGCCAGCTCGGCGAAGGGCCGTTCCGGTGCGGGGAAGAGGTAGCGGTCGCCCGGCTCGGAGCCGTGCACGGCGTCGAACAGCGCTGCGCAGTCGCGCACGCTCCTGGTGATCGCGAACTCGACGCCGAGACCCATGAGTGGATCGGCGAAGTCCGGCCCCGCGGTGATCCGACCCCGGCTCGGTTTGAGGCCGACGGCCCCGCAGGCCGCTGCCGGGATCCGGATCGACCCGCCGCCGTCGTTGGCGTGCGCCATCGGCAGTGCGCCCGCGGCGACCAGCGCGGCCGAACCTCCGCTGGAGCCGCCCGCGCTACGGGTGAGATCCCACGGATTGCGGGTCGGCCCGCCGTAGGCCAGCGCCTCCGTGGTGGCGTTGAAGCCGAACTCGGGCGAGGTGGTCGTCGCCATCGTGGCCAGGCCGGCCCGGCGGAAGCGGGCCATCAAGTGGGTGTCGTACGGATAGACGACACCCGGGCCGAACAACCTGCTGCCGCTGCGGGCCGGGACGCCCGCCGCATGCACGATGAGGTCCTTGATCGCGAACGGAACTCCCGCGAAGACCCCCGTCTCGTCGAAGCCGAGCGGGGCCTCGTACCGCTCGCCGGCGATCGCGGACAACTGCGGATCGATCTTGTCGAGCGCCTGTCCTGCGGCCGCCGCGACCTCTGCCGCGCTGACCTGCCGGTCGCGGATCAGGGCCGCAAGGCCCGTCGCGTCCTGTGCCGCGTATTCACCGATGTCCATACGGTCCTCCTCGTGGTGGTGTGGGTTCCGCGGACGGTATGGCGTGCCGGCGTTCTCGGCCTCCGTCGTTTTGCGGAGGCGTGAATCGCGGTGGGCGCGGCCGGGGGCGGGGCATACTCCTGCCATGAGTGCGTCGTCCGCGCGTGAGCGTCTGGGAGCCGCCGTGCGTCTGCGCGCGGAGGTCGGCGCGGGCGCGCGGGCTCCGGAGGCGGGCCGGTTGCTGTTCGCATTGCGCGCCGCGGTCCCGCACGATCACGCGGCGCTCTCCCGTTGGGACCCGATGCGGCGGCAGCACCTGACGTCGGCCAGCTTCGGCTATTCGCCGAAGGCGGCCAGGACACTGAACCAGCGGATGCAGGATCTGCCCCTGTTCGCCGATCTGCAGCAGCACCGGATCCCGCTGCGGCTGCACGACATCGAGCCCGGCCGCAGGCATGGGGCGATCTTCGACGATGTCATCGGGGTGCACGGATACCGGGACGGGCTCAGCCATTGCCTGTTCTCCCCGGACGGGCGGTACGTGGGGATGCTGAACCTGAGCACCTACGCGGAGGACGGCGTGGACGACCAGTCGCTCGCGCTGGTCTCCCTGCTGGCGGAGACGCTGGCGGAGTCCATCGATCCGCTGGCAAGCGCAGAGGGCGGCCGGGTTCGCGTCGAGCCCGGCGAGGAGGCCTTCGTGGTGGACGCCGCGGGTCGGCCGTGGCCGGTCACCGCGGGCGCCTCGCCGCGTCTGCTCGGCGCGGGGGAGCCGTGGCGGGATCAGTGCGCGGCCGGCGCGGAGTTCCGGATCCTGATCGTCGACGGGGAGGTGTTCCGGGTGCGCCTGGAGTCGGTCCGGGCGGGCACCCTGGTCCGGTACCGCGGCGTCGAGGCCCCCGCCGAGTTGACCCTTCGCGAGCTGGAGGTGCTGGTACTCGTCTCGGGCGGGCGATCGAATGCCCAGATCGCCGCCGCCCTCGGCGTCGGCGCCGCCACCGTGGCGACCCACGTCGAGAACATCCTGCGAAAGACCGGCTCGCCGAATCGGACGGCGGCGGCCGTGTTCGCGACGAGGGTCGGGCTGAGCGCGGTGCCCGCGCGTCAGTAGTCGAGGTAGCCGCCCTCCGGACCGAGCATCCGCTCGATCCGGCTCCGGTTGATCTTCGCGAGCTCACCGAGCATGGTCTTCTGCTCGGCGTCGGGGGAGTTGTCCAGCCGGTGGGCCAGGTCGTCGAGCAGGTCCGTCGCCTCGCGACCGGCGGCACACCACAGGTAGACGTGGCCGAATTTCTCCTCGTAGCGCGCCGTCGCCTCCAGTACCGCGGACATGGTGGCCTCGTCGGGCGCCCAGACCGCGCACTGCTCCTGGCTCGAGGCCGTGGTCTGGGCCCGGCGGCCGATGCCGGGGTGACACTCCAGCGCCCGGTCGATGTCCGCCTCGGACAGCTCGAACAGCTCGGAGTCCGCCGCGGTGAGCAGCTCGCGGTGCGATCCGTACGGCCTGCCCTCCGCGACATGCCTGGCCCAGGTCGCCGAGCAGCAGCACTCGAACAGCGCGTGCACCGCGCCCCGCTCGGACAGCGCGTTGAACCTGTCGAGTCCGATCCCCTGATGCATCAACATGGCATCTCCGATCTCGCCCGGCTCCTGAAAGCCGATTCTGCGCTTCAGTCTGACCCCGGAAAAGACCCCGCGGGTGGAGTTTGCGCAGCCTTAACGTGCGCCGCCGGGGATTGTTACTCTTGAGTAATGACCGAGCAGACCTGGAATGCCTTCACCGTCGAGCGCAAGGACCGCGTCGCGCAGGTGACCCTCATCGGGCCCGGCAAGGGCAACGCGCAGGGTCCCGATTTCTGGCGCGAGCTGCCGCTGATCTTCGCCGAGCTGGACGCCGACCCCGAGGTGCGGGCCGTGGTCCTCGCCGGAGCCGGCAAGCACTTCTCCTTCGGCCTCGACCTCGCGGCGATGGCCCCGATGATGGCGCCGGTCCTCGGCGACAAGGCACAGGCCGCACCGCGGACCGCCTTCCACGAGGACATCAAGCAGATGCAGCGCTCGATCAACGCCGTGGCCGACTGCCGCAAGCCGGTCGTCGCGGCCATCCAGGGCTGGTGCATCGGTGGCGCCGTCGACCTCGTCACCGCGGCCGACATCCGTTACGCGAGCGCGGACGCGAAGTTCAGCATCCGCGAGGTGAAGGTCGCGATCGTCGCGGACATGGGCACCCTCGCCCGGCTGCCCGCGATCATCGGCGACGGCCACCTGCGTGAGCTCGCGCTCACCGGCAAGGACATCGACGCGGCGCGGGCCGAGAAGATCGGCCTGGTCAACGACGTGTTCGCCGATGCCGACGCTGTCCTGGCGGCCGCACACGTCACCGCCGCCGAGATCGCCGCGAACCCGCCGCTGGTGGTGCACGGCATCAAGGACGTGCTCGATCACCGCCGTTCGGCGGGCGTGGACGACAGCCTGCGGTACGTGGCGGCCTGGAATGCGGCATTCCTCGCCTCCGAGGACATCGGCGAGGCCATGGCCGCGGTGTTCCAGAAGCGCACCCCGGACTTCCAGGGTCGCTGACCTCCCTCCCCTCCGTTTGTGGGAACCCTCGTCCGGCCGAACCGGACGGGGGTTCTCGTCATTTGTCGCTTGCCCAACGGCGTGGCCCCGTCACATACTTGCGGCCAGAAACTAGTTGAGTGACGCAAGCATTGGGGCGCGGGATGCGAGACGAGATCGAGCCATACGCCGACGAGATCGGCAATTTCCTGGTTCGGCTGCAGCGGGTGCGGGAGCGGACCATCGCCCACGCGAAGTCCACCGACGGGATCGACCCGGCGGCCTATGGCTGCCTGTTCCGCCTGCTCAAGGACGGCCCGATGCGGTCGGGCGCGCTCGCGGAATCGATGTACACCGACCCGTCGACCGTCAGTCGCCAGGTGGCGCAGCTCGTCGAACGCGGGCACGTGCAGCGCCAGGCCGACCCCACAGACGGCAGGGCCAGCGTGCTCGCCGTCACCGAGTCAGGACGGGCCGCCGCGGGCCGGATCCGCGCCCTGCGCAACGAGCGGCTCGGGATGATGCTCGACGAATGGTCCATCGAGGACCTGCAGGACTTCGCGCGCCTGATGGACCGGTTCGTGACGGACTACGAGCGGATGCGCCCGCTGTTCTCGCCCGAGCGGAGCCTGCGGAGCGAGAGTGTCGCCGAGCGGAGCCTGCGGAGCGACTCTGATGCGGAGCGGGGTGTCCGATGACCAAATCGCCCGAACACACCGCCCCCGCCCCCGCACCTGCCGCCGGGGAGTTCAGCCATCGCGAGATCCTGGTCATCCTGAGCGGACTGATGCTTGGCATGTTCCTGGCCTCGCTCGACCAGACCATCGTCTCGACGGCGATCCGGACGATCGCCGACGACCTGCAGGGTTACGCGCTGCAGGCCTGGGTGACCACCGCATACCTGATCACCGCCACGCTCTCCACCCCGCTGTACGGCAAGTTGTCCGACATGTACGGCCGAAAGCCGTTCTTCATGGCCGCGATCGTCATCTTCGTGCTCGGCTCGCTGCTGTGCACCCTCGCCCAGTCGATGTACGCGCTGGCCGCGTTCCGCGCCTTCCAGGGCCTCGGCGCGGGCGGGTTGATGTCGTTGGCGCTCGCCATCCTCGGCGACATCGTCGGTCCGCGCGAACGCGCCAAGTATCAGGGTTACTTCCTCGCGGTCTTCGGCACGTCCAGCGTGCTGGGGCCGGTGCTCGGCGGCCTGCTGGCCGGCCAGGAGACCATCCTCGGAATCGACGGCTGGCGTTGGGTTTTCCTGGTCAACGTCCCGATCGGCGTGTTCGCGCTGGCGGTCGTCTCGAAGGTGCTGCACCTGCCGAAGGTCCGCCGTCCCGGGGTGCGGATCGACTGGTGGGGCGCGCTCGTCCTCGCGATCGGCATCGTCCCGCTGCTGGTGGTCGCCGAGCAGGGACGCGAATGGGGCTGGGGCAGTAACCTTTCGATCGCCTGCTACGTCATCGGCGTGCTCGGCGTGCTCGGGTTCATCTTCGTGGAACGCGGGATGCGCGACGCCGCACTGATCCCGCTGCGGATGTTCCGCAACTCCACCTTCGCGATGGGCGTGGTCATCTCGATCGTCGTCGGGGCCGCGATGTTCGGTGGCATCACGTTGCTGCCGCAGTACCTGCAGGTGGTCCGCGGGTCGAGCCCCACGTTGGCGGGCATGCAGATGCTGCCGATGGTGCTCGGACTCATGGCGGGCTCGATCATCTCGGGTCAGCGGATCTCCAAGACGGGGCACTACCGGGCCTACCCGCTGATCGGCGCCTCGCTGCTCACCCTCGGTATGTTCCTGCTGCACTTCGTGCACGCGGATTCGCCGCTGCCGCTGGTCATGGTCTTCATGGCGATCACCGGCTTCGGTCTGGGCAACCTGATGCAGCCGTTGACGTTGGCGATCCAGAACGCGCTGCCCCCGCAGGACATGGGGGTGTCGACGGCGGCCGCGACCTTCTTCCGCCAGATCGGCGGCACCCTCGGCGTCGCGGTGTTCCTGTCGATCCTGTTCACGCAGCTGACCCCCAACATCAGCGACGAGCTGCGTTCGGCCGCCAAGGATCCGGCCTTCCAGCAGGCGGTCGTGGACGGGCTGCACAGCGCCAACCCTGCCGATGTCGCGCTGTCGACCGGGTTGGCGAGCCAGGACGTCACCTCGGCCGGTCGGGTCCTCGAGGACAGCTCGATCATCCAGCAGCTCAGCCCGGTGCTGGCCCAGCCGTTCAAGGTCGGGTTCTCCGAGTCGATGTCGACGGTGTTCCTGTCCGTGACCGGCGTGGCGTTGGTCGGACTGGTGCTGGTCTTCTTCTGGAAGGAGGTCCCGCTGCGCACGGCAGGGGGACTGGCGGCCTCGGCGGCCGCCCGCAAGGAGAACGGCGACGGCGAGGAATAGGCCGAAACGTGCATGAGTGGTCTCGCCCGGCTGCCGGGCGAGACCACTGAAGTGCGTCGTTCAGACTCGGCGCATCACCGAGACGACCTTGCCCAGCACCACGGCTTCGTCGCCGTCGAGGACCTGGTAGGCAGGGTTACGCGGTTCGAGATAGGTGTGCCCGTTCCGGCGCCGGTACACCTTGACGGTGGCCTCGCCGTCGATCATCGCGGCGACGATCTGGCCCGAATGTGCCTCGTGCTGTTGCCGAACCATCACGATGTCGCCGTCGAGGATCGCGGCGTCGACCATCGAATCGCCGCGCACGCGCAGGCCGAACACCGTGCCGGATCCGACCAGTTCGCGCGGCACGGTCAGCATGTCGTCGGCGTGCTGCTCGGCGAGGATCGGGGTGCCTGCCGCGATGTCACCGACCACGGGCACCTGCACCGAGTCCTTCGCCGATTCCCGCGTCGTCGATCCCCGGAGGAACAGGCGCACGTCGATCGGCCGCGACACCGAGTCGCCGCGCCGCAGAAAGCCGTTCTCCTCCAGGCTCTTCAGGTGCTTCGACACCGTCGATGGGGACCGCAGGCCCACCGCGTCCCCGATCTGCCGGGTGCTGGGCGAATACCCCTTCTCGACCACGAAGTCCCGGATGACGGCCAGAATCCGCTGCTGGCGGGGCGGCAGCGCCGAGGTGTCGAGGTGGTCGAGATCGTCGTATCCGTTCACCTCGGGAATCCTAGTGAAGGCCTACGACGAGAAAAGTGTGGGATCCCGCCCGGAAACCGGGTGGGATCCCACACTTTCGGTGATTCAGTGGTCCAGAGGACCCTCAGCTCAGTGGCCGCCGTTGGCCTTCAGCCGCTCGACGGCCTCGGTGATGACCTTTTCGGCCTCCGCGCGGCCGACCCAGTCGGCGCCGGTGACGTGCTTGTTCGGCTCGAGGTCCTTGTAGTGCACGAAGAAGTGCTTGATCGCGTCCAGCTCGAACTGCGAGACGTCGGCGAGATCCTGGATGTGATCCCAGCGCGGGTCGCCGGCGGGCACGCACAGCACCTTGTCGTCGCCGCCGGCCTCGTCGACCATCTTGAACATGCCGACGGGGCGGGCCTCGACGATCACGCCGGGGAAGACCGACTCGGGCAGCAGCACCATCGCGTCGAGCGGGTCGCCGTCCTCGCCGAGGGTGTTCTCGATGTAGCCGTAGTCGGCGGGGTAGCCGAAGGAGGTGTAGAGGTAGCGGTCCAGCTTGACGCGGCCGGTCTCGTGATCGACCTCGTACTTGTTGCGCTGACCCTTGGGGATCTCGATGGTGACGTCGAACTCCACGCCTCTTCCTCGCTTTGTCTCGGTGGATGGTGCGGGGTCAGGGTAGCCCGTCCGGGATAATGTGGAGGCAATAGACGGACCTGCGGCGCAGCGGCGGGCCGGAAAACAAACGGAGGGGTGTTGGCAAAGCTCGGATCCAAGGACCGGAAGCTGGGGTCCTTGGCGGCGCGACGGCGCAAGCGGGTCCGGCTCCTCCTGTCCGCGGGGCTGGTCCTCGTCGTTGGCGCGGGCGCGGCGGTGTTCGCCGGCCAGCGATTCGACGGCGACTCCTCCGCCGACGCGGCGACCACCACCATGCCGGAGCCGCCGCCGATCCTGCCCGACCCCAAGGTCGCGCCGGTGCCGACGGATGCCCCGGTCCCAGATCCCGCCGCCCTCGCCGCCGCTCTCGGTGCCGCGTTGGCCGACCCCGGTCTCGGCAACTTCACCGGCGCCGTGTCCGACGCGGCGACCGGCACCGTGCTCTGGAGCCAGCGTCCCGAGGTTCCGATGACCCCGGCGTCGACGACCAAGATCGCCACCGCGACGGCGGCGTTGCTCGCGCTGCCCCCGGAGCACCGGGTGGCCACCAGGGTGGTGCAGGGCGCCGTGCCCGGCCAGATCGTGTTGATCGGTGGCGGCGATCCCACCCTCACCGCGCAGCCGGCGGGCCAGCCCGGCTTCTACCCGGGCGCGCCGCGCGTGGAGGATCTGGCCGCCCAGATCCGGGGCGCCGGGGCCCCGGTGGACAGCATCGTGGTGGACACGAGCGCCTACGCCGGGCCGACCATGGCGCAGGGCTGGTTCCCCGCGGACATCGGAGCCGGCTACATCGCGCCCATCGAGTCGCTGATGCTCGACGGAGGGCGACTCAACCCGCTCGAGGACGAGTCGCCCCGCACCGCGACCGCGTCCCTGGACACGGGCCGCGCGCTGGCCGCCGCACTCGGCGTCGACCCCGCCAAGGTCACCCCCGGGATCGCGCCGCCGGGCGCGGCGCCGCTGGCGTCCGTCGAATCCGCCGCCCTGCGTGACCGACTCGGCCAGATGATGGGCCACTCGGACAACGTGCTCGCCGAGGCCATCGGCAGGGAGATCGCCATCGCGGTCGGGACAGAACCCTCGTTCGCGGGCGCGGTCACCGCGATCGGCCAGACCCTCGACTCCGCGGGCATCGACACCAACGGGATGACGCTGCACGACGCCAGCGGGCTCTCCGTGGACAACCGCATCCCGGCGCGGCTGCTGGACCAGGCGCTCACCGACGCCGCGGGCGACGCCGACCAGCGGCTGCGGCCGATGCTGGACTACCTGCCGGTGGCCGGGGCCACCGGGACACTGTCCGACCGCTACGCCTCGGGCGATCGACGCGGCGCCGGATGGGTCAGGGCCAAGACCGGGACGCTGTCCAACGCGAGCGCGCTCGTCGGCTACGTCACCGACGTCGACAACCGGGTACTGACCTTCGCGCTGATGTCCAATGACCGACCGCCGGAGGTCAGTCGCCCCGCTCTCGACGCCATCGCGTCTGCCCTGCGATCCTGCGGGTGCCTGTGAGCCGCGAGGCGGCGAACTCTCCACGATCCGGCGGATTCGCCGGCGTCGTCGACTGGGACCTGGCTTCCCGAACCGGGGTGCGGCTGACCAAGCCCGGCCCGAGTACCACCAGATACTCCGCGGAAGCGGCGGTCGCGGAGCTGTCCGCGGCCTCGATCCGTGCGGAGGGACCGGTCAGGGACGTCACCGGGCTGGCCGACGGGCTGCCCGTCCCGGAGGCGCAGGTCGTGGACCGGGCCGGCTGGGTCCGCGCCGCGGCCCGATCGATGGCCAACCTCACCGGGGACGACGCGGTCACCGACCGCGGCCTGCTCGGCGGTGTGCCAGCCGGGTTGCAGGCGGGTGCGATGCTCGCGTTCCTGTCCTCGGCGATCCTCGGCCAGTACGACCCCTTCACCGGCGAGCACGGCACGCTGCTGCTGGTGGCGCCCAACGTGGTCAGCGTCGAGCGGGCGTTGAAGGTGGTGCCGAGCGACTTCCGGATGTGGGTGTGCCTGCACGAGGTCACCCATCGGGTCCAGTTCTCCTCCTCGCCCTGGCTGGCCGGATACATGCGGGACAACGTCGGTGCGATCGGCGAGGGCGGCGACGAGTCCGTCGCCGAGTTGCTCGGCAGGCTCACCACGGTGCTCCGCCAGCGCAGGGGCGACGATGCCGCGCCCGAGGACCGCGGGGTGCTCGGGCTGCTGCGCGCCACCCAGGCGGAGTCGCAGCGGGCCGCCCTCGACCGGTTGCTGATGCTCGGCACGCTGCTGGAGGGGCACGCAGACCACGTGATGGATGCGGTCGGGCCCGCAGTCGTCCCGTCGGTGGTGGCGATCCGGCGGGCGTTCGACCGCCGCCGCGCCCGGCAGGTGAACCCGCTGCAACGACTGGTCCGCGCGCTGCTCGGGATGGACGCCAAGATGGCCCAGTACGTGCGGGGCAAGGCCTTCGTCGACGCCGTCGTCGGCCGGGTCGGGATGGCCGAGTTCAATGCGATCTGGACCGGACCCGACACCCTGCCGCTGCTCGCCGAGATCGACGACCCCGAGAGCTGGATCGCCCGGGTCCTGGCATGAGCCGGCCGCCGTTGCCCGAGGGACCGGCGTTGCTGGAGGTGCGGCACGCCGTCCGGCGCTGGGTCGCCGCGCACGGTGCCGGCACGGGTGTCGCGGTGGCCCTGTCCGGTGGGGCCGACTCGCTGGCGCTGACCGCTGCCGCGGTCGCCGAGGCCGGGCCGGTGCATGCCCTCGTGGTCGACCACCGGCTGCAGGAGGGCTCGGCGGCGGTGGCCGAGCAGGCCGCCGCCCGCGCCCTGGCACTCGGCTGTGCATCGGCGCGGGTGCTGACGGTGAGCGTCGACCGCGACGGCGGGCTGGAGGCCGCCGCCCGCCGCGCCAGGTACGAGGCGCTCGGCGCCGCACGGGCAGACCGGCCGGTCCTGCTCGGGCACACCCTCGACGATCAGGCGGAGACGGTCCTGCTCGGGCTGGCCCGAGGCTCGGGACCGCGCTCGCTCGCCGGCATGCGCGACTTCGACGCGCCATGGGGTCGGCCGCTGCTCATGGTGCGCCGCGGCGTCACGGCCAAGGCCTGCGAGGAGCTCGAGCTCGACCCGTACCGGGATCCGCACAACCGCAGTCCCGAGTTCACCCGGGTGCGGTTGCGCTCGGAGGCGCTGCCGCTGCTCGAACAGATCCTCGGCGGCGGTGTGGCGCAGGCGCTGGCCCGCACCGCCGACCAGCTGCGCGAGGACGGCGAGGTGCTCGATGCGATCGCGGTCCGGGTGCTCGCCGACGCCGGGTCGGGCGGGGTCGACACCGCCGATGCGGTGGGCGGGCTCGACGTGGCCGAGCTGGTCGACATCCACCCGGCGGTGCGGCGCAGGGTGCTGCGTCTGTGGCTGCTCGGGAACGGCGCCAGGGACCTGACCGACCGGCAGCTGCGGGCCGCGGACGACCTGATCGGGCGGTGGCGCGGGCAGGGCGGCGTCGCGATCGGCGGGGGTCGCCCGGGAGCCAGGTTGGTGCTGTCGCGGCGGCATGGCAGGCTAACGCTCGGGCTGACAGCGATCGGCCCGGACCGGTGAATGAACAGTTCCGTCCATGACCAGGTCAGTCGAAATGAAGGGATTCGCGCCGTGTACGAAGGCGACATCGCATCGGTGTTGATTTCCGAGGAACAGATCCAGGACAAGATCGCCGAATTGGCCGGGATCATCGCCGAGCGCTATCCGGTCGGCGCACCCGAGGGCGACCTGCTGCTGGTCGGCGTCCTCAAGGGCGCGGTCTTCTTCATGACCGACCTGGCGCGGGCCCTGCCGATCCCGACCCAGATGGAGTTCATGGCGGTGAGCTCCTACGGCTCGTCGACCTCCTCCTCCGGTGTCGTCCGGATCCTCAAGGACCTGGACAAGGACATCGCGGGACGGCACGTGCTGATCGTCGAGGACATCATCGACTCCGGTCTCACGCTTTCCTGGCTGATGCGCAACCTGCGCACCCGCAACCCCGCCTCGCTCGAGGTGGTCACCCTGCTCCGCAAGCCGGACGCCATCAAGGTGGACGTGGAGGTCGCGAACGTCGGCTTCGACATCCCCGACGAGTTCGTCGTCGGCTACGGCCTCGACTACGCCGAGCGGTACCGCGACCTGCCGTACATCGGAACGCTCGAACCCACGGTCTACGGCGGCTGACAGGCCATACTCGTGGCATGTCCACGGATCTGACCGCTGCTGCCATTGCCGCGCAGGTGCGCTCCGGCGCGCTGACCCCCCGCGACGCCGTTCATGCGGCCCTGGCCCGGATCGCCGAGCGGGATCCGGGGCTGGGCGCGTTCGTCACGGTCCGCGCCGAGCAGGCCCTGGCCGAGGCCGACGCGGTCGGAGAGCGCTCCGACCTCGCCGCGCTGCCGCTTGCGGGTGTCCCGATCGCGGTCAAGGACAACGTCCCGGTGGCGGGGCATCCCCTGGGCAACGGCTCGAGGGCGAGTTCCCGCGAGCCCTCGCCCGCGGACCATCCGGTGGTCGCGCGCCTACGTGCGGCCGGCGCGGTCGTTGTCGGTCTCACATCGGTGCCGGAGCTGTGCCTGTGGGGGAGCACCGACACCCCGGACACCGTCACCAGGAACCCGTGGAACCCCGGCCGGACGACCGGCGGTTCCTCCGGCGGTTCGGCGGCCGCGGTCGCGGCAGGCATGGTTCCCGCGGCGCACGGGGCGGACGGGATGGGCTCGATCCGGATCCCCGCCGCCTGCTGCGGGCTGGTCGGCATCAAGCCCGGCCTCGGCGTGGTGCCAGCCGAATTGGGGGTCGACTCCTGGTTCGGGATGGCGGAGAACGGCCCGCTGGCCACGACGGTCGAGGACACCGCGCTCATGCTGTCGGTGATGGCGGACCGCCCTGAGTTGGCGACCGTTGCCGAGCCCGGTCCGCTGCGGATCGCGGTGGCAACCGGTTCGCCGCTGCCGCTGGTGCGGGTCGATCCGTACTGGCGGGCGGGCGCGGAGAGCGCGGCCGCGGTGCTGGGCGGGGCAGGCCACCACCTCGCGACGGCCCGGCTGCCCTATCCGGTGAACCCGCTGGTGATCTTGGCGCGCTGGATGGGGGGCGCCGCGACCGACGCGGCCGGACTCGATCCGGCGTTGCTGCAGCCGCGGACCCGCAGGCACGTCGCCGTCGGACGCGTGCTGACCCGATTCGTCGACCCCGCGCAGGTGCGGAAGGTGGACACCGCGTTGCGCCGGGTCTTCGCCGACTCCGACGTGGTGATCACCCCGACGCTTGCCCGGTCCCCGATCGAGGCGCTGCGCTGGAGCGAGAAGACCTGGCTGTCCAACCTCGCGGCCAACATCCGCTATGCCCCGTTCCCGTCGCTGTGGAACCTGGTCGGCTGGCCCGCGGCGAGCGTGCCGGTGGGGATCCATCCCGAGTCGGGCACCCCGCTTGGCGTGCAGATCGCGGCCCCGCCCGGCGGGGAGGCGCTGATCCTGTCGGTGGCGGCGCAGCTGGAGCGCCTGCGGCCGTGGGGGCGTACGGCGCCGAGCTGACGGCGCGGCGTCAGCCCACGCCGAGGGCCGTCAGCAGCACCAGGACGACGGTGACGACAGCGAAGGTCCCGTGGCCGGCGACGGCGGCCACCGGGAAGTGTGTCTCCGGCGCGCCGTTCGGGGCCGAGCCCGGCGCCGAAGCCCCGCCGTTCCCCGCGCTCGCCCCGGCCGCGCGGTAGACGGGGATCCAGCGGATCAGCATCGTGAAACCGAGGAGCGCAACCGGGAGCAGCAGCACGAAGGCTGTCCACGCGAGGGCGTCCTCGTCGACGACGAGATACACGATCCAGACGACCAACCCGATCACGGCAAGAAGGAAGTGCCCGAAGATCACGGCGGGCGGGAAATGGCTCGTCCGTGGTTGCCGCACACCGCCTTTGGCGATCCAGGTCGCGAGTAGGTAGAAGCCGCCTGCGGCCGTCAGTAGCCAGGTCACGAGAGCTGCGATACCCATGTCATCTCCTAGGCAGGGGTGGACGGATCGGGTCTATGGGTGCCGGTCGAGTCGGGGACGGTGCTCGAATGCGTCGGCCTGGGTCGCTTCGTCCGCGACCCGCACTCCGTCGCGGAAGACGAGCCGGCCGCCGAGATAGCCCGCGGCGGCCAACCCGGCCAGCGACACCGCGGAGAGCGCGAGCTGGCCGATGTCCACCGCGTCCGGGGTTCCGTAGTCGGCGTGGCGCCACACGAAGTTCACCGCATACGAGGCGGTGACCGCGAGGTTCAGCGACATGTGCGTCACACCGGTTCGGAATGCCGGGGTCCCCGTGGGGATGGCCATCAGGTCGAGGAATCCGATCGTCGCCGCGGCCAGCGCGCCGAGCACGCCGATCGCGATGAGCCACAGCGACCCCTTGGTCAGGAAGCCCGGATCCCCGACGATTCGGGAAGAGACGTCGAACACCAGGCTGCTGACCCACGCACCGATCGGCACCGTCACCAGGATCGGGTGGAAAGGATGCCCGTACGGCCCCGCGAGTACCGCGCTCACCGGGCGCTTTCCGTGATCTGCTTGCTCAGACATGCATTCACCGACCCACTGGTCTGCAAGTTCACCTATCAGCCTGTTCCTCGCTGACCCGTCGGTCAAGACGCGAGGCCGAGGGAATCTCGGCTACGACCTCACGGCTGCGCCGGTCATGTGGACCGGGTCGCCGGCTCGTGCGAGACGACCCGCTCCAGCGCGCGCAGGTCCTTCTCCAACTGCCGGAACAGCCAGTACACGACGATGAAGGCGGCGATGGCCCCGACACACAGCACCCGGACGGCCACGATCACGGACGTGATCTCGTCGGAGGACAGGAAGGTCACACCGGCCACCCCGACCAGCGGCACCGAGGCGGCCAGCGCCAGGTAACGGACGCTGCGCCTGCTGAGCCCGCGCAGTTTGCGGGCGTCGTCGCTGCTGGTGATCCCCTGCGGCAGCATCATCGGATAGATGCACCGCATCAGGTAGAAGGTCACCAGGAAGAACGGGTACGCGACCGCGATCGCCCCGCACACGATCAGCGAGCCGATGAAATGTATGTAGGCGTCCCGCGGTATCTCACCCGCGACGGCCTGCAGGGAGATCGGATACGCGATTCCGGCCACCGACCACATCCCGAAGACGACGAGCACGGTCCGGTCGGCCAGCAGCAGGGTGTCGCTTCGAGCCTTCGCCAGCGTCTGTTTGTCATACGTCCGGCCTTTGCGCAGCCCACGCGGCATCCGCATCGGATAGCGGCTCAGGTACAGCACCACCACGATGCCGATCGGGAACGCGATGCTGTTGATCACGGTCTGGACCTGCTCGAACTTCTGCTGGGCCTCCAGTGACAGGTTGCTGACGATCAGCGATTTGTTGTGGTGGTAGTTGTAGACGCTCGCCAGCACGTTCGGGACCAGCACCGCCAGCACGGTGATCGGGACCACCAGGCGTCGCAGCCGCATCCGCCAGCTCCGCGGATCGGGGTCGACGAGGTCCCGGGCCCGCGGGTCCAGACACAGTTCGAACTGCTGGGCCAGCTCCGCACCCGTCGACCACCGGCGGCTCGGGTCCGGTGCGAGGCAGGTCAGCAGCACCCGCTTCATGGCGGCGGGGCAGTCGGAGGGCAGCTGGGCCTGCGCCTCCGCGTCGACGCCGCGCTCGCGGACCGCCAGCATCCGTTCCAGCGACTTCTCCGACTGGCCGCCCGCCTCGGAGTCGTCGAAGGGGCGCGTGCCCGTGAGCAACTCCCACAGCATCACCCCGAGCCCGAAGATGTCGCTGCGGGTGTCGAGGTCGCTCGCCGTGCCCGGCAGGCCCGGATGGCAGGCCTCGAGTTGTTCGGGCGACATGTAGGCCAGGGACCCGCCGAAATACGCGACGGGGCTCGTGCCGGCCACGGTGTCGCTGAAGCTGATGTTGAAGTCGGCGAGCTTCGGCACCCCGTCGGCGGTGAGCAGCACGTTCGCCGGTTTGATGTCGCGGTGCAGCACGCCGTGTTTGCCCGCGTAGTCCAGTGCCTCCGCCAGTCGGCGGCCCAGCCACGCGACGGTCTCCGGCCAGCTCAGGGATGCGATCTCGGGCCGGACGCTGGAATCGGCAGGCCGGATCTCGCCCTTGGCCTCGAGCGCATCGTCGATCACGTCCAACAGGAGCTGTCCGCTGCGGTCCTCGGGCGGTGTCGCCTGGACCCGCCGCAGCACCCCGAGCAGGGTGCCCCCGGGCACGTACTGCATGTAGAGCAGTTTCAGCTTGTGTTCGTCGAGGACCCGCTGGTCGAAGACCCGGACGATGTAGTCGTGGTCCAGCTGGGCCAGGGTCTGCGGTTCGGTGCCGTGGTCGTGGGACATCTTCACCGCGACCAGGCGTTGCATCGAGAGTTGGCGGGCGAGGAAGACCCGGGCGAACGCGCCCCGTCCCAGACCCATCAACAGGTCGAAGTCGTCCACCCGCTGGCCGACGTCGATGTCGTCGAGCGCCGTCTCCGCGGCGGGCTTCGCGATCAGCGTGGACTTCTCGTCGCCGGGAATCGGCGATTGCTCGATCACGTGGGACTCCTCCGGAAAGTCCCGCGAGTAGTCGCTGGCCTCCACGGTGAGCCCGCTCTGGCGCCGCAGGCGGAACTCCTCATCGATCAGCTCGGGCGGCAGCGGCTCGGACTTCAGCTCGGGGAACTCCTCGCGATAGGCGGCGAGTCTCTTGGGCTTGTCGTAATCGAGCCATCGGTATCGTAGGTCGACCCTGATCAGTTCGATCAACGAGCCGCGCCGCTGGTCCGCCCGCTCGTTGGGGAGGTAGTCCGCGAGATTCGGGGGAGTGCCGGTCGTCTCCCACTGGGCCGTGAAACGGGCGACCGGGGACTGCGCCGCGACCGTCGAGTCCAGCGATGACTGCGCCGCGACCGTCGAGTCCGGCGAGGGTTGCGCCGCGACCGTAGGGTCCGGTGCTGGTCGAATGGTCCGTTTCGTCACGAAAACCTCGGACTGTCTCGTGCGCCTGCGGCGCTCGATGTCGTGAGGGAAGCCCCTCGTCAGGATAGCGCCGCTGGGGTGTGAGCGCGGAGGCTCAATGCGGGACCGGGTTCGCCCGACACCACTCGTTCGAGTGCGTGCAGGTCCTGCTCGAGCTGCCGGAACATCCAGTAGGCCCCGACGAACGCGACGATCGCTCCCAGGCAGAGCACCCGGATCGGCACGACGACCGCCCCCAGCTCGTCGACGGGCAGGAACGTCGCCCCGGCGATCCCCACCAACGGGATGGAGGCGGCGACGGCCAGGTAGCGGGTACTGCGCCGCTCCAGCCCTCGCAGCAGCCCGGCGTCGATGCCGCTGATGATGCCCGGCGGCAGCAGCACCGGGTACACGCAGCGCACGACGTAGAAGGTCACCAGGAAGAACGGGTAGGCCACCGCGATGGCGCCGCACACCACGGTAGAGGCGAGGAAGTGCAGGTACGCCCCCGGCTGGATCGATCCGCCGGCGACGTGCAGCAGGATCAGGTTGACGGCGGTCGCGACCCACCAGGCCGCGAAGAAGAGGACCACCACCCGGTCGCCGAGCAGCAGGGCGTCGGTCCGGGCCCGGCCGAGGGTCCTGGCGTCGAAGACGTGGCCGCGCGCCAACGCCCGCGACACCCGGATGGGGCGCCTGCACAGGGAGGCCAGCAGCACCGCCATCAGCGGGAAGGTGATCACGGTGATGACCAGCTGGATCTGCCCGAAATGGTCCTGCGCCGCCAGGGACAGCTTGCTGACGATCAGCGTGCGGTTGTGCGTGTAGTTGTAGAGGCCGGCCAAAGCGTTGGGCACAAGGATCCCGGCCACGATGATCGGTACCGCCCACGGGCGCAGCCGCAGCCGCCAGCTGCCGGGCGGCGGATCGACCAGGTCGCGGGCTTGCGGATCCAGGCACAGCTCGAATTGCTGGGCCAGATCCGCGCCCGTCGGCCAGCGGTCCCGCGGGTCGGGTTCGAGGCAGGTCAGCAGTACGCGGCGCAGGGTGGCCGGGCAGTCGGGCGGCAGCTCGGCCTGGATCTGCGGGTCGATCCGATGTCTGCGCAGATCCAGCATGGTGCCGAGCGAGGCGTCCGACTCGTCGGCGTCGATCGCGTCGCGGAAGGGCCGTTTGCCGGTCAGCAGCTCCCACAGCATGACGCCGAGCGCGAAGATGTCGCTGCGGGTGTCGAGGTCGGCGGCGGTCCCGGGCTTGTTCGGGTGCCGCGCAGCCAGTTGCTCCGGCGACATGTAGGCCAGCGAGCCGCCGAAGTACGCGACCGGACTCATGCCGTCGAGGCGGTTGCTGAAGCTGATGTTGAAATCCGTGAGTTTGGGGACACCCTCCGCGGTGAGCAGCACGTTCGCCGGCTTGATGTCGCGGTGGATCACGCCGTGCCTGCTCGCGTGGTCGAGCGCCTCGGCGAGGCGCCTGCCCAGCCAGGCGATCGTCTCCGGCCAGGACAGGGCGGCGATCTCGGCCCGCACGCTGGAGTCGGTCGGCCTGATCTCGCCCTTGGCCTCGAGCTCGCTGTCGATCGCGTCGAGCAGCACCTGGCCACCTCGTGGCTCCTGCGGGGCCTTCCGGATCCGGCGCAACACGGCGAGCAGGGTGCCGCCGGGGACGTACTGCATGTAGAGCAGCTTCACCCCGAGGCCCTCGAGTTGGCGTTGGTCGAAGACCCGGACGATGTAGTCGTGGTCGAGCTGGGCCATCGTCTGCGGTTCGGTGCCGTGGTCTCGCGAGATCTTCACCGCGACCAGCCGGTGCATCGAGCGTTGCCGGGCGAGGAAGACCCGGGCGAACGCGCCGCGACCGAGCCTCATGAGCAGGTCGAAGTCGTCGATGCGTTGTCCGACGTCGACATCGATGTCGCCGACCGCCTCGCTCGGACCGAGCGACGATGAGCGTTCGTCGTCGATCCGTTCGGGGGACAGGATGCGCGGGTAGGAATCACCCGTCGAGTCCGCCGCGACCGTCGCCTCGGGCGTCGACCGAACGGTCGGGTCCATCAGCGACTGACCGCCTTCTTGTAGCGATGGATCGCGAACGGCACGAACACCACGAGAATCCCGACGATCCAGGCGAGGGAGGCCACCACCGGGTTCTGCAGGGGCCACACGTCCGGTACCACGAGTGCGGGGTTGGTGTTGCCGAACAGTTCGCGGACCGCCTGCGTCACCGCCGAGACGGGGTTCCACTCGGCGATGACCTTGAGCACCGGGGGCAGATTCGTGGTGGGGACGAAGGTGTTCGCGATGAACGAGAGCGGGAAGATCACCATGAAGCTGGCGTTGCTGTACACCTCCGGCGTGCGGATCCACAGCCCCACCACGGCCATCACCCAGGACAGGGCGTAGGCGAACAGCAGCAGCAGCACGTAGGCGGCCGCGGCCTCGAGCACGGAGGTGTGGATCCGCCAGCCCACCGCCAGTCCGGCCAGCGACATCACGACCAGGCTCACGACGTTGATCAACACGTCGCTGGTGGTGCGCCCGACGAGCACCGCGGACTGGGCCATCGGCAGCGACCGGAACCGGTCGATGAACCCCTTCTGGATGTCCTCGGCGAGCCCGAGCCCGGTCCAGGTGGCGCCGAAGATGACCGACTGGGTGAAGATGCCCGCGATCAGGAACTCCTTGTACGACATCCCCGGCACCTCGATGGAGCTGCCGAAGACGTACGCGAACAGCAACACGAACATGATCGGCGACAGCGTCGTGAAGATCAGCAGGTCCGGCACCCGCCTGATCTTGATGACGTTGCGCTTGGCGATCGTCGCCCCGTCGCGGACCGCCATCTCCAGCCCGTTCACGACGCACGCTCCCGATGCCGACCTTCGCTGCTCTGGTTGCCGACATCGGCCTTGTCGGCTCCGTTCCCGGCCTGCTCGGCCTGGTGGCCGGTCAGCGCGAGGAACACGTCGTCGAGGGTGGGTCTGCGCAGGGCGACGTCGGTGACCGTCACGTTCCGTCCCGCCAGGCTCCCAAGGGCGGCGACGAGGGCGCTGGACCCGTCGGCCACCGGAACGGTGATCCGGCGCGCGTGCTGATCCACCTGGATCTCACCGTCGGCCAGCGCGGTCAGTGCCGCCCGCGCGTCATCGAGGCTGGCGCCCGGGTCGAGGGCGAGCTCGATCCGCTCCCCGCCGACCTGGTCCTTGAGCTCGTCCGAGGTGCCTCTCGCGATCACCCTGCCGTGGTCGACCACGGCGATGGAGTCGGCAAGCCGGTCCGCCTCGTCCATGTACTGGCTGGTGAGCAGCAGTGTGGTGCCGCCAGAGACGAGTTCGTCGATGACGTCCCATAGGCCGAGTCGCGCCCTGGGATCGAGCCCGGTCGTCGGCTCGTCGAGGAACAGCACCGGCGGGTTCGCGACCAGCGCCCCGGCCAGGTCGAGGCGGCGGCGCATACCGCCGGAATACCCCTTGACCGGGCGGTCGGCGGCGTCAACGAGGTCGAACTGCTCGAGCAGCTCACGCGCCCGGTCCCTGCTGAACTTGGTGCCGAGGTGGTACAGGCGCCCGACCATCTCCAGGTTCTCGAAGCCGGTCAGGTACTCGTCCACCGCCGCGTACTGGCCGGATGCACCGATCCGGGAGCGAAGGTCCTTGGCGTCGGCGACCACGTCCAGTCCGTCGACGGTCGCGTGCCCCTCGTCGGGTTCGAGCAGTGTCGTGAACACGCGCACCGCCGTCGTCTTCCCGGCACCGTTCGGTCCGAGTAGCGCGAGGACGGTGGCCTCGGGTACCGCGAGGTCGAGCCCGTCGAGGGCGACCACCTTGCCGTACCGCTTGACCAGTCCCTCGGCCACGATTGCATCAGCCATGCCTACCTCCGCGTGACGTGGATGGTTGGGGCTTGCCCTGCAACGATCGCACTCCGGTCCGGTGGCAGCAACCGTTTTCGCTCCATACGCGGGTCTTGGGAACCTGCCATGGGGTGGTCGATCCCAACCCCTGGGTCCCTGGCGACGCGTGCCGTGAGGCCGGAGGATCGAGTGAACCAACCAGGTGAGGCGGTTATCGCGTATGTCCAACCCTTCGGTGGAGACCCTGTCCACCGGCGCCCGACTCGAATTCACCGCTGCCGCGATCGCGGCCGGGGTGCGCTCGGGTGCGCTGTCGCCGATCGACGCGGTCGAGGACGCGTTGAGGCGGATCTCAGAACGTGATCCCGAGCTGGACTCGTTCGTGATCGTGCGTGGCGAGCAGGCGCGTGCGGAGGCCGCGGCCCTCGCCGGGCGGCCGGACCTGTCGGCGTTGCCCTTGGCGGGCGTGCCCATCGCGATCAAGGACAACATCCCGATCCTGGGGCATCCGCTGGGGAACGGATCCGCGACCACCGTTGCGGAGGCCTCGACCGAGAACCATCCCGTGCTCGATCGGTTGCGCCGGGCGGGTGCGGTTCCGGTCGCCATGACCAGGCTGTCCGAACTGTGTGTGTGGCCGTCGACCGATTCGCACGATTCGATCGTCAAGAACCCGTGGAACCACGAGCTGACGGCGGGTGGGTCATCCGGCGGCGCGGGCGCCTCGGTGGCCGCGGGGATGGTGCCGGTGGCACACGGATCGGATTGTCTCGGCTCGATCCGGATCCCGGCCGCCGCCTGCGGGTTGGTGGGCATCAAACCCGGCAGCGGCCTTGTGCCTCGTGAGTTGGGTGAGAACTGGTTCGGGATGGCGGAGAACGGTCCGCTGACGACGACCGTCGAGGACTCCGCGTTGCTGTTGTCGGTGATGGCGGACCGCCCGGAGTTGGCGGAGCTCGCCGATCCGGGGCGGCTGCGCGTCGCGGTGGCAGCAGGCTCGCCGAGCCCGCTGACGCCGGTGGACCGGCACTGGCGGGCCGGGGCAGAGCGCACCGCACAGGTGCTCGGCGAGACCGGGCACACGGTCACGCCCGCCAGACTGCCGTACCCGAGGAGCCCGATTCCGTTGGTGTCGCGCTGGACTGCGGGCACGGCCGCCTACGCCGAGGGGCTCGACCACACGTTGCTGCAAGCGCGAACCCGGACGCACATCGCGGTCGGGCACGCCATGCGCAGGCTCGTCCGGGCTCGGCAGGTGGACAAGATGGAGGCCGCGATGTGGGCGTTCTTCGCGGATTTCGACGTGGTGCTGACCCCGACGCTGGCCAGGCCGCCGATGGCGGCGCACGGCTGGAGCGATCGGTCCTGGCCGTCGAACGTCATGGCGGCCGTGCGTTTCGCGCCGTTCACCCCGGTCTGGAACCTGATCGGCTGGCCGGCCGTGACCGTGCCGATGGGAATGCACCCCGAGTCCGGCACCCCGCTGGGTGTGCAGATCGCGGCGCCGCCGGGCGGGGAGGCGCGGATCCTCGCGCTGGCCGCGCAGCTGCAGGCGCTGCAGCCCTGGCCGCGGGTCGCGGCCGTGTGAGAGCGGCGGGTCAGAACGGCCAGGCCGGCAGCTCGGGGAGCCCTGCGCGCGTCGGCCTGCCGACCAGCCAGGCCAGCAGCTCGGCCCGGGGCAGCTCCGGCGGCACGACCTCGGGCGCCGCCTCGGCGAGTTCGGGCAGATCCCGCGTCAGGATCTCCTCGACGAACGCGTCGGGCCAATCCGGGGCGGTGTATCCGGTGCCGAGGTCGACGTGATGGATCTCGAGCTCGCACCAGCGGAGCGCGGGGATGCCGCGTGCTGCGGTCGGCTTGCGCCACGACACCGGGGTGTCGAGCTGGTCGGCCCCGATTTTCCGCAGTGATTCGATCACCCGTCGCCCGGCGAATCGCAGGTCGGCGTCCAGCAGCTCGACGGGGCGGTCCGCACCCTCCTCGATGGCGGCGCCCCGTGCCTCCCGCCCGCCCGGGTACATCTCGGGCCGGGTCCCGGACAACACACCGGCGGCCAGCCGGTTCAGCGCGTCGGCGTTGCGAGCGAGGTGCGTGACGACGTGACCTCGGCTCCAGCCCGGCAGCAGGGAGTCGCCCCTGGCCTGCTCGTCCGACAGTTCGGCGACCGCGGCCTCCAGCCGCGCCTGCGAGCGCTCGATCTCCGCAAGGACCTCGGGGTACGGCAGCGTCATGGCCGCAGCCTATCGACATCCGGATCCGGCCGCCCGCGGTGGCGGGGCTCACGGAACCATCCGCTGTGCCCGCGCGTTCTACTTGGCAGAAGCCGCTGCGACAGCTGCTCCGCGCCGATGCCCGCGCTAACGGACACTGCCCGCGGCGGTCGCGGTAACCTTGAACCTCCGGTGAGCAGCCGGAACCCGGCGCACTGTGCTCGACCGGAACTGGAAAGGACTGGCCTGCAGAGGCTGAACCTGTATGAATCGCAAGACTGTGTTTCGCAACCTGGCGATTGTCGCCGGCATCCTGCTGATCATTTACGCGTTCAGCTATTTCGGTAACGACACCCGCGGGTACAAGAACGTCGACACCTCGGTGGCCATCGCCCAACTCGACGCGAAGAACGTCACCGATGCGCAGATCGACGACCGCGAGCAACAGCTCCGCCTGACGCTGAAGCAGGGCAACGACGCGACCGACAACTCGAACCAGATCCTCGCGAAGTACCCGAGCGCGGCCTCCGAGCAGATCTTCACCGCCGTCCAGAACGCGGGCGTGGAGAAGTACAACACCAAGGTGAGCCAGGAGAGCTGGCTGACCTCGATCCTGCTGTTCGTACTGCCGATGGTGATCCTGCTCGGCCTGTTCGTCTTCGTGATGGGTCGGATGCAGGGCGGTGGCCGCGGCGGCGTGATGGGCTTCGGGAAGTCGAAGGCCAAGCAGCTCACCAAGGACATGCCCAAGACCACGTTCGCGGATGTGGCAGGCGCCGACGAGGCCGTCGAAGAGCTGTACGAGATCAAGGACTTCCTGCAGAACCCGGCCCGCTACCAGGCGCTCGGCGCGAAGATCCCGAAGGGCGTCCTGCTCTACGGCCCGCCAGGAACCGGTAAGACGCTGCTCGCGAGGGCCGTCGCGGGCGAGGCCGGGGTGCCGTTCTTCACCATCTCGGGCTCGGACTTCGTCGAGATGTTCGTCGGTGTCGGTGCCTCCCGGGTGCGCGACCTGTTCGAGCAGGCCAAGCAGAACAGCCCATGCATCATCTTCGTCGACGAGATCGACGCGGTCGGCCGTCAGCGTGGCGCAGGCCTCGGCGGCGGACACGACGAGCGCGAGCAGACCCTCAACCAGCTGCTGGTCGAGATGGACGGCTTCGGCGACCGCACCGGCATCATCCTGATCGCCGCGACCAACCGTCCCGACATCCTCGACCCGGCGCTGCTGCGTCCTGGCCGGTTCGACCGGCAGATCCCGGTGAGCAACCCGGACCTGGCGGGCCGCCGGGCGATCCTCAAGGTGCATTCGCAGGGGAAGCCGCTCGATCAGCACGCGGACCTCGAGGGCCTGGCCAAGCGGACCGTCGGTATGTCGGGCGCTGACCTGGCGAATGTCATCAACGAGGCCGCGCTCCTGACCGCACGCGAGAACGGCGCCCTGATCACGGAGGCGGCGCTCGAGGAGTCGGTCGACCGCGTCATCGGCGGCCCGCGCCGCAAGAGCCGGATCATCAGCGAGCACGAGAAGAAGATCACCGCGTACCACGAGGGCGGGCACACCCTTGCCGCCTGGGCGATGCCGGACATCGAGCCGATCTACAAGGTCACCATCCTGGCCCGCGGTCGCACCGGCGGACACGCCATGACGGTGCCCGAGGACGACAAGGGCCTGATGACCCGCTCGGAGATGATCGCCCGGCTGGTGATGGCGATGGGCGGCCGCGCCGCCGAGGAGCTCGTCTTCCACGAGCCGACCACCGGTGCATCGTCCGATATCGACCAGGCCACCAAGATCGCCCGCGCGATGGTCACCGAGTACGGCATGAGCGCCAAGCTGGGTGCGGTCCGCTACGGGCAGGAGCAGGGCGATCCGTTCCTCGGCCGGTCGATGGGAGTGAGCTCCGAGTACTCACACGAGGTCGCAAGGGAGATCGACGAGGAGGTGCGCAACCTCATCGAGGCCGCGCACACCGAGGCGTGGGCGATCCTCAACGAGCACCGCGACCTGCTGGACGTGGTGGCCACCGAGCTGCTCGAGCGCGAGACCCTCACCCGCAAGGATCTGGAGCAGATCTTCTCGAGTGTGGAGAAGCGACCCCGGATCACCGCGTTCAACGACTTCGGTGGTCGGACGCCGTCCGACAAGCCGCCGGTGAAGACGCCGCGTGAGCTGGCGATCGAGCGCGGTGAGCCGTTGCCCGACGACTCGGTGCGGCAGCCGACCTTCAGCAAGCCCCGCGAGACGGTTCCGCCCACGGCTCCGGTCCCGGGTCCGCAGAACGGCTACCCGATGCCGGCTCCGAACGGCGGCGGTTACCAGCCGTACCCGGACCCGCGACAGCAGCAGCCCCAGCACGGCACCATGCCGGACTACGGCGCGCCTGCCGGTTGGTCGGCGCCCGGTTGGCCGCCGCGGGATGCGGGCGAGCACCAGCAGCACCAGCAGCCGCAGCAGCACGCCCAGAACCCGCAGAACCCGTACGGCGGGTATCCGCAGTGGAGTCCGCCGCAGAAGCCCGAGGACGAGGGCGGGCCGGCAACCGAGCGCTGGGAAGGGCCGAACGGCCAGCAGTAGTCCGGCGGTAACTAGGCTTACCCACTGATCGCGTCGCACGGCGTGGTCGGTGGGTAACGGTCGGCGAGAGTGGAGGTTCGGTCGCGTGTCGGTCAATCAACTCGGTGGTGCGAATTCCCGTGACGCATCGACGTCACAGGAACGCGACGCAGCGGAGGCCCCGGAGCGTGTCGCCGCGGCGCCGCTCGAGTGCGTCGAGACCGGGCGGGTCTTCGACCAGCCGCGCGCCGAGGCCGCGATTCGTGAACTGCTGATCGCGGTCGGCGAGAACCCGGATCGGCCGGGTCTGCTCGACACCCCGGCCCGGGTGGCCCGGGCATACCGGGAGGTCTTCGCGGGCCTCTACACGGATCCGGATTCGGTGCTCAACACCACCTTCGACGAGGGACACCAGGAACTGGTGCTGGTCCGCGACATCCCGATGTACTCGACCTGCGAGCATCACCTGGTGTCGTTCCACGGCGTCGCACACGTCGGCTACATCCCGGGCTCCACCGGGCGGGTCACCGGGCTCTCGAAGCTCGCGCGACTGGTCGACCTGTACGCGAAGCGTCCGCAGGTGCAGGAGCGGTTGACCAGTCAGATCGCCGACGCGATGGTGCGCAAGCTCGATCCCCGCGGGGTCATCGTCGTGGTGGAGGCCGAGCACCTGTGCATGGCCATGCGCGGCATCAGGAAGCCGGGCGCCAGCACCACCACCTCCGCCGTGCGCGGTCTGCTGCAGTCGAGTGCCGCCTCGCGTTCCGAGGCTCTGGACCTGATCCTGCGCAAGTGACGGTGCCGATGCCGGGCCGCTGCGTGGTGATGGGAGTCCTCAACGTCACCAGCGACTCGTTCTCGGACGGCGGCCGCTACCTGGACCAGGACGCCGCGATCGAGCACGGCCTCGAGCTGAGCCGGCTGGGCGTGGACATCGTGGACGTTGGCGGCGAATCGACCCGGCCCGGTGCGGCGCGGGTGGATCCGGTGGTCGAGGCCGAGCGCATCCGCCCGGTGATCGCGGCCCTGGCGGCCGAGAAGATCACGGTCAGCGTCGACACCATGCGCGCGTCGGTGGCCGCGGCCGCGATCGAGGCGGGGGCCACGATCGTCAACGACGTCTCCGGTGGCCGCGCCGATCCGGCGATGGCCGCGGTGATGGCGGACGCTGGCCTGCCCTGGATCCTGATGCACTGGCGCTCCGCGGGCGAATACGTGCACGCAGGCGGGGTGGAACACTACGACGACGTGGTGGCGGAGGTCGGCGAGGAACTGCTGACCCAGGTCGACCTCGCGGTTCGGGCAGGCGTCGATCCGAGCCGGCTGATCCTCGATCCCGGGCTGGGATTCGCGAAGACCGCCGAACACAACTGGGCGCTGCTCGGCGCGCTGCCACGGCTCAACGCGCTGGGTTTCCCGGTGCTCATCGGGGCCTCCCGCAAGCGCTTCCTCGGCAGCCTGCTCGCGGATGAACACGGCGACCGCGCACCCGACGGACGCGAGGTCGCAACGGCCGTCGTCTCGGCCCTCGCCGCGCGCGGCGGCGCCTGGGGCGTGCGGGTGCACGACGCACGGGGATCCCTCGACGCGATCGCGGTGGTGAACGCGTGGAGCGCGGCTGAGGAGAAGCACGATGGCTGATCGAATCGAGTTGCGCGGGTTGCGGGTCCGCGGCAATCACGGCGTCTTCGAGCACGAGAAGCGGGACGGCCAGGACTTCGTCGTCGACGTCACGGTGTGGATGGACCTGGCGCCCGCCGCGGCCTCGGACGATCTCGCCGACACCATGCACTACGGCGAGCTCGCCGAGACCGCGGCCGCGATCGTGGCAGGCCCCTCGCGCGACCTCATCGAGACGGTGGCGGGGGAAATCGCCGACGCGGTGCTGACCGACGATCGGGTGAACGCGGTGGAGGTGACGGTCCACAAGCCGTCGGCGCCGATCCCGCTGACCTTCGTCGACGTCGCCGTCGTGGCGCGCCGTTCCCGCAAGGGCCTACGCGGATGAGTCGCGCGGTGCTCTCCATCGGGTCGAATCTCGGCGACCCGTTCGAGAACCTGCGATCCGTCGTCGACGCGCTCGGCGATCGCCTGGTCGCGGTGTCCGGGGTGTACGCGACGGCGCCGTGGGGCGGCGTCGAGCAGCAGGATTTCCTCAACGCGACGCTGATCGCCGACGATCCCGAGCTGGACTGCCGCGGCTGGCTGCGGTTCGGGCAAGAGCTGGAGGCTGCCGCGGACCGGGTGCGCGAACAGCGCTGGGGTCCGCGCAGCCTGGACGTGGACGTGGTCGACTGCGACGGCCTCGTCAGTGCCGACCCGGAATTGACGTTGCCGCATCCGCGGGCCCACGAGCGGGCGTTCGTGCTCGTCCCGTGGCTGGAGATCGACCCCGATGCCACGCTGACCGTGCGGGGAGCCAGGGTGCCCGCCCGAGAGCTGCTCGGCGACCTCGACGCCACCGAGCGCGACGGGGTGCGGCGGACCGAGCTCCGGTTGGTGCGGCCGTGACGGTGGTGCGCCGGTGATGTCGACCACCCGGATCCGGGACCTGCTCGGGCTGGCGGCCTTCGCGGCCATCGCGACCTGGCTGCTGGTTCGCGCCTTCTATGGGTCGCTCCCGCCGATCCCGCTGTTCGCCGGCGCCTCGCTCTATCCCGTCGCCGCCATCGAGATGGGCGTCGCCTTCATGATCCGTTCGCGGGTCAGGGGGCATCAGCTCGGGCAGGGCCCGCGCCAGCTCCACCCCATCACCGCGGCGCGGGCGGTGGCGCTGGCCAAGGCTTCGGCGCTGGTGGGGGCCGCCACTTCAGGTGTCTGGCTCGGATTGCTCCTGTATCTGCTGCCGCAGCGCTCGACGGTTCAGGCGGCGTCCGATGACACCGCTGGCACCGTCGTCGGTCTTGTCGCGGGCGTGGCGCTGGTCGCCGCGGCGCTCTGGCTCGAGCACTGCTGCAAGGCCCCGGACGAACCGCCGGACGAGCCTGCCGTCTAGCGGCGGCTCAGCCGGATTGACGCTCGACCACCCATGCGGCGATCTGCGTGCGGGAGTTGAATCCCAGCTTCGCCAGCACGTGCTCGACGTGTCCCTGCGCGGTCCGCTGCGCGATCACAAGCTTGGCGGCGATGGCCTTGTTGGTCAGGCCCTGCGCGACCAGCTCGGCGACCTGGAGTTCGCGCGGCGTCAGGGCCGTCGCAGCACCCGCCGGCTGCGGATTCTCCTCGCCGAGGTCCTCCCCGAGCGCGAACGCGATCGTCTCCTGCGCCGTCCAGCGCTCGCCGCTGCGAAAGGCCGACTCGAACGCCTGCTCGCCCAGCGCCCTTCGGGTCCGTCGCTCGCACTCCTCGTGGTACGACTCCAGCTTCGGGACCACCGCTCCCGGGCTACCCACCCGCTGCCACATGGTCCGCGCCGCGCCGAACAGCAGCGCGGCACGGCGGGCCCGGTCCGTGACGATGGCCGTCCATGCCTTGGCCTCCACGCACATCGCGGTCGCGAGCATGTCGTCGGCCTCACGGGAGAGCCGCAGGCCCTTCTCGAGCAGCCCGTCCGCCCGCTGCGGATCGGTCTTCCACAGCGCCAGCCCGAGGGCGCAGACCGCGTAGGCGCGGTAGACGAACTCGCCGGTGGCCTCGCTGATCGCGAGGGCCTGTTCCTGGTACTCGATGGCACGAGCGGCATCGTCGAGCAACCCGTACGCCACGGCGAGTCCGAGCAGGGTCGAGATCTGTCGGATGGGATTCCCCTGCGTGCGGAAGACCTCGAGGGCCTCCTCCAGACAGGCCACCGCGCGGGGGAGATCACCGCTGAAGGCGGCCAGGTACCCGGCAGCGTGCATCACGAGCGCGCGGGTGCCCGGATCGCCGAGTTCGTCGGCGAGCTGGAGCGCCTCCTCCGCCTGTGCCGTCCCTGCGGCGATGTCGCCCTGGTTGCTGGTGAGCAGGCAGTCGGCACACAGCGCCTTGATCCGATGGGCGGTCGGGACCTCTCCGGGCAGGCCGAGTGCGCGGTCGAGCCAGTATCGCCCCTCGCTGAGCAGGCCACGGGAGAGCCAGAACGGGAACAGGGCGATGGCGATCCGCAGGGCGTGGTCCGCCCCGCCGGGCTCGGTCGCACTGAACTGCATGGCCTCGCGCAGATTCGGTTGCTCCCTGGCGATACGGACCATCAGATCCGGCTGTCGGGGGCCGATCCACTCGGAGCGTGCTCCCAGCACCAGCCCCTCGTACCAGTCCCTGTTCCGCCGGAGCAGGTCATCGAACTCGTCCGCTTCGTGCAGTTTCTCGCGCCCGTACTCGCGGAGGGTTTCGAGCATCCGGTACCGCACCGCGGCGCCTGCCTCCTCGCGGATCAGGATCGACTTGTCCACCAGCGAGGCCAGCACGTCGAGCAGGTCGCGCGGATCGACCATCCCGCCCGCACAGACTCCTTCGGCGGCATCCAGCCCGAAGCTGCCCGCGAACACCGAGAGCCGGCGCCACAGCACCTGCTCGGTCTCCGTGCACAGCTCGTGGCTCCAGTCGATGCTCATCTGCAGCGACTGCAGTCGTGTCGGCGCGCCGCGATTGCCGGTGGTCAGCAGCCGGTACCGGTCGGTCAGCCGGTCCAGGATCTGCTCCGCGGTCATCGCCCGCAGTCGCACCGCGGCCAACTCGATCGGTAGCGGCAACCCGTCCAACTGACGACAGATCTGTGCGACGGCCTCCAGGTTCTCCTCGGTGAGAGCGAAGCCGGGCAGCGCCGCGGCGGCGCGCTCGACGAACAGTGTCACCGCCTCGGAGCCCGCCAGGGCCTGCGGCGTCGGGGTGGCATCGGGGACCGTCAGCGCGGGCACCCGCAGCACCGCCTCGCCGCCGATGACGAGCGGTTCCCGGCTCGTCGCGAGGATCCGCAGGTCCGGGCAGGACCGGAGTAGGGAATCCGTGAGCTTCGCGACCGCGTCGATCAGGTGCTCGCAGTTGTCCAGCACCAACAACAGGGTGCGGGTGGCCAGGTACTCGGTCAGCAGGACCAGCGGCGGGTGCGCCGGATGTTCCCGGAGGCCCAACGCGGTGGCGACGGTGTCGGGTACCAGCGCCTCGTCCTGGAGCTCCCCGAACTCGACGAGCCACACCCCGTCCTCGAACGCGCGACGCGAGTCCTCCGCCACCCGTAGTGCGAGACGGGTCTTCCCGACGCCGCCGATCCCGGTCAGTGTCACCAATCGGGCAACAGAGAGCAGCCGTTTGGCCTCGGCGAGTTCGGGCCGACGCCCGACGAAGCTCGTCGGTTCGATGGGTAGGTTCCCGATGACCTTGGCCCGGGTGGCGGGCGGCATCGCACCGTCCCTCTCGTCTCGTGGTCCCCTCTGGCTACGGTACCGTTCGGCCGCACATCCCCGGGTCGTCTCAGCTCAGGACATCCCTCCCGAATTCCACCGAGTCCGCTCCGGCCGGACACGGGCTCGGCCCATTGCGACGGCGGGTGGTCGGTCCGGACGGCTATCCTCGGCTGCATGACGGTTTCTGGTCGCGCGGGCTCGCTTCGGCGGTACAAGCGCAGCACGAGCCAGATGTTCGTCGCCGCGCTGGTGGCGTTGGCGGTGATCGCGAGCCTGTTCATGATCTTCAGCAACAGCGTCCAATTGCTGCGTGTCGGCCTGGTCGTCGCACTCTGGGCGGCGGTCATCGCGGCCATCGCGATGACCAAGTACCGCCGCGAGTCGGCCGCCGACAAGGCGAAGGTGCGCGATCTGCAGACTGTGTACGAGTTGCAGCTCGAGCGTGAGATCACCGCCAGGCGCGAGTACGAGATGGGCGTCGAGGCCAAGGTCCGCGATGAGGCGAATCTCGATGTCTCCGAGATCGCGGCCCTGCGGGCGGAGTTGGCGGCGCTGCGCGGCAGCCTCGAGGTGTTGTTCGAGGGCAGGCTGCCGGTCGACCGGGTCGCGCTGCAGGCCGATGCCAGCCGGATCCCGGAGCTGGCGAGCCCGGCGCGGCCGAAGACGTTCACCCCCGACCCCGCGTACGCGGCCACCCCAGGCGCGAGGCCGACGTTCGCCACACCGGACGACGATCCGGTCACCGCAGAGGTCATGGTCGTCGGCGAGCCCGAGCCGGAGCCCGCCGCTTCGGCAGAGGCGTTCCCGATCCCGAGGCAGGTGCCCCCACCGCGCCAGGCCCCTCAGCCCGCCGCGACGCAGCCGCCGCCCGAGCCGGTGCCTCCGATCCCGGTTCCCGAGCCGGTGCCGCCCGCTCCGGAACCCGCACCGCTGCCCGAACCGGAGCCCGTTCCGGTGCCCGAGCCGGGGCCGTCGCCCGAGCCCACGCCTACGCCCACGGACGAGGTCTCGTCCCGCAGGGCGCGGCGGCGCGCAGCGGAGTCGGAGCCCGCGGCCGAGGCCGAGGGTGAGCAGGCCGTTCCTGCAGGCGCGCACTCGACGGGGCTCTCGGTCGCCGAGATCATGGCGAACATGAAGACCCCGGAGCCCGAGACGGACGGGCCGAGGTCCGGTCGTCGTCGTCGCGACTGAGCCGATCCCCTCAGGGGGCGTGCCCTAGATCACTCTGTTCCGCCATGGCGGCCGTCCCGGCGCGGCGGCTATCCTCGCTGTGAACGTCTGGTACCCGCCCTGCGGGACTGGAACGAACGAGAGGACAACGGTGACCTCCTCCGAGATCACTCAAGACCCCGCGCCCGCACGATTGACCATCGGAATCGTCTCGGCGGGACGCGTGGGAACGGCGATCGGTGCCGCGCTCGAGCGCGTCGGCCACATCGTCGTCGCCTGTTCCGCGGTGTCCGACGCGTCGATTCGCCGGGCCGAGACCAGACTTCCCGAGACCGAGATCCTGCCCGCCGCCGAGGTGGCGTCGCGCTGCGAGCTGTTGCTGCTTGCCGTCCCAGACGCAGAGCTCGCTGGGCTGGTCAGCGGCCTGGCCGCCACTCGCTCCGTCAAGCCAGGCACCCTCGTCGCACACACCTCGGGCGCCAACGGCGTCGGTGTGCTCGAGCCGCTGACCGCCCTCGGCGCGCTGCCGATGGCGATCCATCCCGCCATGACCTTCACCGGGCACGACGAGGACACCGCGCGGCTGTCCTCCGCGTGTTTCGGTATCACCGCGGCGGATGAGATCGGCTACGCGATCGCGCAGTCCCTGGTCCTCGAGATCGGTGGGGAGCCCGTCCGGGTCCGCGAGGAGGCCCGTGCGCTGTACCACGCGGCTCTCGCCCACGGCAGCAATCACCTGGTCACCCTGGTCGTGGACGCCGTCGCCGCGCTCCGCGTCGCCCTGGCGGGGGACGCACTCCTCGGCCAGCAGCTCGTCGACGACCAGCCCAACGGGGTGGCCGAGCGGGTGCTGGGCCCGCTGCTGTCGGCCGCCCTTGACAACGCGCTGCGGCGCGGTCCGGCGGCGCTGACCGGGCCGGTGGCCCGCGGCGACGCCGCGGCCGTCGCGACCCACCTCCGGGTCCTCGAGGACGTCGACCCCCGGATCGCGGCCGGCTACCGCGCCCTCTCGCTCCGGTCCGCTCAGCGGACCGGGTCCAAGCCCGAACTGATCGAGATCCTGGAGGGCCGCTCGTGAACGGCTACACACGCGGTGAACTGACCGTGCACCACGAACCCGCCGAGCTGACCAAGGTCACCAAGGCGCTGCGCGGCGTCGGGCGCCAGGTGGCGTTGGTGCCGACCATGGGCGCGCTGCACGCGGGTCACCTGGAGATCGTCCGCCAGGCCAAGCTGCGCGGCAGCGTGGTGGTGGTGTCCATCTTCGTCAACCCGTTGCAGTTCGGTGCGGGCGAGGATCTCGACGCGTACCCGCGCACCCTGGATCGGGACCTCGAACTGCTGCGCGAGGCCGGGGTGGAGCTGGTGTTCGCACCGTCGGCGGCCGCGATGTACCCGGCGGGCAGGCGCACCATGATTCACCCGGGTCCTCTGGGCAGTGAGCTCGAAGGCGCCAGCCGCCCGACGCACTTCGCCGGGATGCTGACCGTCGTGAACAAGCTGTTCCAGATCGTCGGACCCAACCTCGCGTACTTCGGTGAGAAGGACTACCAGCAGCTCGCGCTGATCCGACAGATGGTCCGCGACCTGAACCTGGACGTCGAGGTCTACGGCGTCCCGACGGTGCGCGAGCAGGACGGCCTCGCGCTGTCCTCGCGGAACCGGTACCTCGACGAGGCCCAGCGCACCGTGGCCGCGACCATCTCCGCCGCGCTGGTGGCGGGCGCGCACGCGGCGGCCGGTGGAGCCGAGGCGATCCTCACCACCGCCCGCGAGGTGCTGGCGACGACCCCGGAGGTGGAGGTCGACTACCTCGAGGTCCGTGGCGTCGACCTGGGACCCGCGCCCGAGCGCGGGGACGGGCGGCTGCTCGTCGCGGCCAAGGTCGGTAACACCCGATTGATCGACAACGTCGGCGTCGCCGTCGGCACCAGATTCCTCGAACGGGAAGAGGATTCCCGCACCACGCAGACGACAGCGGCGGGGTAAGAGCGCCCCCTCTTCCGACCCTGATTTCCAGCCAGACCCGAAGGACACAACATGTTTCGCACCATGATGAAGTCGAAGATCCACCGCGCCACCGTGACCCACGCCGACCTGCATTACGTCGGTTCGGTCACCGTGGACCAGGACCTGATGGACGCCGCCGACCTGCTCGAGGGCGAGCAGGTGTGCATCGTGGACATCAACAACGGCGCCCGCCTCGAGACCTACGTGATCGCGGGTGAGCGTGGCTCCGGGGTGATCGGGATCAATGGTGCGGCAGCGCATCTGGTTCATCCCGGCGACCTGGTCATCCTCATCGCCTACGGCGTGATGAACGAGCAGGAGGTCCGCGACTACCAGCCGCGTGTGGTCTTCGTCGACGCCGACAACAAGGCCATCGAGCTCGGTGCCGACCCGGCGCACGCCCCCGAGGGCTCGGGCCTGATCACGCCGCGGATGCTCTCCACCCTCGAAGACGCCTCGGCGCTGGTGTAGCCGTGCTGCTCGCCGTCGACGTCCGCAACACCAACATCTCACTCGGGTTGTTCGCCGGCGCGGGTGACCACTCGAAGTTGGTGCGGGACTGGCGGATGCGCACGGATCCGCGGATGACGGCGGACGAGTTGGCCTGGATGCTGCGGGGCCTGCTCGGCGAGAGTGTGGACCAGATCGTGGGTGTGTCGGCGCTGTCGACCGTTCCGTCGGTGCTGCGGGAACTGCGGGTGATGCTGTCCCGCTACTGGGAGCACGTCCCGCACGTGGTGGTCGAGCCCGGTGTGCGAACCGGGGTGCCGCTGCTGGTCGACAACCCCAAGGAGGTCGGGGCCGACCGGATCGTCAACAGTCTTGCCGCGCACCACCTTTACGGGGGACCGTGCATCGTCGTGGACTTCGGGGTCGCGACCTGTGTCGATGTGGTCTCGGCGAAGGGCGAGTTCCTGGGTGGCGCGATCGCGCCCGGTCTGGAGACCTCGACGGACGCACTCGCCTCGCACTCGGCGGCGCTGCGGAAGTTCGAGTTGGTGCGTCCGCGGGCGGTGGTCGGCAAGAACAGCGTCGAGTGCATGCAGGCCGGGGCGATCTTCGGGTTCGCCGGGTTGGTGGACGGTCTGGTGCGACGGGTGCGCGCCGAGGTGCCTGCGTTCGCGGGCAACGACGTGAACGTGATCGCCACGGGGGAGAGCGCCCCCCTGGTGATGCCGGAGTCGGAGACCATCGCGCACATCGAACGGGACCTCGCGCTCGAGGGGCTGCGGATCGTCTACGAGCGCAACCAGGCCCGACGGGCCGCGAAGCACCCGCCGGTCGGCTGACAGCCAGCCGATGGCCGGAGGGTTTGCCAATCCGGAGTTCTGTGCCACACTGGTTGCCGTGAATCGCCGCATGGTTGCTCAGGAGTGTTGTCGAGGCTGAACGCCGCCTCGATTCGTTGAGGCACGTCACAACGGCCTTGACCAATTCACCCTCCTGGAGTCTCTCCCATGCTTTCCACATCTGTGGTCTCTTCTTTGGTGCCATCACCAGTCAACGCGCTGTCCTCGCCGAGCCGTTTGCGGCCGGCCGACCTGCTGCGCATCACCGACCAGGGCGCGCAGGACGTGCTCGACGGCCGCTTCGCCGATCTGCTGCCCGGTACCGGGTCGTGGCCGACGGACGAGCGCTGGTCCACCCGCCTGCACGCCGACGATGACGTCGACGTCTGGCTGATCAGCTGGGCTCCCGGCCTCGCGACCGAACTGCACGACCATGCCGGATCGCTCGGCGCGCTCACCGTGCTGAGCGGTGTGCTGGCCGAATATCGTTGGAGCGGCGGTGAACTGAAGTACCGCACGCTCGACGCAGGCGATCAGGCCTCGTTCCCGCTCGGCTGGGTGCACGACGTCATGCAGGCCCCCGGCGACGCTGTTGGTCCGACCGCTCCGACGCTGAGCGTGCACGCCTACTCGCCGCCGCTTTCGGCGATGTCCTACTACGAGGTGACCGATCAGGGCACCCTGCGGCGTACCCGCACCGAGCTGACCGATCTCCCGGAAGGACAGTCGGCATGACCATCGACGAGATGCTCGAGAAGGCCCGCGGCAGCTACCGCCGCATGTATGTGTTCGAGGTCGCCGAGGCCGTCGCCCGCGGCGCGATCATCGTCGACATCCGGCCGCAGGCCCAGCGTGCCGCCGAGGGCGCGCTGCCGGGCGCGCTGGCGATCGAACGGAACGTGCTCGAGTGGCGCCTCGACCCGGCGAGCAGCGCGCGCATCGCGCTGGCCGCCGACCACGACGTCGAGTGGATCGTGGTCTGCTCGGAGGGCTACACGTCCAGCCTGGCGGCCGCGGCGCTGCAGGAACTGGGTCTGCACCGGGCCACCGACCTCGTCGGCGGGTACCAGGCGCTCCGTTCCGCGGGCCTGCTCGGCGTCGCAACCAGGGCCCGGCACTACGTTCGGGAGGCCGCGGCCGTCGCCGCTCACTGAGGGCGCATTATGCTGGTCACCCGTGAGTGATGCAGCAATCCAGCCGGCCGATGACACCCCCGAGCAGCTCCGGATCCGCCGAGAGAAGCGGGACCGGATCCTGGCGCAGGGGCAGGAGGCCTATCCGGTCTCGGTGCCGCGCACCCACTCGCTCGCACAGGTGCGCGCGCAGCATCCTGACCTGGAGCCGGACACGGCCACGGGCACCGAGGTCGGCGTCGTCGGCCGGGTGATCTTCGTCCGCAACACCGGCAAGCTCTGCTTCGCGACGTTGCAGGAGGGCGACGGCACCCAGCTGCAGGCCATGATCAGCCTGGCCTCCGTAGGCGAGGACGCGCTGGCCGCGTGGAAGTCGGACGTCGACCTGGGCGACTTCGTCTTCGTGCACGGCGAGGTGATCAGCTCTCGCCGCGGTGAGCTCTCGGTGATGGCCGACGCCTGGCAGATCGCCTCGAAGTCGCTGCGTCCGCTGCCGGTCGCGCACAAGGAGATGAACGAGGAGTCGCGGGTCCGTCAGCGCTACGCCGACCTGATCGTGCGGCCCGAGGCGCGGGAGATGGCCCGCAAGCGCGTCGCGGTGGTCCGTGAGCTGCGCAACGCGCTCGAGCGGCGTGGGTTCCTCGAGGTGGAGACCCCGATGCTGCAGACGCTGGCGGGCGGCGCCGCGGCGCGCCCGTTCATCACCCATTCGAATGCGCTCGACATCGATCTGTATCTGCGTATCGCCCCGGAACTGTTCCTGAAGCGATGCGTCGTCGGCGGTATCGAGAAGGTTTTCGAGATCAACAGGAACTTCCGCAACGAGGGCATCGATTCGACGCACTCGCCGGAGTTCGCGATGCTCGAGACCTACGAGGCGTACGGCACCTACGACGATTCCGCGACGATGACCCGCGAATTGATCCAGGAGGTGGCGCAGGCCGCGTTCGGTACCCAGCTGGTGACGCTCGCGGACGGCACCGAGTACGACCTCGGCGGCGAGTGGAAGACGCTCGAGATGTACCCGTCGTTGTCCGAGGCGATCGGGGTGTCCGTCACCCCCGAGACGACCGTCGACGAACTGCTGGCCCTCGCGGAGAAGGTCGGACTCGAGGTGCCCAAGGACAAGGGCTACGGCCACGGCAAGCTCGTCGAGGAGCTGTGGGAGCACCAGTGCGGCGACCAGCTCTTCGCGCCCACCTTCGTCCGGAACTTCCCGGTGGAGACCTCGCCGCTGACCCGTCAGCATCGCAGTGAGCCGGGGGTGACGGAGAAGTGGGACCTCTACGTGCGCGGGTTCGAGCTGGCCACCGGCTACTCGGAACTCGTCGACCCGGTGATCCAGCGCGAGCGGTTCGTCGACCAGGCGCGGCTGGCATCGGCCGGCGACGACGAGGCGATGGCCCTGGACGAGGAGTTCCTCGCCGCGATGGAGCAGGGAATGCCGCCCACGACGGGCACCGGGATGGGGATCGACCGCCTGTTGATGGCGTTGACGGGATTGGGTATCCGCGAAACTATCCTCTTCCCAATTGTGCGACCCTCGGCTCGCTGACCTCTTTCAATTGCTAATTTGCTTTTCTCCGGTATTGCGTCCGTCGGAATGGGCGTAGACTCGTCGCAGCCGGCGCGGGGAAGCGCAAAATTGCAGTTCATTGAAAGGAAACTCGATCCATGGCGAAAAAGGTCACCGTCACCCTGATCGATGATGTGGACCAGGAAGCGGCCGCCGACGAAACGGTCGAGTTCGGTCTCGACGGCGTCACCTACGAGATCGACCTGTCGTCAGCGAATGCCGCAAAACTGCGCGAGCAGCTTGAGGTTTGGGTTTCCCACGCACGACGGTCCACCGGGCGTCGGCGGGCCAAGACCGCGGTAGCAGGCGGCAAGAGTCGGGTGGCGATCGACCGCGAACAGAGTGCGGCGATTCGCGAGTGGGCGCGGCGCAATGGCCACAAGGTTTCGGCCCGCGGTCGTATCTCGGCGGAAATCACCGAGGCGTACAACAAAGCCAACTGATCTTCCCGAAGTTTTGTGCTCTCGTTTCGCCCGCCCCATCGCATGCAGGCTGTTAGCCTCGCGATCGGGCGGGCGGACGAGGGAGCAACTTGAGGGGGAGTGTCATGCGCTGGCGAATTGTGATCGGTTCATTGATTTCGGCGGCCGCGTTGTTCTGGAGCACAGGCGCCGCGGGCGCAGCGCCCCTCCCCGAGCCCGATACCTTTCTTTCCGGCGTCATGCCGGAATTGACCAATCCGGGCGGATCGGCGCCCGGCAGCAATGACTGGTCGTGCCGGCCGACCGCGGAACATCCCACACCCGTCGTCCTGGTGCACGGCACCGCGGGCAATCGGCAGACCAACTGGGCCGCGTACGCGCCGATGCTGGCGAACGAGGGTTTCTGCGTCTTCGCCATCACCTATGGCAACTTCGCCGACCTCCCGGCGCCGCTGAGCGGGATCGGCGGCATGCTCCCCATCGACGAGAGCACCGAGCAGCTCGCGGCGTTCGTGGACCTGGTGCTCGCCGCGACCGGCGCCGACAAGGTGGACCTGGTCGGCCACTCCCAGGGCACCGTGGTGGCCAACAACTATGTGAAGTTCGGTGGCGGGGCGACCAAGGTCGGCCGGATCGTCTCGTTGGCGCCGCCGTGGGACGGCACCTACGGGGTCGACGGGTTCAGCCTCGGCGCCGCGCTGCGCGGGTTGGGCGTCGACGACGAATTCCAGCTCGGGTTCCCTGCGTGCAAGGCATGTCCCGAGATGATGCACGGCTCGGCGTTCGTTGACCGCATGCGGTCCGGCGGCCTGTACGTGCCGGGTATCGAGTACACCAACATCGTCACCCGCTACGACGAGATCGTGGTTCCGTACACCTCCGGCATCGAGCCGGGGCCGCAGGCGACCAATATCGTCGTGCAGGACGGCTGCGAACAGGACTACTCGGACCACCTCTCGATCGCGGGCGAGCGGCGCGCGCGGACGATGGTGCTCAACGCCCTCGATCCCGCGCATCAGCGCGAGGTGCCCTGCGTCTTCGTGCCGCCTATCGCCGGCTGAGTCCTTCTCCCGATCCACTGCGCACACCTTTTGACAAGGTCGCACACGCGTTGGGTGTGCAATCGCTGTGCGATCTTGGGAAAAGGTGTGCGGCCGATGCCGCATCTGCCCCTGTTCGCTGCTGGCGTAGAGCTGACGGGAAACGAAACCCCTGGCTGCTGCGTTAGGACCAGTAAGCAGGCACACTGTCCCGCAGTGAATGGGATGGAGGCGGCGCAGGTCGTACCACTGGCCACTAGAGTAGAGGTGCGGCTCGTGGATTCCGTGTAGGGATCTACCCCAAGAAGAACGTGAGGGAGAGCGATGTTCGAGAGGTTCACCGACCGCGCGCGGCGCGTTGTTGTCCTGGCCCAAGAAGAGGCCCGGATGCTCAACCACAACTACATCGGCACAGAGCACATCCTGCTCGGCCTCATCCACGAGGGTGAGGGCGTGGCGGCGAAGTCGCTGGAGTCGTTGGGTATCTCCCTTGAAGGCGTGCGCAGCCAGGTGGAAGAGATCATCGGCCAGGGTCAGCAGGCCCCGTCCGGTCACATCCCCTTCACCCCGCGCGCCAAGAAGGTGCTGGAGCTGAGCCTGCGCGAGGCGCTGCAGCTCGGCCACAACTACATCGGCACCGAGCACATCCTGCTCGGCCTCATCCGTGAGGGCGAGGGCGTGGCAGCCCAGGTGCTGGTCAAGCTGGGCGCCGACCTGAACAGGGTCCGTCAGCAGGTCATCCAGCTGCTGTCCGGCTACCAGGGCAAGGAACCCTCCGAGGCGGGCGGCACCCGCGGCGAGGCGGGCACCCCGTCGACGTCGCTGGTCCTCGACCAGTTCGGCCGGAACCTGACCCAGGCCGCCCTCGAGGGCAAACTCGACCCGGTCATCGGCCGCTCGAAGGAAATCGAGCGGGTCATGCAGGTGCTCAGCCGCCGGACCAAGAACAACCCGGTCCTCATCGGCGAGCCGGGCGTCGGCAAGACTGCGGTCGTCGAGGGCCTGGCACAGGCAATCGTCAACGGCGAGGTCCCCGAGACGCTCAAGGACAAGCAGCTGTACACCCTCGACCTGGGTTCCCTTGTCGCGGGCAGCCGCTACCGCGGTGACTTCGAGGAGCGCCTGAAGAAGGTGCTCAAGGAGATCAACACCCGCGGCGACATCATCCTGTTCATCGACGAGCTGCACACGCTGGTCGGTGCGGGTGCGGCCGAGGGCGCCATCGACGCGGCCTCGATCCTCAAGCCCAAGCTGGCTCGCGGCGAGCTGCAGACCATCGGTGCGACCACCCTCGACGAGTACCGCAAGTACATCGAGAAGGACGCCGCCCTCGAGCGCCGGTTCCAGCCGGTCCAGGTCGGCGAGCCGACGGTCGAGCACACCATCGAGATCCTCAAGGGTCTGCGGGACCGCTACGAGGCGCATCACCGCGTCTCGATCACCGACGGCGCGCTGGTGGCCGCGGCCACCCTGGCCGACCGGTACATCAACGACCGCTTCCTGCCGGACAAGGCGATCGACCTCATCGACGAGGCGGGCGCCCGAATGCGCATCCGCCGGATGACCGCGCCGCCGGACCTGCGCGAGTTCGACGACAAGATCGCCGACGCGCGCCGGGAGAAGGAGTCCGCGATCGACGCGCAGGACTTCGAGAAGGCCGCGAACCTCCGCGACAAGGAGAAGCAGCTGGTCGCCCAGCGCTCCGAGCGGGAAAAGCAGTGGCGCTCCGGTGACCTGGATGTCATCGCCGAGGTCGACGACGAGCAGATCGCCGAGGTCCTGGGCAACTGGACAGGCATCCCGGTGTTCAAGCTCACCGAGGAGGAGACCACCCGTCTGCTCCGCATGGAGGACGAGCTGCACAAGCGGATCATCGGCCAGGAGGACGCCGTCAAGGCGGTCTCCAAGGCGATCCGCCGCACCCGTGCAGGCCTGAAGGACCCGAAGCGTCCGTCCGGTTCGTTCATCTTCGCCGGCCCGTCCGGTGTCGGTAAGACCGAGCTGTCGAAGGCGCTGGCGAACTTCCTGTTCGGCGACGACGACGCGCTCATCCAGATCGACATGGGCGAGTTCCACGACCGCTTCACCGCCTCGCGGCTGTTCGGTGCCCCTCCCGGGTACGTCGGCTACGAGGAGGGCGGCCAGCTCACGGAGAAGGTCCGGCGCAAGCCGTTCTCGGTGGTGCTGTTCGACGAGATCGAGAAGGCGCACCAGGAGATCTACAACACCCTCCTGCAGGTGCTCGAGGACGGCCGTCTCACCGACGGTCAGGGCCGCACGGTCGACTTCAAGAACACCGTGCTGATCTTCACCTCGAACCTGGGCACCGCGGACATCTCCAAGGCCGTCGGGCTGGGCTTCACCTCCGGCACGGGCAACGAGTCGAACTACGAGCGGATGAAGCTCAAGGTCAACGATGAGCTCAAGAAGCACTTCCGGCCCGAGTTCCTCAACCGCATCGACGACATCATCGTCTTCCACCAGCTGACCAAGGATCAGATCATCCAGATGGTGGACCTGATGATCGGCCGCGTCGAGAAGCAGTTGAAGAACAAGGACATGGACATCGAGCTGACCGAGCAGGCGAAGTCGCTGCTCGCCAAGCGCGGGTTCGATCCCGTCCTGGGTGCGCGGCCGCTGCGTCGCACCATCCAGCGCGAGATCGAGGACCAGCTCTCCGAGAAGATCCTCTTCAACGAGCTCGGTGCCGGCCAGATCGTGCTGGTCGACGTCGAGGGCTGGGACGGCGAGAGCGCCGGCGAGGACGCGAAGTTCACGTTCACCGGTAGTCCGAAGCCGGTCAAGGTGCCCGATTCGCCCGCGGAGGCGCTGGCGGGTGCCGGTGAGGCCCCCGTCGAGGGCGGTTCCGCAGACTAGGTTTCACGTACGACAAACGCCCCGCGAGCGAGAGCTCGCGGGGCGTTGTCGTGTCTCAGGCGGAATTCGCGGTTCAGGAGAGCGGCGTCACCGGGAAAGGGAGATCCGAGGATCCGCCGCCGTCGTCGATATTCACCTCGACCAGTACCGTCTCGATGCCGCTGTCCGCGACCTTCTCGCCTGCCGCATAGGCGCGGGTGCCGTCGAAGCCGAAGTCGTTGTCGGAGATCAGGATCAGCCGGTTGCCGTGCATCGCGGCGCCCTCGATCTTGCCGGGCACGCCCGCGACGCCCGCGAGGTTCGCGAACAGCGTCTTGTCGGCGCTGGTGATCAGCGCGCGGCCGGGGTCCAGGTCCACGGCGTGGAACCGGGCCTCGGTGTCGGTGCGCTCCTCGACCAGGACCCGGGTCTGCGACAGCGGGATCAGCGCGGAGATCTTCAGGTCGCGGCCCCTGGTGCCCGCGGCGAAGGTGGACGGGTCGTCGAACTGGTAGCCGAACTCGTGCACCGTGGCACGGGTCGCGGTGTCGAAGGTGAGCAGCTCGGTGACGGTGCGGTCCTTGTCGCCGCTGACCACGAGCGAACTCTGCAGCGCGACGGCGACGGTGTGGCCGTCGGGCAGCAGGGCGATGTCCTCGAAGCCGCGGTTGGCCTTCCGGTCGGCCAGGCCCGCGGGGAGGCTGCCGGTCACCGGGTACGCGACACCGGCCGCGACGTAGTCGTCCTCGAGACCGGCGGGTACGTGCCGGGCGACGACGCGGCCCTTGGCGTCGGCCTCGACGATGGAGGGACCGTACTCGTCGACCAGCCAGAAATGGCCGTCCGGGGTCCGGACCACGCCCTCGGTGTCGAGTCCGTTGGGGTTCAGCGGGAGCGGTGTGGCGGCATCGGCGGCGTACGGCTTCTCGTCGCGCGGGAGATTCGACAGGCCGGTGACGGGCGCGCCCGCGGGGGTGGTCAACGGCAGGGTCTCGAGGACGGAGATGCGGTCGCCCACGACCCGGATCCTGACCAGCGCGGGGGTGAACTCCGGGACGACGAAGGTGCGGCGGTCCGAGCCGTCCACCTTCACCTCGCCGTTCGGCCCGCGATCGGTGACGGTCCAGTACTCGTTTCCACCAATGGGGAAGATGCCGCTGCCGATGCCGCCGAGATTGACGCCCCGGTCGTCGGCGATCTGCTTCTGGACGTCGGAGAGCGGGGTGGCGGGCAGCGTCGCGGACGACTTCACGATCGGCGCCGCTGGCGGCGCGGCGGAGGCGGGTGCGGCCGCGACGGCGGCGAGGACCGCGGCGGCCGCCGCGGTCAACATGGTTGTGTGAGTGCGCATGAGGGCTGAACCTAGGGCGGCCGGGTGACCACCAGCCGTCGGCCGGGCGAACATCGGGGTGTGGCGGGTCATCTCGGTCGGGTCGTGATCTCGTCCGTCCGTTCGTCCGGTGCCGGACCGGTCAGGAGATGTTCGATGACGGGACCCGCCCACCGCGTGATCTCGGCGTGGCCGGCCTCGGCTATCCCGGGGGTGGCGAGCACGTAGCGGGCGGTGGCCAGACCGATGATGAATGAGCCGACCATGCCGATCCGCCGGGCGGGTTCGTCGGGTGTGACCACCGACAGTGCGGGCGTCACCTGGGTGACGAAGACCGCTCTCATGGTGGCCGCGGCGCTGTCGCTGGTCATCGCCGAGCGGAGCAGGGCGAGGAATGTGCTCTGGCCCTCCCATACGGCGAAGAAGCGGGGGAGCAGGACCTCGGCCAGCCTGTCGGGTCGCACGCCGCGCAGGTCCGGGAAGTCGAGCGTGACGTGGGCGGCGGCCGCGAAAAGGTCCTTCTTGCTGCCGAAGTAGCGAATCACCAGCGCGGGATCGATTCCCACGTCTGCCGCGACGGCCCGCAGGGTGGTGCGGTCGAATCCGTCCGCGGCGAAGCGGGCTCGGGCCGCGGCGAGGATGTCCGCGCGGGTCTGTTCGGCGTTCCTGGCGCGGGTGGGTCCGGTGTTGCCGACGCTCGTGCTGCTCATTCCCCGAACCTATCCCGCACGATCGGATAAGTCACCGAGCGTGGACTTGAAGGATGGAGCGGCGTACCGTTTATGTCAACAGTCGGTGACATAGCGGGGAGCGCGAGTCATGGAACAGGTCGATGTGGTCGTGGTGGGCGGTGGCCCGACGGGCATGACGATCGCCGGTGATCTGGCCCGCGCCGGACGCGAGGTCGCCGTCCTGGAACGCTGGCCGCAGATCAATCCGTCCAGCCGGGCATTCGCGACGATGGCCCGCACGCTGGAGGTGCTCGACAGCCGTAACCTGGCGGACGGTCTGCTCGAACTGGGCACCACTATTTCCGTGGTGCACCTGTTCGCAGACGCGACACTCGACCTGGCACGGCTGCCGTCGCGATACCGGTATGCCCTGATCACCCCGCAGACCAATATGGATCAGACCCTCCTGCGGTACGCCTGCGAGCAGGGCGCCGTCATTCACCGGGGTACCGAAGTCGTTGGCCTGGAACAGGACGCCGACGGTGTCACCGTCACAGCTCGGCCCAAGGGCGGCGGCACCACCCGAGCCTGGCGGGCCCGTTACGTCGTCGGTGCCGATGGCGCCCACAGCACCGTTCGCGAGTTGCTGGGCGCACCGTTCCCCGGCAAGACCGTCCTCGAGTCCGTCGTCCTCGCGGACGTCCGTCTCGAGAACGGCCCAGGAGGCGGCGGGCCCGTACTCGGCAGCACCGCGAACGAGTTCGCGTTCCTCGTGCCGTACGGCGACGACGGCTGGTATCGGTCCGTGACGTGGGACCGCAACCATCAGCTCCCGGACAGCGCCGGGGTGGAGTCAGGGGAGGTCGAGGAGGTGCTCGGCCGGACCCTTGGCCATACGGTCGGCGTCGCCGAGATCAGCTGGCGGTCGCGGTTCCACTGCGACGAGCGGCAGGTCGAGAACTATCGACACGGACGCGTGTTCCTGGCGGGCGACGCTGCCCACGTGCATTCCCCGATGGGCGGCCAGGGCATGAACACCGGCATCCAGGACGGCGCCAACCTGGCCTGGAAACTCGACCTGGCTCTCGGCGGCGCCGATGACGCGATCCTCGACACCTACCAGTCCGAGCGACACCCGATCGGCCGCCGCGTGCTGTTCCAGAGCGGCGCGATGATGCGGGCCGTGACGCTGAGGCCGGCCCTGGCGCGGTGGGCCCGCGACCTCCTCGCGCCGAGGGTCCTCGAGTTCCTGCCGATCTCGAACCTGATCGCCGGCGCTTTCTCCGGCGTCACCCTGCGCTATCAGCACGGTCGCGGGCAGCACTCGCTCGTCGGCACCCGCGCCACCGAGGTCCCGTTGCGGCAGGGGCGACTGACCGAAATGCAACGCACCCCTGGGTTCGTGCTCGTCCGTCGTCGCGGTGCGACCCGCTGCGATGCCGACGTCCTCCAAGCCGAACGAACCGACGCCGGGCCCGATCTGCTGGTGCGCCCCGACGGATACATCGCGTGGGTCGGGACCACGGCAGGTGACGGTGGCTGGCGCACGGCGCTGCGTGCGTGGACGGGGTCACCCTCGCCCGGACGTCAGTGTTGAGCGCTCCGCGGGATCCCCGTTGACGGTCGCCCCGCGTCGCGCGAGCGCGATCGCGCAGGCGGCGGTGCCGACCAGCACGAACAGGCCGGTGTCCCCGGCCAGGTATTCGTTGACCACGACGGGGCGGTCGGTGGTGATCACGTAGGTGGCGAGAACCGCGAACGAGGCGTTGTGCGCGAAGTGCGCGAGGACGGCCGGCCACACGCTGCCGGAGCGAATGCGCAGGTAGCCGAACAGGAATGAGAACGCGACCACCGTGCCGCCGAACAGGACGAGCACGAGGGCGCGCTGCCCCTCGGCGTGGTAGTACGGCGTCAGCAGGATGTAGGGGAGGTGCCAGCAGATCCACACCACGGCCACCACGAGCATCGCCCGTCGCTCGCCGAGGAACTCAAGGCGCGGCTGCAGGTATCCCCGCCAGCCGATCTCCTCGGCGAACGCGAGGATCGGCCCCGTGATGCAGAGGACGAGCGAGGACTGCAGCCAGTCCCCGGAAGGGGCGGTGAGGCTCCCGGTGCCTGCCAGTGCGACGCCGACGATCGCGAGTGCCGATACGCCCGCGGTGGCCATCAGCGCGAAAGGCCAGTACTGCAGGCCGAGGCGGGTCATGCCGAGCGGGCGCCACCCGTCGCGCCGGTAGCCCTCCCGCGTGACGACCAGCATCATGACCAGAACCACCAGTAGTGGCGAGAAGGCGAGCAGCAGTCCCTCGGCGATGTTCGCGGTGCCGAGCGCGACCACCAGAACCAGGACGATGTAGACGATCGACGCGGTGCGATCGGGCAGGCGTGGGAACACGCGGGGACCTTCTTTCGGGAGACCGACCGGCTCAGCCTCGCGCGGGCACCCCTCCGGGGGCATCCACCCCGGAACTGATCTTGGTCCCGCCGGTCTCCTACCGTGGGCCCAGTGACGGGGACTTCAGGCCCGGCGCCGCACCGGTACTCGTGATGACGACGACGTGGGCGGCCCGCCGCGTCCGGTCCCGCCCGAACAGCGCCGCCTCCTGCCGGGCCCAGCGGTCCCAGTGCGGCCGGAACATGTCGCCGTCGCGCCGCAGGGCGCGCCGCATCCGCTCGTCCGGGTCGGCGTCGACCCACACCCGCACCGCGTAGTACCCCCGCGCCCGCCCGGTCGTCGCGCCGGCGCCCTCGACGATCAGGTATCGATGGCGGTGGACCGCGCGCCACTCCGCGTATCCGCTGCGATGCCAGTCGTAGCGCCGATAGCGCGGGACCCGGCCGCGCCCGGCGGGGGAGAGTACCCACCGCACCAGCCGGGGAACGGCTGCGGCAAGGCCGTCCCAGCCGGGGTACAGGTCGTCCATCCGGACGACCGGCGCATCGCCGAGTGCCGCGGAGACATGCTCGGCGAGGGCGGATTTCCCGCCGCCCGAGGGGCCGTCGATGCCGACCAGGACCGGCCCCCGCCTCCGCGGCCTCCTCCGGTGGGCTGCGCGCGCCAGCACCACGATCCGGATGGCACCGCCGGCAGGCGCCGCGGTTCTCGGATCGTCGTCGAGGATCATGAACAGCACGCTATGCCGTCGTCGCGGTCAGTCGACTCCGAGCCGGTCGAGGGGGTTGAGGCGGAGGGGGATCCGCATCCCGCTGCGCCACAGCACGGCGACCGTCGATCGGGGCCTGACCCGGCTCTCGTGCCTGGCCAGCTCGCCGAACTCCGCGCCCAGCCCGTCGCGGGGGAGTGCCGCGATGACGGAGCGCAGCACGTCCGGAGGCAGGTCCCGGACCCGATACCCGGCGACGTCGAGGTGGGCGGCGTCGTGCAGCAGGGCGGCCTCGGGGCCGTGCCCGGTGGGCGTGCGCGGGTCCATGTGACGCGCGATCGCGGTGGCCACCGTCTCCGCCGAGGCGGCGGGGGCGCCGCGGGCGACCACGAACCGCCTGGCCTCGTCGGCCCCCAGCAGCGCGAAGCAGCCGACGTGCGCGTCGGCGGGCGCGCCCAGTGCCGTGTCGTGCAGGACGCACGCGACGAACAGTGCCTCGGGGTCGGGTTCGAGGCCGTCCACCGCGCGAAATCGCATGGCCCACTGCCAGCATCGCAGGCTGTGCGCGAGGACGCCGGGGCTGAGCAGCTCGCGGGCGTGCTCGAGGGCCTCCCTGGCAAGGGCGGAACCGGGCAGGTCGATCAGCGCCGGGGTCGCCGGGCCGGACTTCGGCACTCTCGCCAATTGGCTTGGCAGCGCGCGGGTCTGGATGGTGGCCGCCTGCAGCATGATCCGGAGCCGGTCGGCCCGGCCCAGTTCACCTCTGAGCATGTGCCGACTCCTTCAATCTGCGGGCGCCGTCCGACCGGGCCATCTCGATGAGTGAATCCGCGCTGGCGCGGGAGATCGTGTGGCGAAGCTCGAGGCTGAGCACGCCGTTGACGGTCGCCCACGCCAGCAGCACGATCTCCTCGGTGCCGGGGACGGTCGAACCGATCACCGCCACCAGGTCGCGGGTGATCCCGATCAGCGTCGCGTCGATGCGCATTCGGGCCTGCGTCACGATCTCGGAATCCCGGTCGTCGACGTCCGTCAGGCCGAGGATCCGGAAGGCCAGCGGTCGGGCGCGATGGAACGCGACGTACGCGTCGAAGGTCGCCAGGAGTCGGTCCTCGGCGGTGTCGCCGGTCATCGCCTCGCGCATGCCCTCCGCGTGCTCGCTCGCCGTGCGGCAGGCGAGGGCGGCGTACACGTCGGACTTGCCGCCGGGGAAGTTCGCGTAGATGGAGCTGAGCGCGACATCCGCCTCGTTCGCCAGGGCATCGACGCTCGTCGCGCGGTAGCCGTCCCGGGTGAACAGCAGATCCGCGGCGTCGAGGACGGCCGTGTGTGTGCGGCGGCGCCTGCGGTCGGCCGGCGGGTCTAGGCTCATGCCAGAAACCGTAGTACAGTTCCGAAAACGTAGTCAAACTCTGATTAAGGGGTGAGGTCATGTCCGAGGCAACAATCCAGGCACCCACCACGGGCTCCGAGGCGATGCGGCTGTTCCTGCCGCATTCGCCCTTCGTGCAGCACCTCGGTATCGAGCTCGTCGACATCGGCGACGAGCACGCACGCCTGCGCATGCCGTTCCGCGAAAACCTGGTCACCGTCGGCGAGATGGTCCACGGCGGTGCGCTCGCGGGGTGCATCGACATCGGGATCATGGCCGCGGCGTGGGCCGGGCCGAGGGTCCCCGAGAAGCTGCGGGGCGTCACCGTCGCCATGTCGATCCAGTTCCTGGAGCCGGCGTTCGCCGAGGACGTCGACATCATCGGAACGCGAGTGCGGCAGGGCCGTCGACTGAGCAGTTGCTCCGTCGACATCGTGACCACGGCCGGGGGCACGCTGGTGGCCAGGGGCATGGGGACGTATCAGGTCGGCTGAACGGCGGCGATTCTCGCCGGTGGCGTCATTCGCGCTCGAACCGTTCCCGCACCGCCTCCATCTTCGACCGCAGCTCTTCCTGGTCGATGATGCCCAGGTCCAGCAGGGCGTGCGCGGTCACCACCGCCGAGCGTGCCCGGACCGGGAAATCGAGGTAGATGGTCTCGCCGAGCTCGTCCTCGGCCTCGCGTCGCTCCAGGTTGTCCAGTGCCCCCCGCCAGGACAGGCATTCGCAGGTGGCCTGCATGCTCGACTCCCACGGCGCGGGCTTCCCGTCCAGCTCGGGCAGGCTCGACTCGCGCCGCGATCCGGGCTCGAGCGTGTCGAACAGCACGCGGTATCCGTCGCTCATCACGCACCGACCTTCGACGGGGGCTCGGAGGCGGTCCAGTCGACCTGGGGTAGCGCGACCCCGATCATGGTGTCGCGCGTGACGATGGCGGCGAGCTGTTCCTCGGTCCACCCCTCGGTGCCCTCGGGTCGCATCGGCATCACCATGAACCGCGACTTCTGGTTCGAGTCGTGCACCCGCACCTCGACCTCGGGTGGCATGTGTAATCCGAACTCCGCGAGCACCTCTCGCGGCCAGCGGACCAGGCGCCTCCGATAGTTCGGGGTCCGGTACCAGTCCGGCGACATGCCGAGCACCGGCCGCGGGTAGCAGGAACACAGGGTGCAGACGATCACGTTGTGCACCGTCGGGGTGTTCTCCAGGACGTAGAAGTACGTGTAGTCGCTCGGGGTCCCGGACCCGGTCGGATCCCGCCAGTCGATGCCGACCTCCTTGCAGGTCTCGGTGCCGTCGGCGAGCAGACGTGCCTTGAACTCGGGGTCCGTCCAGGCCTTGGCCACCAGCCGCGATCCGCCAGCGGGACCGACGGACTCGGCCCACTCCGAGAAGCGCCGGTGGTCCTCCGCCGAGAACAGGCCCTTCTCGATCGCCAGTTCCCGGACGGCGGTCTCCAGGATCTCGAACTCGCTGATCTCTCCTGACTCCTGGATCGGTGCGTGGTGATCGTGCGTCTGGCTCACTTCGGCTCCTCCTCGGCGGGTTCCAGCCACCGCTCCGAGCACTCGGTCTCGAGGGTGTCGGCGTCAAATCCGGTGTACTTCGGCCACAGGTCGCGCTGCAGGAACCGCACGACGTAGAAGGGTTCTTTGCGGCCGTCCTCGCGTCCCCACGCCTCGTCCTCGGGGATCACCCACTCCGGGCGGTGCTCGACCACCACCCCGGTCCGGCCGCGGGTGTACGCCTGGGTTCTGGTGTGGAACATCGACGTCGCGTCCTTGACGGTGACGCGGTCTCCGATCTGGAACTTCGTCATGACGCCGCCTCGGTCCGTGCCCGCACCTCGTCCAGCTTGGCCGACAGTTCGTCGGGGGTGATCAGACCCTTGTTGATCAGGGTCTTCGCGGCGACGGTGGCCCAACGGGCGTAGTAGGGGAGTCCGAAGTAGAGCGTCGCGCCGAGGTCGTTCTCCGCCCGGCGCCGCTCCTCGGAGTTCCACACGCCGCGCCAGCCCAGGCATTCGCAGGTGACGTACGTGCTCATCTCCCAGGGCTCTTCGACCTTCTCCTCGTACTCGATCGGGAGGTCGGGTTGGCCGCCGACGTCGTGGAGGACGTGCCGCAACGCCGCGAACATCTCGTTGGAGAGCTCGTAGGGCGAGTCGAGCGGATTGCGGTAGACCGGTGCGATATCCGCGACCCGAGTCTGCAGTGCGTCGAAACTGTTCGGTGAACTCATCGAGGTCTCCGTCGTTCGTGAGCCTCTTGCCGATCGTGTTCGCTGCTTCGGCTAGTGGCAGGGCAAGCCGAGCAGGTGACGGCCGTCGTGCATCAGTTCGTGCATGTACATGCCGGTGCGTGAGATCGCTCCCTGGTCGAATCCGACCAGGTAGAGGGTGAGCAGCGCGAGCAGGATCACGCCGACGACGAGGGTGATCGCGCGCAGCGACTCCGCTGTCCCGCTTGGTGAATGGACTAGGGCCATGGTTCCTCCTGGTGACGGGACGTCCCGTGATCCAGCTGAAGCTCGGCGTGTGCCCGCGGCGCGGGGGAGTGATCCCCATCACGTTCACCGCAATCTGAGGCTACACCGCGGCTCCGCGCCGATCCCGGCTTTTCCGCGGAGTCCCGAAGGGCCACGTGGGCGCGCCGATAGGGCGGCGGGCCCGGGTTTGGTGTGAACTTGGCGGGTGGCGATCACTACCTCAGGAGACCGGCCCTCGCGGGCCCCACTCGTCCTGCTCTCGCTCATCACCGTCGCCGCCGTGGCGAACCTGAACCTCGCGGTCGCGAACGTCGCGCTCCCGGACATCGGAAAGGCGTTCGACGCCAGCCAGACCCAGCTGAACCTGATCGCGGTCGGCTACTCGGTCGGTCTAGCGGCGTCGGTGCTGTACCTGGGCGCCCTCGGCGACCGGTACGGCCGCAAGACGATGCTGGTGCTGGGCATGGTGTTGTCGATACCGGCCAGCCTGGTGGCCGCCTTCGCGCCGAGCGTCGAGGTGCTGTTCCTGGCTCGGCTGTTCGGCGGAATCAGCGCGGGGCTGGCCTTCCCGACCACGCTGGCCCTGATCACGGCGCTGTGGTCCGGCCCCGCGAGGACCAAGGCGATCGCGCTGTGGTCGTCGATCGGCGGCGGCATCTCGGCGCTGGGGCCGCTCGCGTCGGGGGCGTTGCTGCAGTGGTTCGACTGGGGCTCGGTCTTCTTCATCACGCTGCCGCTGGCGTTGATCGCGCTCGTCCTGGCGATCACCTTCGTACCCAGCCACGTCAACGAGTCCACCGATCCCGTCGATCATCTCGGCGGCATGGTGTCCGTCGTCCTCGTCGCCGCGCTGGTCCTCGGCATCAACTTCGCGCCGGTCGACGGGATGGGCGCCACCGCGGTGGGGCTACTCATCATCGCGTTGGCGGCAGGCGTGGTCTTCGTGTTCCGGCAGCTGCGCGCACCCGCGCCCCTGTTCGACCTGCGGATCGCGAGCCGACGGATCTTCTGGGTGGCCGCGGTGGCGGGCATCGTGGTGTTCGGAACCCTGATGGGCACGATGTACATCGGCCAGCAGTTCATGCAGAACGTGCTGGGGTACTCCACGCTCGCCGCGGGATCGGCGGGGCTGCCCGCAGCCGCGGTGATGGTGCTGGTCGCGCCGCAGTCGGCAAAGCTGGTCGAATCCCACGGTGCCCGGTTCACCCTGCTGCTCGGGTACACGGCAATCCTGGCGGGGCTGGTGGTGGCGTTGCTGCTGTGGAAGGAGGACGCACAGTACTGGAAGATCGCGCTCGGCTACATCTTCCTCGGCATCGGGGTTGGGCTCGCGGGTACGCCTGCTTCCCGGTCGCTGACCGGCTCGGTTCCGGTGTCCAGGGCCGGGATGGCCTCAGGCACCGCGGATCTGCAGCGCGACCTCGGCGGCGCCATCGTCCAGTCCGTGCTCGGCGCGCTTCTGACAGCGGGCTACACGGCCTCGTTCACCGCGGCCCTCAACGCGACGCCAGAGGCGAGCCAGGTCAGCTCGGAGGTGGAGTCCACCCTGGAGAAGTCCTTCGCAGGCGCCGCGAACATCGCAGAGCGGTATCCGCAGTACGCCGAGCCGATCATGACCGCGGCACGGTCGGCCTTCCTCGACGGCGACACCAAGGCGTACGCGGCGGCGATCCTCATCGTGCTGGTCGGCGCCGTCCTGGTCTTCTTCGCGTTCCCGAAGCGCGAGGAGGAACGAACCCTCTTGGCGCGCTACCACGAGGTGGACACCGCCGCGGAGCAGCCGAGCGGCGTGTAGCGCCGGGATCGGGTGCCGGATTCGGGTGGTTCGGGGCGCGAACCCGGGGAACACTGGTCCTGACCGCACTCTCGCCTGACGGAAGGAACACTCATGCCGACACGCACCGCCCGCACGGCCTGGAACGGCACCCTGCAGGAAGGGTCCGGTCAGGTCGAACTCAGCAGTTCCGGTGCGGGCACCTTCGAGGTCTCGTTCCCCAAGCGTGCCGCCGACGATGCCGACGGGACCACGAGCCCGGAGGAGTTGATCGCCGCGGCGCACACGTCCTGCTACGCCATGCAGCTCTCCGCGTTGATCGCCGAGGCGGGCGGCACCCCGCAGAGCCTGGAGATCACCGCGGACGTGACGTTGGGACCCGACGACCCCGGATTCAAGCTGACCGGGATCGCGCTCACCGTCCGAGGCGAGGTCGACGGACTCGACGCCGACGGATTCGCCGCGGCGGCGCAGGCCGCCAAGCAGACCTGCCCGGTGAGCAAGGCCCTGACCGGGGTCCCCATCACCCTCGATGCGGCGCTGGTCACCTAGCGGGTAGTGGCAGGGCGCGGGTGCACGAGAACACCACCCCTCGAGGTGCATCCGGCGCCCGCACACGGCCTCCCCCCCACGCGACCGATACGACCGATGCCCTTGGTCGGATGACTCACGACGCCTGACGCATGGTCAGGCCGCCGAGCGCGATGACGTACTCGCGTGCCTGCTCGTCGAAGCGGACGGAGTAGACGGTCGGGTAGTAGCCGGTGCTCTGATACGAGGCCGGCTGCTTCACGTCCTCGCGCAAGGAGGGCCGGGTCTTCAGCCATTCCAGCGTCATCATCGGTTCGATGAAGGTGAACTTCCCGTCCCAGGATCCGGTGAGGAGCACCTCGGTGAAGTCGAAGGACCCGGGGACCGCGTTGTCTGCGTCATCGGTCCAGTGCAGTCCCATGAAGGGCACCGCATTCGCCGCCGCAGGCCCCGGTGGGGGTGCATATCCCTGCGGAATGTATTTCGGATCAGGCAGATTCGCCGCCTGCCGTGCGAAATCCGGTGCAGTGGGATCGATGTCGTGCTGCACGGCCTCCGTGTAGAAATGCATGTCGAAGTGCGGTTTGCCGAAGAGTGCCGCCGGCTCGTGGCCGTGGGGGTTCCAGTCGAGCATGACGTGATCGAAACCCGTGTCGGGTGCGTCCGATGGCAACGCGAGCATCGACATCTGAGTGGTCGCATCGGGACCGTCGGGCAGCCCGTCGAGTGCGGCTTCCGAGATCCGAATGCCGACCTCAGTGGGGCGTCCGGCATCGTCACTGACGACGTAGGTCCTGGAAGTTCCGAGCCCCAGTGGGCTCTCCTCGCCCAACTGGGTGCCCGTGGCGGCACCGGCAGCGCCGGTCGACCCACCATGCGCGTGCGAATGCGACGGTGCGCTGCATCCGGCGAGCAATGCGGTCGCGCACGCCGCGACCGTCATGCGGGCAGCAGTCCGAATTGTGGTCATGGTGAAGCCTCTCGATGCGGTGGTCGGTCGTGCAGTCTCGCGGTTGCGGGTTCACGCCGGAGTGCGCACGACCTGACCGATGCGCAGGACCCCGCGCGGGTCGTGCTCGTTTGCCAGGGCGCTGAGCCAAGCAACGGTGTCCTCGTCGTAGGACCGCGCGATCCGTTCCGGGTCGGCGCTGGCCGCGAAGTTGGGCAGGGTCGCTCCGGTGGTCCACGCCGCCATCGCCTGTTCGACGACGAGAGCGTGTTCGACGACCGACTGTGCGAGTGGCGGAGTCAGCACGCCCGCACCCATCAGTGCGAACGAGGCATCTCGATGGCAGAAGGCGCTGCGGTGCCGTGGTTCGCGGGCCAACGCGCCACCGAGCAGTCGGAGCTCGATCACCGTCTGCGGCGATCCGGAACCCGGTCCTGCCACCGCGAGCAGGGCGTCGACGGCCTCGTGTGACAGCGGCCCGGTGAGGCCACTGAACTCGTGGACCGGCATCGGGTCGACAGGATCGGCGTGTATCGCGGAGAGCGCCGCATAGGGCATCACACCGATGGCATCGATCAGTGGCGTTGCCACCGCGCGCAGTCGCGCGATCAGGTCCTCGGCCTCGTGTTCTTGTGCGACACTCGCGAACCTCACGGCGAGCGTCAGCCGGCCGGCGAGGGGCGGTGGAACCTGCGGCAACGCGGGAAGTTGCAGGAACGCGATCGACGTCGAGCTGTGCTCGGGCAGGTCGCGGCACCAGTCGAGCCACGCATGGGCAACATCCACAGCATCCGAACCGTCGAAATAGAGTGCACCACCGTAGATCTGGGTGATCGGAAGCAGATCGATCTCCACCGCAGTGACAATCCCCAGAGTTGCCTTGCCGCCGCGCAGGCCCCAGAACAGTTCGGCATGCTCGTCGGGGGTGACACGCAGCTTCTCGCCGTCCCCGGTCACGACGTCGAACGCCCGCACCTGGTCGGAGGACAGTCCGTAGGTCCGTACCAGCGGCCCGATTCCGGCTCCGGTGAGAAAGCCTGCGACTCCGACGGTGGCGGAGGAACCCGTCAGCGGTGCCAGGCCGTGTGGTGCCGCCGCGTCGAGGACGTCCTGCCAGATCGTCCCGGCCCCGACTCGCGCGGTGCGGCCGAGGGGATCGACGAAGCACCCGTTCAGTTGCCCGGTGTGTACCAGGAGAACGTCATCGCGAAGTGCGACCGCGCCGTGCCCGGTGCGCTGCACGGCGACCCGGAGACCGTGCTGTGCCGCGAAGCGCATGGTCGCCGCGACATCGTCCGCGTCGGCCACCGCGACGACCGCGCGCGGTGCGACCGGGATCGCCAGGTTCCACGGCGTGGCCAACTCGTAGCCGGGTTCGCCGGGAAGGGAAACCGATCCGTTGAGATGTGCACGCAACGACGCGATGGTGGCATCGGCTGCAGAGGTCTGGAGCTCCATCGAAACTTCCTTTCGTTGTCCGCTTTCGGGACGTGAAGGAAGAATGTCCGGGCCCTCTTGGGTGGTTCTTGCGACGAGCACGACCGCGGATCCAAGATTCCACCAAGTCGGCGGCCCGAGGTCAGACGAGCAGCAACCGTGCCTGCGCCGTCAGCCCGCGCATGCCGCGGCGCTCGGATTCCTCCGCAATGGCGGACAACTCAGCGGCGCGCTCCGGCGAGTCGGGTGCGAGCTGCGCGCGGAGCAGTCTGCATCGCAGCAGCGTCGGCGCACCCGACGTCCGGCCCCCGATCTGCTCGGCCTGCTCCAACAGCGCCGATGCCTGGTCGGTCTGCCCGAGCATCGAGTGCAGACGCGCGACCGCCTCCGCAACCGTCCCGACGACCCCGACCTGCCCGACGGTCGCGATCCGATCCGTGAACGGTGCGAGGAGTCCGAGAAACAGGTCGGCATACTCGGACAGGGACAGGTCGGCGATCACGTGAGCGATCAACGTCTGGTGTCCCAGTGTGGTCCACACGTTCGGTCCCGGATCCGACGTCCAGCGCGCAATGCCGTCGGCCGCGGCCCGCCGGTCCCCCCTCGCCGCCGCGATCGCGATATCCCAGGCCCTCGGCTCGACAAAGCCCGGCGACATGTCGGCCAGCTCGCCCTGCGCCCACTTCAGGCTGTTCACGGCGAGGTCGTCGCTGCCCGCGGTGTACAACTCGGTTTGCAGGTGAATCTGCCGTGCCGTGTCGTATTGCTGCGCGGTCCGCTCGAAGTCGCCGCGCCATTCCGCGAGAGTTCCTTCCATCCACCTCAGTTGGACTCGAACCACGGGTAGGCGCAACAGGTCGCAACCGATGATTCCCTGACGCACGTGCGCGATGGCGGCCTCGGTATCAGCGAGGTTCATCTGCGTCATGCTCGCGACGGCGTGCGCGATCACATCGTCGACCCGCGACTGCTCGTGTGGCAGTTGTAAGAGTTCGGTCAACAATTCGACGGATTCTCGGCTGTGCCGCGCCACCCCCGAGAAGAGGAGTATCCGTCCCAGCAATGCGTCGGCCACCACGTCCGGATCCCCGTGGGTGCGAGCCAGCTCGAGTGCCCGGCGGCTCATCTCGTCGGGCACCTCCCCGTCCGGGTGATAGCAGCTGCCGACGGCGAGCGCCGCGAGGACCTGGGCATGTGCGGCTCGATCGGACGCGACGAACGGTTCCAGTGCTCCGAGGCGTTCGAGCAGGGGCCCCGGATCCCGGCCGTACGACACCCACGGCCACGCCCCTGCAGCACGCAGAAGGGTGGCGGCCAAACGGCCCGCACCCGAGGTGCGGCCCTCACGTACCGCATCGAGCAGACACTCCTCGACGACGTCGAGAACCGTCTGTCCACGGCCTGCGCGCGCCAGTGCCTCCACCCGGGCCACCAGTAGATCGTCACGATCGTCGGGCGAGCGCTCCGATGCCGGCAGCAGGTCGAAGGTTCGTACTGCAACCTCCCACCAGTGCGCCGCGGTCTCCGAGCTCCATCGTTCTGTGGCCTCCCGTGCCGCGACAATGCACGCGTCGAGCACTTTCCGTGGATCCACCAGTGGCAGTGCGGCGCACAGGTGTTGGGCGCGCCGACTGGATCGGTCGGCATCGGAGGATTCCGTCAGGATATCGGCGACACGCGCATGGATGCGCTGTCGACGTAACGGGGGTATGGCCTGCAGAACCTCGTGCCGCAGCAATCCGTGCGCGAAACCGTAGCCCGCGGACCCGGGCGCTGTCACGATGATTCGTTCGTCGGCGGCGTCGTCGAGATAGTCGGCCAGCGTGTCCATGTCGAGGCGGGACGCCGCGGCCAGGACGTCGACCTCGATCGCGTCACCGAGCACGGCGGCCACTCGGAGCACCTGCAACACAGCAGGTTCCACGGCCGCGAGCCGTCGACCCAGCACCGACCGAACGGCTGTCGGGATCCCGTCACCGAGTCGCTCGTCGCGCGGCAGCCGCGCGTACTCCGAGACGAACAGCGGGTTGCCTCCTGTCCGGTCGGTCAGGACGCGCACCTCGGCCGGGCTCAGCTGCTCACCGGCGACATGGCAGGCCAGCTCCTCGACCTCGCTCGGTTCCAGTGCAGGCACCTCGACGTGCCGGTTGCCTTCCCCGCGAAGGACGGCATCGAGGAGTTTGCCGACCGACCCGGCGTCGGAGTCGCGCAGCGTCAGCACGAACCACACCGCGCGGTGGCGGAGTGCCCCGACGAGATACGTCAGGCAACGCAGCGAGGTCGGATCGGCCCACTGGATGTCGTCGATGACGATGGTCAGCGCGGGCTTGCCTGCGGCCGCCGTTTCGATCGCCCCCAGCACCCGTTCGTACACGGCGAACCGCGCCTCGTCCGGATCGACGTCGGTCGGGGGGATCAACACCGAATCCGCCTCGCCGCCGAGTTCCCGCACCATTCGGCGTATCGGCCACCAGGCCGGCGCCCCGTCGTCCTCCGGGCACCGCGCCCAGACCGCCGACCCGCCCACCGCCGTTGCTCGTGCCGCGCACTCCTCGGCCACCCGAGTCTTCCCGATCCCGGCCGGGCCGGTGAGCGTCAACCACCGTGTCGATCCCCCGAGGACATCGTCGAGCATGCGCTCGATCACGTGTGTCTCGCTACCGCGCCCGACGAACACGCGTCTCGGCTCCGCTGCCGCGGCCGCGTCGCCCGATCCGGGTGCGTCATGGTGGGAGGACGGGGACACAGGCAGTGGAACCTGATCTGCCCCAGTCCATCCCGGTGTACGTGGCCACGCTGCCAGGCCCGGGTCATGACGGAGTATCGCGCCCTGGAGTGCGTGCAGTTCGGTCCCCGGCACGAGCCCCAGCTCCGTGTCGAGCCGGATGACGTGCGAGCGGAACTGCTCCAACGCCTCTGACGACCTGCCCGCCCGGTGCAGGGCGAGCATTCGGAGCCAGCACGTGCGGTCCCGGAACGGGAATTCGCTGCACAACTGGGTAGCCTCGACGAGGGCGGGTGGGACCCGCCCCAGCGCGAGCAGCGCCGTGATCCGGGTCTCCCGGCACTCGGTCCGTACCTCGTCGAAACCGGCGGCCTCCACCTGAACCCAGTGCTCGTCACTCAGATCCTCGAGCAGCTGTCCGCGGACCGAGGCGAGTGCTCGATCGGCCGTCTCGAGCGCCCCTTCCCACACCCCGTCCTCCGCGAGTCGCCGCGCGTTCTCGGCATCGTCGAGGAATGTCGCGAGGTCGATCTCGTCGGCAGAGACGTCGAGGACGTAGCCCGGTGGCTGCCGCACGATCGGCGACGTGGCCCCGGTCTCGACGCGAAGCACTCGCCGCAGGTTGGAGATGTAAGCCTGGATGCTCGCCATCGCGCTCGCAGGCGCGTCGTCACCCCAGAGGGCGTCGATCAGGCGGGCGGTGGACACCACCCGGCCGCGACTGAGCAGCAGCACCGCCAGCACCGCGCGCTGCTTGCGCGGTCCCAGGTCGAGAACTCGCCCGCCGGAGTCGGTTCGAGCCACCTCCAGCGGTCCGAGCAGCCGGTAGATCATGCCCGCACCCCCGCGACTGTCGACTCCGGACCGCTCGAGTGTAGGGACCGAGGTGCGTCGATGCGCGATAAAACGGTCATCGAAGCGCGGACACGACCTCACGCTCACCGTCGGAGTCGATACGCGCGGAACGACGCGCGGGCAACGTGACCGCGCAGACCAGCGCGCCCGCCGCCGCAATGAGCGCGGCGACGAACAGGGCCCGGTGCAGTCCCGAGACGAACTCCTCCGGCGATCCCCCGCCCAGCATCGACTGCGCGGGCAGGAACACGCCGAGGCCTGCCACACCCACCGCGATGCCGGTCTGGCGGAACGCGTCGTTGATTCCCGCGGCCAATCCCGCGTGGTCGGCCGTGCTCTCGCCGAGCACCAAACCGCTCATGACCGGATTGAACACCCCTGCGCCAACACACGCGATGACGAATCCGGGCAGGATCGCGTATTTCGAGCTGGACACGTCCACGACGGTCATCATCACCAGGCCTGCGGCCACCAACATCAGCGAGCAGGTCAATGTGATCGACACGGCGATACGTCCGTCGAGTTTCGCGGTGGCGCCCGCGACCACGAACATGGCGACCGTCGCGGGCAGGTACACCAACCCTGCCGCGACGGGCGACAGGTGCAGGATGCTCTGCAGGTAGATCGTGGTGTAGACGAACACAGCGAACAACGACGCCGAGATCGCGAAGGCGGCGATCTGCGCGCCCGCAAACGCTCGGTTCGCGAGCAGGTGCGGGGGCAACATCGGCTCGGCGGCGCGCCGTTCGTATCCGGCGAATCCGACGAGCGCGGCGGCGCCGACCACCAGGGCGGTCACCGGCACCGGCTCGCTCCAACCGGCCTCGTTGCCGCGCAGTAGCCCGAGGACGACGGCCCCCAACCCGATGCAGACCAGAATCTGTCCGATGACGTCGGCGCCGCGCGGATTCGGGTCACGCGATTCCGGCACCCACCGGAGCGTGACTGCCAGGGTGAGCAGTCCGATCGGAACGTTGATCAAGAAGATGGCGCGCCAGTCCACCAACTCGGTCAGAAGCCCGCCCACCAGCGGCCCGACCGCGAACGCGCCCCCGATCGTGGCGCCGTACGCGGCCAGCGCAGTCGCGCGTGCAGGCCCCTTCTCGAACACGTCGGCGAGCAGCGCGAGCGAGCAGGCGAACAGCAGGGCGGCTCCGACCCCCTGTGCGGCGCGCGCGAGGTCGAGTACCCAGATGTTCGGCGCCAGCGCGCACAGCAGGGAGGTGAGGGTGAACAGCACGATTCCCACCAGGAACACATGGCGACGTCCGCGACGATCCGCCCAGGACCCCGCGCTGAGTACCACGGTCGCCAACGCCAGCGTGTAAGCGTCGACGACCCACTGCAGTCCGCTGACACCCGTGTCCAGGTCGGTCGCGATCGACGGCAGAGCGGTGTTGACGACCGCGATGTCGAGCATCAACATCGCCGTGGTCACACACACCACGGTCAGGGTTGCGCGCCTCGTGGCCGCGTTCTTCGGAATGGTCTCGACTGGCATGGGCTGTCCTCGGTCTGTCGTGGGAGAGGTGCGACGTGCTCGCACCGTCACCACCGTGCGCCCGCACGCTTGGCTTGCATCAGGCGAAATCCTTGGACGCGCGCCGGATGCGCCGAGCACCCAGTCGAGCCGTCTGACCGGAGGAACAGAAACGGGATGGTGGACGTTTCAACCATCTGTGAGCCTCGAAACGAACAACAAGCCCGAATCCGCCACCGAGCCCGCCGTGGTGATGGAGGTCTGGTCGGATATCGCCTGCCCGTGGTGCTACATCGGTAAGCGCCGCTTCGCGGCCGCACTGGAACAGTTCGAGCACCGTGACCGGGTGCGGGTGGTGTGGCGTTCCTACCAACTCGCCCCCGAGACGCCGGTCGGTGCCAGGGCAAGCGAGCTCGAGGCACTGGCCCGGCACAAGGGCCTGCCCGCCGATCAGATCAGGCAGATGTTCGCCCACGTCGCGTCCACCGCAGCGGCCGACGGCCTCACGATGGACTTCGACACCGTGATCGCCGCGAACACCTTCGACGCCCACCGGCTCGTCCACCTCGCGGGGGACCGGAGCGAGGACGTGATGGAGGCGCTGTTCCGCGCCCACTTCACCGACGGCCGCGTGGTGGACGACCGCGACGAACTCGTCGCGATCGCCGCCGAGATCGGGCTCGATGCGACCGCGATCCGCGCCGCGCTCGAGACCGACGCCGCGGCGGAGCAGGTGCGCGCGGACATCGAGGAGGCGCGTCTGCTCGGCGTCACCGGGGTGCCGTTCTTCGCCGCCAATCGGGCGATCGGCATCTCCGGCGCGCAGCCCGTCGAGGTGTTCGTCCAGCTGCTCGAGCAGGCCTACGCGCAGTCCGGGGCGATCGCCGTGCTCGGCGACGACGCAGGCAGCTGCGCCGACGACTCCTGCGCCGTCTAGGGCACGTCTCCCAAATCCCCGTACGGCGCCCCTGGCGCCCGATCGCAGCCCAGCTGCGTTGTCGTCGTCGCCGATACAAACCCGGTATCGGCTCCTCCTCCGCCTTGCCGGACAACGATCGCTTCACCAGGTGCATCCGGAAGGATTTGAGAGACGCGCCCTAGCGCGCGAAGTACCTCCTGGCGCCCGCGCCCAGCAGCAGGCCGAGCCCGGTGACCACCGCGATCAGGTGGACGGTGCGCGCCAGACCGATGAGGGTCGACGCGACCGTGAGGTCCGCGACGTCGAATCCGTTCGCGGACAACAGCCAGGCCGCCGGCTCGATGACCAGCGACCCGATTCCCACCGTCCCGAGGCCGACGAGCAGGGTCAGCCGGGCGGGGTTCGAACCGCGCCGCATCGCGACGGCGAGCGCGTACACCGCGCCGTAGATCGCCAGCCGGATCGCGCCCTGGACGGCAATCGCGGACGGACTCGCGCCGCCTTCTTCCAGCGCGCGAGCGGCCTGGAGGATCGCCTCGACGATGCCCGCGAGCAATGCGACGGAGAGCAGGGTGAAGGAGAGCTCGACCTGGTGCGGTGGGCGGGTGCGGATCTCGGTGGTGGTCATGGTTTCCGAGCGTGCCGCTCTGCAGCGGCAGCGGGCATCACCCTGTGGCATGAATCCGGGCTCACCCCACGGTATCGGTCGACCGTGTGGGACAACGGAAGAAGCGGTGGATCCCGGTGCAATCACCGGGATCCACCACTTCGCTCGCGTGGTGACCGTCAGCGGGCGGTCAGCGCCTCCGACCGGGAGCTCGCCTTCGCGGCGCGCTCGGTGAGGAACGCGAACCCGAGGCCGAGCGCCAGCCACAACGTGGCCTGGATCGTCAGCGAGGACACCCGGAAGTCCCACAGCAGGCTGGCGGGGAAGTCGGGGCCGACCTCGTTGATATCCGGGAGCACCAGGTAGCCGATTCCGGCCACAGCCAGGAAGGCGAGCAGCGGTGCCGCGATCCGGACGGTCAGGAACTGGTTGGCCGCCACCACCTTTGCCACGTACGCGGCGATCGACACCGCGGCGAGGCCGAGCGCCACCGCGGCCAGCCACAGCCAGGTCCGGTTGTTGATGGTCTCCGGGTCCCCGACCGCCGGCGGGTTCGCCGGATACTTGAAGAACGGGACCGCCTCGACCGCAAGCCAGCCGAGACCGGCCAGGGTCAGCGCGAGGATCGGTCCGGACAGGCCGCTGACCCGCCGCGCGTAGTACGCGACCACAGCGAACAGGGCGCCGAGCGCGAGACCGGCGAGGCTGGTCGCGAGGAACAGGCCGAATCGCTGCCCGTCCCTGCTGACCAGCGGCTCCTCGGAATCGCCGTGCGAGTGCCCAGCGGGCTCTTCGGTCACGGCCTCGGTCGCTGCTGCGCCGTGCCCGTGCGGCTCGACGGGCGCAGCCGCGGCCTCCTCGATCGCGATGGCCGCGTCGATGTGTGGTTCGCCGATCACGAACGCGACAGCACCGGCGAGCAGTCCGGCGACGAGGCCGGCCAGCAGACCGCGGATGAGGAGGTTCTTGAAGGTTCCGGTCAGTGGCACGGCAGGCCCAGCAGGTGCCGACCGTCATGCATCAGTTCGTGCATGTACATGCCGGTGCGCGAGACCGCACCCTGGTCGAAGCCGACCAGGTAGAGGGTCAGCATCGCGAGCAGGACCACGCCCGCGATGATCATCGCGATGCCGACAGAATCGGTCGCCGTGCTGGGATTGTGTACGAGTGCCATGGTTCCTCCTGGGATTCCGCGTCCCTTAAAAAGCCCATGCGATGGCCCGGTATCTGGCTGTCGAGGGTGTGCCTCGATCACAGTGGCGCGACCGCTCCGGACTCTCACCGGATTCCCGTCAACCATCGCTATTACCAGCGCACTCTCGCATTCGCCAGCCGGTGGTGTCAATCGCACCGCGTCCGGTCGACCGGCGAGACGTTCGCGCGCACTTCATCGGGCGGTCCGGGACTGTTGGCGGGATCGCCATGCCGACAGGGATCGATGGGTCGGTGCGAATAGTGCAGCTGGCCAACTTCTACGGTCCCCGATCGGGCGGGCTGCGCACCGCGCTGCACAACTGGGGCGCCGGCTACTGCGGACGTGGGCACGAGGTGATCCTGGTGGTTCCTGGCAGGCGCGATGCCGAGGAGGTGATGCCGAGCGGGGTCCTCCGGATCACCCTTGCGGCGGTGCCGATCCCCGCCACCGGTGGTTATCGCGCCGTCAATCCGCACCGGGTGGCCGACGTGGTGCGGGGGCTGCGCCCGGCCGCCCTCGAGGTGTCGGATCGGCTGACGCTGCGCGGCTTCGGGCAGTGGGCGCGGCGGCGTGACGTGCGGAGCGTGGTGGTGTCCCACGAGCGACTCGACCGGCTGCTCGGGCAGGTGCTGCCGCCGCGCACGGCGCGGTCGTGGGCGGACGTCGCCAACGCGCGGATGGTGCGCAACTTCGATGCGGTGGTCTGCACCACCGCGTTCGCGTCCGAGGAGTTCGTCCGGATCGGCGCGGGAAACCTGTTCCGCGTTCCGCTGGGCGTCGACCTGGCGCTCTTCCATCCGGATCGGCGGGACGAGGGCGTGCGCGAGCACTACGCCCGGCCGTCGCAACGCCTGCTGCTGCACTGCGGACGGCTGTCGGTGGAGAAGCAGGTCGATCGCAGCATCGACGCGGTCCGGTCCCTGGTCGGGCAGGGACAGGACATCCGGCTGGTGATCGCCGGGGACGGGCCGAAGCGAGAAGCCTTGCGGCACAGGGCGCGGAAGCTGCCGGTGCACTTCACCGGGTTCATCGGCGACACCGGCCGGCTGGCGACGCTGTTCGCCTCCGCCGACGTCACCCTGGCGCCCGGACCGCACGAGACCTTCTGCCTGTCGGCCCTGGAGTCGCTGGCCGCGGGGACGCCGGTGGTCGCGGCGCGATCGTCCGCCCTGTCCGAGATCATCACCCCGGGGTGCGGGGCGATTGCGCACGGGCGGGGCGTCGCGCTGGCGGACGCCGTCACCGGGGTGCTGGACATCCCGGCGGTCGCGCGCCGGGAATCCGCTCGGCTGCGGGCCGAACAGTTCAGCTGGTCGGCGTCAGTCGACGGGATGCTCTCGGTGCTCGCGGGGAACTGAGGGCGGGGTGGACAGCGCCAGCCGCAACGCGGCCGCGACCCGGCCCATCGCCTCGGGACCCGAGCGGCCGACGCCCACCATGTTCGCGAAGGAGTGGATCAGCCCGGGCTCGAGGACGTACTGCACCTCGACCCCCGCCGCACGGAGCTTCTCGGCGTAGGCCTCGCCCTCGTCGCGCAGCGGATCGAAACCGGCGGTCACGACGTAGGCGGGCGGCAGGCCGGTGAGATCGCCGTAGATCGGTGACAGCAGCGGATCGGTCCGGTCCGCGCCCGCGGGGACGTAGCTCTCGTCGGCCACGTCCATGAACCGCGTGGTCAGGAAGAATTTCGCGAAGGTCGCCCGGCTGGGCCGTTTGACGGCGAAATCCACTGCGGGATAGATCAGCAACTGGAACGCAGGCGGCACCCCGAGTTCCCCGTGCGCGGCGCGCTGGGCCAGTACGGCGGCGAGGTTGCCGCCCGCGCTGTCACCACCGACCGCGATCCGGTCCGGGTCGATGCCAAGGCCGGCCGCGTTGGCGGTCACGAACGAGTACGCCGCCTCGACGTCGTGCACCGCGGCGGGGAAGGGCGACTCGGGGGCCAGCCGATAGTCGACGGCGACGACCCGCACCCCGGCCCGCTCGGCGAGGAAACGGCACAGCGCATCGTGGCTGTCGAGGTCGCAGTAGACCCAGCCGCCACCGTGGATGAAGAACAGTGCAGGCGAGGTGGTGGTCAGGCCGCGGGGGGTGTAGATCCGCAGCCGGAGCGGGCCTGCCGGGCCGTCGATGTCGCGGTCGGTGACCGCGCCGATCGGCAGGTTGCCGCCGACGACCCTGGAACTGGACAGCAGCACGCGCCGACCTTCAGGGATCGGACGCTCCTCGAACGGCCCGCCCTCGACCTTCTGCAACGCGAGGATGAGCTGCATCTCGGGGTCGAGGACGTTGCCTTCGATCTCCACCGGCCGCCCCGCCACGCGGCGGAGGACGCCCGCGGGCATCCGCAGGAGGGTCTGCAGCGTGTGCCGCCTCGCGGCTTCGAGCGCCAGGGTCATACGTGCGAACGTACCCGCTCGACCAGGGGCGTTTGCCCGATTCGGGGCTCAGGCGTCCTTCGCCGCGGCGGCCACGTCGAGCACGACCTCGAACTCGAGCAGGGATGCACCGGTTGCCACCGGCTTGGCGCGCTCACCCGAGTGCGCGGCCCGGGCCGGGCCGTCGGACCACGCCTTGAAGGCCTCCTCGGATTCCCACTGCGTCACGACGAAGTAGCGCTCGTCGCCCTTGACGGGACGCAGCAACTGGAAGCCGAGGAAGCCGGGGGAGTTCTCGACCGCGTGCGCGCGGTTCGCGAAGCGCTTCTCCAGCTCGGGGCCTGCGCCCTCGGGAACCTCGATTGCATTGATCTTCACGACTGCCATGCGGGCGAGCGTACTCCGCTCGCGGTCAGGCGCCGGTGGTGTCGGGTTCCGCGAGATGCTCGGTCAGCACGGCCAATTGGATCTTGCCCGCGTCGGCGTGGACCGCGCGGCCGGCATCGGTGACGTCGACGAAAACCCCGCGACGATCCGATTCGCACAGCGACCGTGCGACCAGCCCCGCCTTCTCCAGCCGCGCGACGCTCCGGGAGAGGGCGCTCGGGCTCAGGTACATGTCCGCGGCGAGCTCCTGCATCCGTGGGTGCTTGCAGGTGACGCTCATCAGGCGGTCGAGGGTCTCGAAGTCGCTCATGCTCAGGCCGTGCGCGTTCTGCATCTGGCGATCGAGGTCGCACGCGATGCCGTTGTACCGGTCGAGCAGCGCTCGCCAGGTGCCGCGGAGCTCAGCTTCTGACGTCATGGCCGCATCCTAGTTCCCGTCCACCGATTGATGCAAGCGAATTAAATGTTAACGAAATTAGTGCTTGCGCATTGATTGCACATGCACATACAGTCCTCGACGTGACTATCACCGAAACCACTCCGAACCTCACCGCCTCGCCGGGTTCGACCGCTCCTGCCGCAGGGCAGGCATGGACGGCCCGCCTCTGGGGGATCCTCGCGGTGCTGTGCGTCGTGATGTTCCTCGATGGGCTCGACGTCTCGATGGTGGGCGTCGCGCTGCCCTCGATCGGCACCGAACTCGGCCTGGACACCACCTCACTGCAGTGGATCATCAACGGCTACGTGCTCGGCTTCGGCGGCCTGCTGCTGCTGGGTGGCCGCACCGCCGACCTGCTCGGCAGGCGCAACGTCTTCCTGGTGGCGTTGGCGGTCTTCGCCGTCGCCTCGCTGGTCGGCGGGCTCGTCGACAACGGCACCCTGCTCATCGTGACCCGCTTCGTGAAGGGCCTCGCCGCGGCCTTCACCGCGCCGACCGCGATGTCGATCCTGACCACCACCTTCAAGGAGGGGCCTGCCCGCAACCGGGCGCTGTCCATCTTCTCCGTGTTCGGTGCCAGCGGCTACTCGTCGGGGCTGATCCTCGGCGGACTGCTCACCAGCGCCGGCTGGCGGTGGACGTTCCTGATGCCGGTGCCGTTCGCCGTCGCAACCCTCGTCGCCGCCGTCGTCCTCATCCCGCGGGACCGGCCTGCCGACACCGGCGGGCACGATCTGGTGGGCGCGGTCACCCTGGTCGCGGGCATGATGCTCGCCGTCTACACCGTTGTCTCCGCGCCCGCACGGGGTTGGGCTGATCCGCTCACGCTCGGACTCTTCGCGCTCGCGGCGGTCCTGCTGGCCTCGTTCGTCTTGGTGGAGAGGCGAATTGCGCATCCGCTCGTCCGGTTGAGCATCCTCAGGGTGGGCGCGATCGTGCGGGCCAACCTGAGCATCATCGCGTTGTTCGGTTCCTACCTGAGCTTCCAGTTCATGGTGACGATCTTCCTGCAGTCCGGGCTCGGCTGGTCGCCGCTGAAGATGGCGATGGCGCTGCTCCCGGCCGGACTGATCGTCGCGTTCGGTTCGCCGTTCGTGGGACGTCTCGTCGACCGGTTCGGCACGCCGCGGATGATCATCGCCGCGCTCGGCTCGCTGAGCCTGGGCTACCTGTGGTTCCTGTTCGTGGGCAGCGACCAGCCGAACTACGCGGTCGCCATCCTGCCCAGCGTGATCCTGCTCGGTCTCGGATTCACGTTCGGCTTCACCTCGATCATGGCCCAGGCCACCTCGGGCGTCGACGACTCCGAGCAGGGCCTGGCCTCGGGTCTGGTCCAGACGTCGATGCAGGTCGGCGCGGCGCTGGTGCTCGCGCTGACCACCGCGCTGGTCACTGCCGGTTCGCACACCGGGGCGGGCACCGCGAGCTTCGAGCAGTTCCGCCCCGGCCTGATCCTGGTCACCGGCGTTGCGCTGCTCGGGCTGGCGATCACCGTCTGGCCGCTGATCCGCGGGCGCCGCTACTCGGCCGTGCCGGAGACGAGCCAGGCCTGACCGGGCACACCGACCGCGAGGCAGCACGGCACCGGGATAGCCTCGGTGCCGTGCTGCATGACGAGGGTGGGACCGGTCGGCCGATTCTGTTGCTCCACGGACTGATGGGCAGCGCCAGGACCTGGCGCAGGCACGTGCCGTGGCTGCGCGAGTACGGGCACGTCTACACCTTCGACGCGGCCGGGCACGGCAGGCCAGCCCCCGCCGAACTGACCACCGAGGCATTCGTCGAGGACCTCACGGACGCACTGACGCCGATCACCGAGCCGATGGTGGTGATCGGACATTCGATGGGCGGGCTGCACGCCTGGTGCTTCGCCGCCGCGCACCCCGACCGCGTCAGCGCGCTCGTCGTCGAGGACATGGCGCCCGACTTCCAGGGGCGCACCGCGCGCGACTGGGCCGAGATGATCGGGTCCTGGCCGCAGCCGTTCCGCGACCGCGAGCACATGATCGACTTCTTCGGACCCGTTGCGGCGCAGTACTTCATGGATTCCTTCGAGGAGCGGTCCGACGGTTTCCATCTGCACGGCGAGGTGCCGGTGTGGCGGGACATCTCCGAGGAGTGGGGGACCCGCGACTTCTGGGCGCAGTGGTCCGCGGTCCGGGCACCGGCCCTGCTGCTTGAGGGCGAGTTCACCATCACCCCGGCCGGGCAGATGCGCGCAATGGCCGACACGGCAAGGGAATCGGAGACGCGTTACGAATTGGTCGCGGGTGCCGGTCACCTGGTGCACGACGATCGGCCGGTCGAGTACCGCGCTGCGGTGGAGGCGTTCCTCGAGGAGTTGCCCGTTCGCGCGACCGGTCGGTGAACGAGGCCCCGGGCGTCTGTGGCCAGACGCCGCGGCGCACTGTCGCACCGCCTGGGTACGGTCTCGGCATGGCGACACCCAGTGATTTCGATGCCCTCCGCCCGGTTCTTCTCGTCTCCGGCGACAACAGTTCCAGCATCATCTACTCGCCCGGCGGCCCGGAGTATCACCAGCACCGGTCCGCGCTGGAGGCGCACGGCATCGAGGGCTCCGGGTACGAGTTCGCCGGTGCCCTTCGAGCGGTGCTCACCGACCGAGCCCCTGCCGCCCTCGGCGCGGTCGGCTTCGATCCGGAGGCAGGCATGGTGAGCGTCTACGGGAACGATCTCGATGCACTGCTCGTCGCGGCGCGGACCCTGCACACTCTGGTGCTGGACGCGGACGCCCTCGACGCCGCGCTGACCCGCGCCGTCGAACTCGGCGTCGACGACGACTAGTCCGGGCCCCGCGACTGCCGTCAGGCTTCCCCTGCGAGGGCGAACATCCCGTCCTCGGTCTGCTCGACCAGCCCGTCCACGAGAAGCGAGTCCAGCGCCCGGTCCCGCTGCGCGGGGTCCGTCAGCCACGCCTGGTCGAGCCGCGCCCGTTCGACCGGCGCATGCGTCTCCCGCAGCACGTCCAGCAAGCGGCCGCGGACCTGGCGATCGGTGCCCGCGAACTTCTGCACCTTGCGCGCGGGCCCGGTGTGGGCCGGGCGACCCGCGCCGACCCACGCGCAGTCGGTCAGCGGGCAGCGGTCGCAGTCGGCATTGCGCGCGGTGCACACGGTCGCGCCCAGCTCCATCAGCGCGGCCGAGAACACCGCGGCCCTCGCCCTGGTCCGCGGGAGTAGCGCGTCGACATCGGCGAGGTCGCGAGTGGTCGACGGATTGCCGGGCTCGGCGGCGCCGTGCACGGCCCTTGCCACCACGCGCCGGACGTTGGTGTCCACCACCGGGACCCGCTGCCCGTAGGCGAAACAAGCCACCGCGCGCGCGGTGTACGCGCCGATTCCCGGCAGGCCGAGCAGGATCTCCACGTCGTCGGGTACCTCGTCGCCGTGTTCGGCGGCCAGCACCCGTGCGCACTCGTGCAGCCGCAGGGCCCGGCGCGGGTAGCCGAGCTTGCCCCAGGCACGCAGCACCTCGCCCTGGCTCGACGCGGCCATCAACGAGGGCACCGGCCAGCGCGCCACCCACTGCTCCCAGATCGGCGCGACGCGGACCACCGGCGTCTGCTGCAACATGATCTCGCTCATCAGGATCTGCCACGCGGTGACGCCCTCGCGCCTCCACGGCAGGTCCCGGGCCTGACGCTCGTACCACGCGATCAGTGCGGAGGTGTTCACTTGAACTTCACACCTCCCATTTCACAGTTTTGCCAGGTGGCGAACGAAACGCAGAAAGTACCGGGTGCACAATGGCTGACATGCCCAACTCGAACCCCATCTCGGCCTGGAAGGCACTGAAGCAGGGTAACGACCGCTTCGTGAACGACACCTCGCTGCACCCCAGCCAGGGCATCGCCGACCGGGCGAAACTCGTCGACGGACAGCACCCAACGGCGGTGCTGTTCGGTTGCGGTGACTCGCGCGTCGCCGCGGAGATCATCTTCGACCAAGGCCTCGGCGACATGTTCGTGGTGCGCACAGCCGGCCACGTCATCGACAGCTCCGTGCTCGGTTCCATCGAGTACGCGGTCGAGATCCTCAACGTGCCGCTGATCGTGGTCCTCGGCCACGACAGCTGCGGCGCGGTCAAGGCGACCCTCGACGCGCTCGACAAGGGGGCGATCCCGAACGGCTTCATCCGCGACGTCGTCGAGCGGGTCGCGCCGTCGATCCTCATGGGCCGCAACGAGGGCCTCAAGGAGATCGACGAGCTCGAGGCCCGGCACGTCGTCGAGACCGGCAGCCTGCTCATGCAGCGATCCCGGATCATCGCGGACCGAGTGGAGCGGGGATCCTGCGCCATCGTCGGCGTCACATACAAGCTCTCCGACGGTCGCGTGAAGCTGCAGGCCTCCGTCGGCGACATCGGAGAGGTTGCCGACTGAGCGACACGCCGGGGCTGGTGGAGGTCCGCCCGGGCCCGGGGACCTAACGTGGGTTCTGTGTTGGAACCAAACGGGCCGCTGCCCCCCGAGATCTACTGGCGACGACGCGCGCTCGCAATCGGGGCGGGTGTGGTCGCGCTCATCCTCTTTGTCTGGATCGTGACGTCGCTCGGTGGCGGCGGCGACGACCCGGAGGCCGAGGCCGCCGCCGCCAGCAGCTCGCAGAGCAGTACCTCGTCCGGCCAGGCGGCGCCCAGTTCCGCGGGCGACGCGGGCGGGTCCGGTTCCGGTTCCGGTTCCGGATCCGGATCCGGTGAGGCTTCCGCGTCCGGTTCGGGATCCGGCGGTTCGGGCGGCGACACCGCGGTGTCCGGGTCCGTCTCGGGTGGGGCGGCGGCGTCCTCGTCGGCAACGGTCCCCGCGGGCCAGTGCCCCGACCAGTCGCTGGCCATCAAGGCCAGCTCGAACCAGCCGAACTATCCGGCGGGCCAGGAGCCGCAGTTCGGCATCGTGGTCACCAACATCGGCTCCGCGACCTGCGAGCGCGATCTCGGCGCGGGCATGCAGCAGGTGCTGGTCTACAGCCTGGACGGGCAGCAGCGGATCTGGTCGAACACCGACTGCTTCCCCAACACGGCGCCGGACATCCGCTCCCTCAAGCCCGGCGAGCAGGCCGCGTTCACGGTCAAGTGGTCGGGCGCCACGTCCGAACCCGGCTGCACCGCCCCGCGCAACCCGGTCGGTGCCGGCGCCTACACGGTCGTCGGCCAGCTCGGCGCGCTGCGCAGCACCCCGGAGCCGTTCAACATCAGCTGACGCCGCTCCGCGCGGTTCGCGGTCAGTCGAACGGGCCGGAGATCGAGGTCTCGGCGAGGCGGGACAGGCCCTCCCTGATGTGCCGGGCCCACAGCCCGCCGATGCCCTCCACTGACTGCAGGTCGGCCGCGGTCGCGGCGAGCAGGCCCTGCAGGGTGCCGAACGATCCGACCAGCCGGTGGATCTGGTGGAACTGCAGGCGCGGCACCCGGGTCAGCACCCGGTAGCCGCGTGGGCTCATCGGCGCCTCGAGCGCCTCGATCGTCGCCGGGTAACCGTAGGCGCGGGCCAGCGTGGTCAGGTCGAGCAGGTCCGCGTCGGTGAGCTTGTCGAGCGCCGCGAGGGTTCGCTCGACGGCCTCGGTCGGGGCCTGGCCCTGGCCTGCCAGGTAGTCGCGGGCAACCAGCTGACGGGCGATGTCGTTGTCGCCGACCAGTTCCTCCAGCTGCAGGGCGAGCTGCCTGCCGTCGGTGCCGAGCTCGAGCACGTCGCGCTCGATCTCCACCGACACGCGGCGCACCATCTCGAGCCGCTGCGCGACGGTGAGGGCGTCGCGCAGGGTCACGAAGTCCTCGATCTCCACGACGGAGAGCTGGTTGGTGACCTGGTTGAGCCTGGATTTGTACCGCTCGAGCGTCGCGACGGCCTGGTTCGCCCTCGACAGGATGGTCGGCGAGCCCTCGAGCACGTGCCGGATACCGCCGACGTACACGCTGACGATGCTCATCGACTGGCTCACCGAGACCACCGGGTAGCCGGTCTGGATCGCGGTCCGCTCCGCCGCGCGGTGCCGGGTGCCGGATTCCACGGTCGGGATCTTGTAATCGGGGACCAGCTGCACGTTGGCCCGCACGATGCGGGTGCCGTCGGTGGACAACACCACGGCCCCGTCCATCTTGGAGAGTTCCCGCAGCCGGGTCGGCGCGAATTCGACGTCCAGCTCGAAGCCGCCGTCGCAGAGTTCCTCGATCTCGGCGTCGTAGCCGAGCACGATCAGGGCGCCGGTACGGCCGCGCATGATCCGTTCCAGGCCGTCGCGGAGCTCGGTCCCCGGCGCCAGCCGAGCGATCGTCTCGCGGACGGTGGCAGACGGCGTGGCGTCGTCCATTGCCGTCCCCCCTCGCTCGCGGTGCGCGGCGCCTCATCGCCGGGCGGAGTCGGTCGATCCGCCGTCGCTTCGCGTCCAGGTTACCCAGCGGGGGAGAGGCGGCGGCCTCCCCGGGGCCGGACGCGCCGGTGCGGGACCGGCCAGGGCCGCATCGGGACCGCGATCGGCGAACCGATACTTTGTTAGCTGTGAGTAGTACCTGGACCTTGCCCGATGATCTCGTTTTGCCGATCCGCCCCGACTTCTTCCCCGCGCCGGGCGGTGCCCTCCCGCAGCACTGGTCCAAGTGCTTCGGTTGCGGCGACGACCAGCCCGCCGGGATGGCGATGACCTTCACCGCGGGTGAGGGCCTCGAGGTGTCCGGCCGGCTGACCGTGGCGAACCGATACCAGGGCGGACCAGGGGTGATCCACGGCGGCATCCTGTCCGTCGCCTTCGACGAGGTCCAGGGCATGGCCTGCATGGTGCTCGGCGGCCCCGTGGTCACCGGTCACCTGGAGATCGATTTCGCGAAGCCGATCCCGCTCGGATCGGTGCTCGAGTTCCGCGCCCGGATCGACGGCATGGTCCGGCGCAAGGTCTACACCACCGCCGAGGCCCGGATCGTCGAGGGACCGACCGCCGGTGACGACATCGTCGCCACCTCGCGCGGGCTGTTCCTGACCATCAAGCCCGAGCACTTCGCGCCGATGCAGGACTTCGTGGACGGCGACGCGACCTCGCCGTTCGGCACGTCCTCCTCGCTGTAGGCCCGCTCAGCCCCGGGGCAGCACCCGCAGGGCCTCGCCGAGATTGGTGACCTCGGTGGCCCGCATCCCCGGCGGCGGTGTCCCGGAGTCGCGGGGCACCACCGCGTGGGTGAAGCCGAGCCGCTTCGCCTCGGCGAGCCGCCGCTCGACGCCGGTGACGCGGCGCACCTCGCCCGCCAGCCCGACCTCACCGAGCACCACCACCCCCGGCGGCAGCGCCGCGTCCTTGAACGCGGACGCCACCGCGACGGCAAGGGCCAGGTCCGCGGACGGTTCGGTCAGCCGCATTCCGCCGACCGTCGCCGCGTACACCTCCTTGTCGGAGACCTTGACCCCGCAGCGCCGTTCGAGCACGGCCAGCACCATCGACACCCGCGCCGAGTCCATGCCGCTGACCGCGCGCCGGGGCGAGGGGTTGTGCGAGGTCGCGACGAGGGCCTGCACCTCGCCGAGCAGCGGGCGCTTGCCGTCCATGGTGACGGTGACGGCGGTGCCGGGGACGGTGTCGTCGCGGTGGTGCAGGAAGAGCCCGGACGGGTCGCTGACGCATTCGATGCCGTCCTCGCGCAGTTCGAAGCAGCCCACCTCGTCGGCCGCGCCGAAGCGGTTCTTGACGCCCCGCACCATGCGCAGGGTGGAGTGCTTGTCGCCCTCGAAGTGCAGCACCACGTCCACCAGGTGCTCCAGGGCGCGCGGCCCGGCCACCGCACCGTCCTTGGTGACGTGTCCGATCAGCAGTACCGGGATGCCGCTGGACTTCGCCAGCGAGGTGAGCGCGCTGGTGATGGCGCGGACCTGGGTGACGCCGCCGACCACGCCCTCGACATCGGCGGCGAGCATGGTCTGCACCGAGTCCACGATCAGGAGTGTCGGGCGGACCTGCTCGACGTGCCCGAACACGGTGGCCAGGTCCGACTCGGCGGCCAGGAACACCCGCTCGTGCACGGAGTTGGTCCGGTCGGCCCTGAGCCGGACCTGCCCGGCCGACTCCTCGCCGGTGACGTAGAGGGCGCGGTCCTGCGGGTCGCGCTGCGCCCACCGGTGCACGACCTCGAGGAGCAGGGTCGACTTGCCGACGCCGGGCTCGCCTGCGAGCAGCACCACCGAACCGGGGACCAGGCCGCCGCCGAGCACCCGATCGAGCTCGGACACACCCGTGGGTTTGGCCCTGGTGGAGGTGCCGTTGATCTGAGAGATCGGGGTCGCCGGGGAGGTCGGCACCATGGACACCCCGCGGGCGGCGGTGGCGCCCGGCCTGCTCGCGACGGCGGCGAGTACCGCCACCTCCTCGATCGAGCCCCATGACCCGCAGTCGGGGCAGCGGCCGACCCATTTGGCCATCGAGTGCTGACAGGACGAGCAGCGAAAGCTCGATTTGGGTTTGGCCACCACCGCAGCCTAGGGGTGGGGTCCGACACTCCGGCCGGAGTGTCGCGGCCGGAGTGTCGTTCGGGTCGAAATGTGCTGTGCCGCAACGACGAGAACGGCCCCGACGCTGAGCGTCGGGGCCGTTCTCGTCGAACCGTGGGGACTAGTGTCCGCCGCTGCCGAGGGGCTCGGCACCCGCGTTGCCGGACTTGTCCGACTCGTGGCGCTCGGTCCTCGGCCCCGCATCGACCGGCACCGAGACGACGATGTCGCCCGCGCGCTCGAAGCTGAAGGTGATCGGGACGGTCAGGCCGGGGTAGACGCCCTCGTTGATGTCGTTGAGCACCACCAGGACCAGCTGGGTGGGGTCCTCGGGGTTGTCGAGGATGGTCGCGGCGCGGGTGCCTGCGCCGAGGGAGGTCTGCGGCTTGATGATCCGGCCGCCGACCTCGCCCGCGATGGTGACCGAGTCGGCCGCATCGGTGGTGATCTTGGTCAGGCGGTCGGCCTTCTCCTCGTTGTTGTTCACCGCGGTGAACGCGAGAGCGGCCTTTCCGCCGGGCTCGAGGCTGTACTCCTCGCTGTCGGGGTACAGGATGTGCACGTTGCGCAGGGAGATATCACCCTGGTTGGCGTAGTTGCCGTTCACGGCCGCAACCTGGGTTGCGGTCTGGGTGATCTGGCCCGCGCTGCAGGCGGACAGCGAGATCGCCGCGGCTGCGGCCAGGGCAACGGCGGTCGCGACTCGTCGAGTCGGCGCATTCAGGGCTGTCACGGGTTGTCCTCCACGGCGTCGGGTCGTACTCCACTAGGCAGAGTAGTAGTCAGGTCTGCGGACCGGGTCCCGGGGTCGTCCTTCGGGGCTTCGCGGCGGGGTTCGCGACGCCGAAACCTGAGGCCAGATGGTCGGTTTGGGCCCCACTGGATGCACGTTCAGGTCCGGCTGTCAACCCCTCCGGTCACCCCTCTGTGCCCCTGACCAGGGCCGTTGGAAGCTGCGCCGCCAGACCCCGTGTTAAACTGTGAAGATCGAAAGGGGCACGGGACAGATGATTTTTAAGGTCGGAGACACCGTCGTATACCCCCACCACGGAGCGGCGCTGATCGAGGCAATCGAAACTCGCACCATCAAGGGTGAACAAAAGGAATATCTCGTTCTCAAGGTCGCTCAGGGCGACCTGACCGTCCGGGTCCCCGCGGACAACGCCGAGTACGTCGGTGTCCGTGATGTTGTCGGGCAGGAAGGCCTGGACAAGGTCTTCCAGGTGCTGCGCGCGCCGCACACCGAGGAGCCGACCAACTGGTCGCGCCGGTACAAGGCCAACCTCGAGAAGCTCGCCTCCGGCGATGTGAACAAGGTTGCCGAGGTCGTCCGCGACCTGTGGCGTCGTGAGCAGGACCGCGGTCTGTCCGCGGGCGAGAAGCGGATGCTCGCCAAGGCACGTCAGATCCTCGTCGGTGAGCTCGCGCTCGCCGAGGGCACCGACGACGCCAAGGCCGAGATCATCCTCGACGAGGTTCTCGCAGCAGCGTCCTGACACATGAACAACGTCACTGACCCGGCCGAAGTGCGCAGCGGAGGCCGGGTCATTGCTTTGGTGCCCGCTGCCGGGCGCGGGGAGCGCCTCGGGGAGGGCATCCCGAAGGCGTTCGTCACGGTGCGCGGTGTCTCTATGCTCCGGCTCGCCGTCGAAGGACTGATCGAGTCCGGTGTCGTCGACCGTGTCGTGGTGATCGTCCCCGCGGACCGGATCGATTCGGTGCGCGCGGAGCTGCCCGAGGGCGTCGACGTCGTCGCAGGCGGCGCCGAACGGACCGACTCGGTGCGTGCGGGGCTCGCGGCCGCCGAGGACGCGGACCTGCTGCTCGTGCACGATGCTGCCCGGGCCCTGACCCCGCCGCCCCTGATCGCCCGCGTCGTGGCGGAGCTGCGTGCCGGCCGCGACGCGGTGGTGCCCGCGCTGCCGGTCTCCGACACCATCAAGACGGTTGACCTGCTCGGTGCGGTGACCGGCACCCCGGAACGCTCCGAGCTGCGAGCCGTGCAGACGCCGCAGGGATTCACCGCGGATCTGCTGCGGCGCGCCTACGCGGCCGCCGACTCACTTGCCACCGACGACGCGGGCCTGGTCGAACGGATCGGCGGGCGGGTCCGGACCATCGTCGGGGATCCGCTGGCTTTCAAGATCACCACCCCGCTGGACCTGGCGCTGGCCAGGGCGCTGGCGAACGACGAACCGATCGAGCAGTAGGGAGCCGGGCAACCGTGCGAGTGGGAATCGGCACCGACGTCCATCCGATCGAGGTCGGCAGGCCGTGCTGGATCGCCGGGCTGTTGTTCGTGGACGAGGACGGCTGCGCCGGGCACTCCGACGGCGACGTCGCCGCGCACGCGCTGTGCGACGCGCTGTTGTCGGCCGCGGGACTGGGCGACCTCGGCTCGGTGTTCGGCACCGGAAGGCCGGAATGGGACGGGGCCAGCGGTGCGGTGCTCCTGACCGAGGTGCGCAGGCTGATCGAGGCCGACGGCCTGCGGATCGGCAACGCCGCGGTCCAGGTGATCGGGAATCGTCCCAAGATCGGTCCGCGCCGGGTGGAGGCGCAGGACGTGCTCTCCGAGGTGCTCGGGGCTCCCGTCTCCGTCTCCGCGACGACCACCGACGGTCTCGGGCTCACCGGCCGGGGCGAGGGCATCGCGGCCGTCGCGACCACGCTGGTACTTGACACCGGTTCGGGCCGGTAAGATCGCACGTCGTGACCCTGCGCCTATTCGACACCGAGACGCGGGCCCTGCGTGACTTCGTTCCGCTGGCCCCCGGACACGCGTCGATCTATCTCTGTGGTGCGACCGTCCAGGGCGAGCCGCACATCGGCCATGTGCGCAGCGGCGTCGCGTTCGACGTGCTCCGGCGCTGGCTGCTCGCGCACGACTACGACGTCGCGTTCATCCGGAACGTCACCGACATCGACGACAAGATCCTGAACAAGGCAGCCGATGCCGGGCGGCCGTGGTGGGAGTGGGCGGCGACCTACGAGCGCGCCTTCGACTGGGCCTACGACCGGCTCGGCGTGCTGCCGCCCTCGGCGGAGCCCCGCGCGACCGGCCACGTCACCCAGATGGTCGACATGATGCAGCGCCTGATCGACGCGGGCCACGCGTACGCCGCCGCGGGTGACGTGTACTTCGACGTGCGCAGCTACGCGCCGTACGGCGCGCTGTCCGGGCACAAGCTCGACGACGTGCACCAGGGCGAGAGCGCGGCCGCGGGCAAGCGCGACCCGCGGGACTTCACGCTGTGGAAGGCCGAGAAGCCGGGGGAGCCGTCCTGGCCGACGCCGTGGGGGCGCGGACGTCCGGGCTGGCACCTGGAGTGCTCGGCGATGGCGGAGGCCTACCTGGGTGCCGAGTTCGACATCCACTGCGGCGGCCTGGACCTGGTGTTCCCGCACCACGAGAACGAGATGGCGCAGAGCCGGGCGGCGGGCGACGGGTTCGCCCGGTACTGGCTGCACAACGGCTGGGTCACCATGGGCGGCGAGAAGATGTCGAAGTCGCTCGGCAACGTGCTGTCGGTGCCGAACGTGCTGAAGAAGGTTCGGCCGCAAGAGCTCCGGTACTACCTGGGCGGAGCGCACTACCGCTCCATGCTCGAGTACTCGGACCACGCGCTCGAGGTGGCCGCCGAGTCCTACCGCGGCCTGGAGGCCTTCATTCTCAAGACCCGCGAGCGGGCGGGTGAGATCCCGGTCGGCAAGTGGACCGAGGGGTTCGCGGCCGCGCTCGACGACGACCTTGCGGTGCCGAAGGCGCTGGCCGAGATCCACGGCAGCAAGACCGAGGGCAACAAGGCACTCGATGCCGGCGACCTGACCGCGGCGTTGGAGATCGCCGGTCAGGTGCGGGCCATGATGGGCATCCTCGGGGTGGACCCTCTCGACCCGCACTGGGCGGCCGATCCCGATGACGGCTCGGCGGCTCACGCGGCGCTCGATGTTCTGGTGCGCGCGAATCTCGATGCGCGCCAGAAGGCGAAGGCGGACAAGGACTGGGCCGCCGCCGATGAGATCCGGGACCGGCTCGCCGCGGCGGGCGTCGAGGTCACCGACACACCGAGCGGGCCCGAGTGGTCCCTCAAGACGAACCACAACGAAGCGGGACTGTAATGGCAGGCAATTCGAGCAGGCGCGGCGCGATCCGCAAGACCGGCACCAAGAAGGGCCAGGTCGCGGGCTCCGGAGGCAAGGGCAGGCGCAGCCTCGAGGGGCGCGGGGCCACCCCGCCCGCGGTCGAGCGCACCAAGCACCCCGCCGCCAAGCGGGCCAGGGCGGCGGCCCGCGCCGCCGACGCGAGTGGCCGCACCGGTGGCAGCGCGCCGCGCGGCCGCGGCGGTTCGCCGCGCAAGGGCGACGCCGGACCCGAGAACGTGTTGGGCCGCAACCCGGTCGTGGAGTGCCTGCGGGCGGGTGTGCCCGCGACCGCGCTGTACGTCGCGGTCGGCACCGAGAGTGACGAGCGGCTCACCGAGAGCGTGCAGTTGGCGGCCGAGGCGGGTATCTCGATCCTCGAGGTCCCGCGCACGGACCTGGACCGGATGAGCGCCAACGGGTTGCACCAGGGCGTCGCCCTTCAGGTGCCCCCGTACCGGTACGCGCACCCGGACGACCTCATCGCCGAGGCGCGCAAGCACCAGGAGCCCGCGCTGCTGGTGGCGCTCGACAACATCACCGACCCGCGCAACCTGGGCGCCGTGGTGCGTTCGGTGGCGGCGTTCGGCGGTCACGGCGTGGTCATCCCGCAGCGCCGCAGCGCCAGCGTCACCGCGGTCGCGTGGCGCACCAGCGCGGGCGCGGCGGCCCGGCTGCCGATCGCGCAGGCCACCAACCTGACCCGGACGCTGAAGGACTGGGCGGCCAAGGGCGTGCAGATCGTCGGCCTCGATGCCGGGGGCGACACCACCCTCGACGAGTACGACGGCACCGGGCCGGTTGTCGTGGTCGTCGGCTCGGAGGGCAAGGGCCTGTCCCGTTTGGTCCGCGAGTCCTGCGACTCCATCCTCAGCATCCCGATGGCGGGCCCGGTCGAGTCGCTCAACGCCTCGGTCGCCGCGGGCGTCGTGCTCGCCGACATCGCCCGGCAGCGGAGGCGATAGGCGGCTCCGCCACAGTGCCTGACCAGGAGGTTTCCGTGGTCGACCCGACCGTGTGGCGGGAATTCGGCACGCCCCTGTCCCCGCCGACCGGGCGGGGACCCCTTGACGGGATGACCGTCGCGGTCAAGGAACTGTTCGACGTCGCCGGGTACCCGGTCGGGGCCGGCAACGAGCAGTGGCTCGCCGAATCCCGACCGGCAATGTCGACGGCGCCCGTCGTCGCCGCCCTGCTGGAGGCGGGTGCGGCGATCGCCGGGATCGCGCGAACCGACGAGTTCGCCTACAGCCTGGCGGGCACCAACCCCCACTACGGGACCCCGCCGAATCCGAGCGCGCCGGACCGGATTCCCGGCGGGTCCAGCGCGGGACCGGCCGCGGCGGTCGCGCTCGGCGATGCCACCATCGGGCTCGGCACCGACACCGGCGGCTCGATCCGCGTCCCCGCCTCCTACCAGGGGCTGTTCGGGATCCGTCCCACGCACGGCGTCGTCCGCGCCGACGGCCTGCTCCCGCTTGCGCCGACCTTCGACACCGTCGGGTGGCTGACGCGCGACCCGGACACGCTGCTGATGGTCGGGCAGGTGCTGCTGCCCGACACCCCCGAGCGCGGGTTCGCGCGGGCGGTCGTGTCCGACGAGCTCATCGGGCTGGCCTCGCCGCAGGTGCGCGACGCGATCGACGGCGCGGTGGCACTGTGGCGAGGCGCGGGCGACCTCCCGCCGATCGAGCGGAGCGCCTTCGACGCGAGCGTGCTGCCCGGCTGGGCCGAGGTCTTCCGCACGGTGCAGGGGTGGGAGGCGTGGCGGGCGCACGGTTCATGGATATCCCGGCATCGCGACAGCCTCGGCCAGGACGTCGGCTCACGGTTCGAGACGGCGGCCGGCTACACCGACGCGCAGCGGGACCGTGCCGTCACCCGGATGCGGCAGATCCGCGACGGACTCGACCGATGGCTCGGCGACGACCTGCTTGTGCTGCCGTCCGCGTCATCGGTGGCGCCGACCCGGGCGGACGCAACGCTCGGCGGCCCGGTGATCGAGGGCACTCGCGCCACCACCCTGGAGCTGACCTGCATCGCGGGTCTGAGCGGCCGGTGCGCGGTGAGCGTGCCGCTGCCGACAGCCGACGGCGTCCCCGTCGGGTTGTGCATCCTCGGGCCGCGCGGACGCGACCTCGACCTGCTGCGGCTGGCCCCCGCTCTGGTGCCCGCTCTTCAGCCCGGCTGAGTCGACCTGCCCGCCCGCTCGAATCGCACCTGTGCGCCCGGCACCAGCTGCGCGGCCACGCCCAGGTCGGCATCGATGACCACCGCGATCACCGGATAGCCGCCGGTCACGGGATGGTCCGCCAGGAACAGCACCGGCTGTCCGCCGCTCGGCACCTGCAGCGAACCCGGCACCATTCCCTCGCTCGCCAGCTCGGTGGTGTCCCGGCGCCGCAGCGGCTCGGCGCCCTTCAGCCGCGCGCCCACCCGGTTGCTGTCCGTCGACACCGTCCACGGCTGGCCGAACAGCGTGTCGACGGCGGCGGTCTCGAAGAGTTCCGATCGCGGCCCGAGCCGAACCCGCAGCCGAGCGGGGGACGGGTTCGCAGGGGGCGGCGGGATGATCTCGTCGGCAGGCCAGTCCGAGCTCAGTTCGCCGACGGCCAGCCGGTCGCCTGCCCGCACCGGCTCCGGGCCGAGCCCGGCGAGCGTGTCGGTGGCGCGACTGCCGAGCGTCGGCGGGGCGTCCACCCCGCCGCGCACGGCGAGGTAGCAGCGCAGGCCGTCGGTGGCGTTGCCGAGGGCCAGCACGTCGCCGTCGGACAGGTGTACCGCGCTGTAGTCCGCGCTCGGGGTGTGGTTGACCGACAACGGGACCCGGGCTCCGGTGACCGCGACGGTCAGGTCGCCGTGCGCTCGGACCGCGAGCCCGCCGAGCGTCACCTCCAGGGTCGCGGCGCCGGGGTCGTTGCCCACCAATCGGTTTGCGCTGTCGTGGGATCCGCGATCGGCGGCCCCCGACGCGCCGACCCCGAGCGCGGCGAATCCGGGCCTGCCACGGTCCTGGACCGTGGTCAGTGCCCCGGTGCGCAACACCTCGAGCCAAGCCACCCGACGATTGTCGCCCATCCCCGGCCGCGACAGTACGATCGCCGGATGGTCACTGCCGCCCTGTACGGGCTGGGAACCGCAGTCCCGCTGCTCATCGGGGCGATCGTCGGGCTTCGCTACGACCTGCCGCGCCCACTGCTGGCGGCCCTGATGGCGTTCGGCGCGGGCACCATGGTGGCGGCGGTGTCCACAGAGCTGTTCCAGCCGGCCTTCGAGGCCGAGGGCGTGCTGATCGCAGGAACCGCCCTGATGGCGGGCGCGCTCGTCTACGTGGTGTCCGATCACCTCATCGAGAACAAGCTCGGCCCCGCCGCGCTCGGCTGGGCGCTGATGCTCGGCACGCTGCTCGACGGCATTCCGGAGAACACCGCGCTCGGTGTCTCGCTGAGCGCGGGTGGCGGCCTCGTGCTGCTGGTCGCGGTCGCGGTCGGCAATGTGCCCGAGGCGGTCGCGGGCGCGGCGTCGATGCGCAAGCAGCCGAACTTCAACCGCCGCCGGGCAATTCTGCTGTGGACGGTGACCGCGGTCGTGCTGGTGCTGGTCGTGATCGCCGCGAATGCGGCCGCCGACGCCATCCCGGATCGGCAGATCGCGGTGATCCAGGCGTTCGCGGGCGGCGCGACGATCGCGGTGCTCGCGGATTCGCTGATGCCGGAGGCGTATCGGGAGGGCGGTTGGTGGGTCGGGCTGTCCACCGCGCTCGGCTTCCTCGTCGCGTTCGCGCTCGGCGGCTAGCACCCGGCTGCCCGCACCCCCCCGTCCGACGAGTGTGCAGCTGCCGGCGCAGCTACTCGGGCGATGCCCCGGCAACTGCACACTCGACGGGCCGCCCGCCTTGACCTCGACTGAACTTGAGGTTTTAGCCTGGTTGTCATGGCGCCGACCGACACCTCGACCACTCGGCTCGACCGCGGCTGGCGGCAGCTGCTCGGCGCCGACTACCTCGGGCCGATGGTGGTGCTGGCAGGCGGCGTCGCGCTGTATGCGATCAACATCTACCTGACCACCAGCCTGCTCCCCTCTGCGGTCGACGAGATCGGGGGAGCGCGGTTCTACGCGTGGGCCACCACGATTTTCCTTGTCGCCTCGGTGATCTCGGCGGTCCTGGTGAGCAGGCTGCTCGCGGTCGCGGGGCCGCGGGGCGCCTATCTCGCCGCGATCGGGCTGTTCGCGGCGGGCACGGTGGTGTGCGCCGCCGCGCCCGACATGTTCGCGTTGCTGGCGGGCCGTGGCTTGCAGGGCTTCGGCGGCGGGCTGCTCAGCGGACTGGGCTACGCGTTGATCCGGTCCACGCTGCCGCAGCATCTGTGGGCCCGCGCCTCGGCGCTGGTCTCCGGGATGTGGGGCGTCGGGACGTTCGTTGGTCCCGCCCTGGGTGGGGTGTTCGCCCAGTTCGGGGCCTGGCGGCTGGCGTTTGTCGTGCTCGCGGTCCTGGCGGCAGGCATCGCGGCGATCGTGCCCCGGTACATCACGGGGGAGCGGATCGAGGGGCCCCGGGTCGGCGTGCCTGCCATGTCGATGCTGCTGCTGTCCGCGGCGGCGCTGCTGGTGAGCGTGGCGGGCATCGCGACGAACGTGGCGCTCACCGCGCTTGGCGTGGTCGCGGGCGTCGCGCTGCTGGTCGCCTTCGTCGCGCACGAGCGCCACGCGGGCACCAGGGTGCTCCCCGCGGCGACGTTCACCCCCGGCAACACCCTGAAGTGGACCTACGCGACGTTCGCACTGCTGGCGGTCGCGTCGACCGCCGAGACCTTCGTGCCGCTGTTCGGTCAGCGGCTCGGCGGCCTCGAACCCCTGGCGGCGGGTTTCCTGGGGGCCGCGCTCGCCGTCGGCTGGACCCTGGGCGAGATATCCAGCGCCGGTGCTTCGCGCAGGTCGACGGTGCGCGTCCTGGTCGTCGCCGGTCCCGCCTTGGTGACGATCGGGTTCCTCGTCGCCGCGGCGACCCAGCGGGAGGGCGCGACGGCGTGGGTGATCGGGATCTGGGTCGCGGCGCTGGTGCTGGGCGGCGCGGGCATCGGCATGGCGTGGCCGCACCTGTCGACCTTCGCGATGGGCGCCGAGCACGACGAGGTCGAGGGCGGGAAGGCGGCCGCCGCGATCAACACCGTGCAGTTGGTCTCCAATGCGGTGGGCTCGGCGTCGGCGGGCGTCCTGGTCAATCTCGGCGGGACGATGGCGGATTCGGCCAGGCTGTTGTTCGGGTTCTTCGCCGCGTTCGCCGCCGCCGGTGTGCTGACCGCCTGGCGCAGCACGCGGCCGCGCCCCTGACCCCGCCGAGTGTGCACCTGCTGGTGCATCGGCCGAGTGGACGGGTTTACAGGTGCACACTCGGCGAACCGCTCAGACCGCGACGAACCGAACCGTGTCCCCTGGTCGGAGCAGCGCGGGCGGCTCGCTGTCGGCGTCCCACATCTGCTCGGTGGTGTGGCCGATCAGCTGCCAGCCGCCCGGCGACTTCCGGGGGTAGACGCCGGAGAACTCGCCCGCCAGCCCGACCGCGCCCGCGGGCACCTCGGTGCGGGGGTCGTCCCGGCGGGGCACCCGCAGCCGGGAATCGCCACCGACGAGGTACCCGAACCCGGGGGCGAACCCGGCGAAGGCGACGGTCCAATCACTGCCCGTGTGCGCCGCGACGACGCCGTCCGGACCGAGGCCCGTCAGATCACCGACCGCGGCCAGGTCCGGTCCGTCGTAGTGAACGGGAATCCGCACCAGCGCACCGGTCTCCGCGTAGGTTCCGGACTCCGGCCCGGTCTCGCGCAGCCAGCGCCCGATGTGGGCTCGATCGGTGCGACCGGGGTCGAACCGCACCAGTATCGTCCGGGCGGCCGGGACCAGGTCGACGACGCCCGCCGGGCGGTTCGCGTCCAGCGCTCGATAGTGCGCGACGACGGCGTCCAGGTCGTCGAACTCGGCGAGCACCCCGCCGTCGCCGGCGTCCAGCAGGCGCATCAGACGAAGGGCTCCACGCGGACGCCCGCGTCGTCGAGTCGGGCGCGGATGGCGGCGGCCATCGCGACCGCGGACGGCGAATCCCCGTGCACGCAGACGGATTCGGCAGGCGAGGCGAGGACGGTGCCGTCGACGGCCTCGATCTCCGCGTGCTCGACCATCCGCAACACCCGCGCGGCGACGGACTCCGGGTCCGAGAGCATCGCGCCCGGCAGTCCGCGGGGCACCAGCTCGCCGGTCGGGGTGTAGCCGCGGTCGGCGAATGCCTCTGCCACGGTGCGCAGGCCGGCGGCCTCCGCCTCCGCCAGGAAGACCGAACCCGGCAGCCCGAGCACCGGGAGGGTGGGGTCGTACGCGACGACGGCCGCGACGACGGCGCGGGCCTGCTCGCGGTGGTGCACGATCGCGTTGTACAGGGCGCCATGGGGTTTGACGTAGCCGACGGCGGAGCCGACGGTCTGCGCGAGGGCGTCTAGGCCGCCGATCTGATAGATCACGTCCGCGGTCAGGTCCGTGGGGGCGATGTCGATGAAACGGCGTCCGAATCCGGCCAGGTCCCGATAGCCGACCTGCGCTCCGATCCGCACGGTCCGCTTCGCCGCGGACCGGCAGGTGTTCAGCAGCGTGGTCGGATCACCCGCGTGAAACCCGCACGCGACATTCGCGCTGGTCACCAGGGCAAGCATGGCCTCGTCGTCGCCGAGCCGCCAGGCGCCGAAGCTCTCGCCGAGGTCGCTGTTGAGATCGATGGATGCCACGCCTCGAATCCTAGTGCCGCGTGCCCGAGGTCTTCTTGCGGTTGCCGGGGCCCACGCGGCGCCTTGCTGCGTTGTCGGAGTCTCAGGTAGAACACCGCTACCTGGGACTTCTCCGCCTTGCGATGCATCCACGCGGATCCCCGGCAACCATCAATGGACTCGAGCACGAGGCACTGGCCGCGGCGCGGATTCAGGCCGGGACCGCGACCCGTCCGGTGCTGCCGCGACGCGACCCGATCGCCCGGCAGGCCAGGTAGATCACGAACGAGATGGTGGTGACGAAGCTGGACACCGGCACGCCAGGGGCCAGCGACAGCAGGATGCCGCCGACCGCGGCGATCTCGGCGAACAGGATCGAGAACAGCGTCGTCCGGAGCGGGCTCGAGGTGATCCTGGCCGCGGCGGCCGCGGGCGTGATCAGCAGCGAGAGCACCAGCAGCGCGCCGACGATCTGCACGCCGAGCGCCGCGGCGACGCCGACCAGCACCGCGAACACGATGGACAGAGCTCGGACCGGAACGCCGCGGGCCCGCGCGACGTCCGGATCGGTGCTCGCGAACAGCAGCGGCCGGTACACCACGACCAGCACCGCCAGCACCAGCACCGCGCACACCAGCAGCAGCTGCAGGCCGCTGTTGCCCACCCCGACGATCTGGCCGACCAGCAGCGAGAAGCTGGTGCCGGTGCGCCCCGGGTACAGCCACATGAACAGCACGGACAGGCCGAGGCCGAACGAGAGGACCACGCCGATCACCGAGTCCCGTTCGCGCACTTTGGATCCGAGCAGTGCGAACAGCACGGCGGCGAACACCGAGCCGACGATGGCGCCGAGTCCGACGCTGATCCCGGCCAGCAGCGCGGCGGAGGCGCCGGTCAGCGACAGCTCGCTGGTTCCGTGCACCGCGAACGACATCTGCCTGCTGATGATCAGCGGACCGATCGCACCCGCGAGCAGGCCGAGGATGGCCGCGGCGAGCAGGGCCTGCTGCACGAAGTCGTACTGCAGCAGGTCGATGGTGGCCTGCCAGTCGAACATCTTCGAAAACGTGTCTGCGAGCTTCTCGTTCATTCGTGCGCCTCGTGGTGGATTCCGTCGGCGCCCGTGGAACCGAGCGCGTCGATGGCGTCGCCGGTGCCGACGACGACCAGCCGTCCGCGCACATGCAGCACCTCGACGTCCGTCTGGTACAGCTCGGAGAGCACCTCCGAGGTCATCACCTCGGCGGCCGTCCCGATCCGGAACCGCCCGTCGACCAGGTACAGCACCCGGTCGACCAGCGGCAGGATCGGGTTGATCTCGTGGGTGACGAACAGCACGGCCGTGTCGTGGCCCAGCCGGCGCTGGTTGATCAGGTCGGAGACCCGGTGCTGGTTGGCCAGGTCCAGGCTGAGCAACGGCTCGTCGCAGAGCAGCACCTTGGGATCGCCGACCAGAGCCTGGGCGACTCGCAGTCGCTGCTGCTCGCCGCCGGACAGCGAGCCGACCGGCGCATCGGCGAAGGCCCGGGCGCCCACCTGGTCGATGGCGTCGTCGACGATGGTCCGGCGGGAACGGCGGGAGCGGAACCCGGTGCCCCAGCGGTGACCGTCCACGCCGAGCCCGACCAGGTCGCGCCCGCGCAGCGGCAGGCCCTCGTCCATCGTCTTCTGCTGCGGCACGTATCCGACGTGGGAGTTCCCGGTCCGGGCAGGCGTTCCCGCGATCGTGGCGGTGCCCTCGGACAGCGGGAGCTGGCCGAGCAGGACCTTCAGGAGTGAGGTCTTGCCGGACCCGTTGGGCCCGAGGACCGCGATGAACTCGCCCTGCTCGACGCTCAGGTCCAGTCCGGACCACAGCGTGCGGTCGCCGTAGGCCAGCCGGGCGCCTCTCAGTTCGACGGCGGGTGTTCGGCTGACGCTCGGTGCGTCGGGGGCAGGGTGGGTCACGGGGCCATTCCGGGTCTGGTTGTCACGCGGCTCGTTGCCGGCACGCGTGACCGGTGGATTCTTCTTCGGCGCGCGGTTTCTCAGTGGGCGGCGTTCAAGGCCGCAGCGAGCGATTCGGCGGTGCGGGTCTGCCACTGAATGTAGTCGAACCCGTCTGGCAGGGTCTCTGTGACTTCGACGACGGGGATGCCCGCCGATTCGGCGGCCTCACGGATGTTCTGGGTCGCCTTGTCCTGCGTCTGGCTGTTGTAGACCAGGACCTTCACCTTCTTGTCGGCGAGCAGATCCCGCGTCGCGGCGACGGCCGCGGGCGGCGGGTCGTTGCCGTCCTCGATGGCCTTCGTGAAGTCCTGCGGCGTCTCGTCCCTGAGGTCGGTCGCCACCAGCAGGTAGTGCGCGATCGGCTCGGTCTGCGCGACCGGTGCCTGTGGATGCGCGGCGGCGATCGAATCCGTGATGGCCGTGACGGCGTGCAGTTGTTCGTGGAAGGTCGCCGCGTTGGCGGTGTATGCGGCGGCGTTGGTGGGGTCGATCGTGCCGAGTTCGGCGGCGATCTGCTTGGCGACAGCGTCCACGGTCGGGATGTCGTACCAGACGTGTTCGTTCACGCCGCCGTTGTCGTGGTCGTGGCCGTCGTGCGAGTCGTGCTCGGCGGCAGCGGGTTCCGCGGGGGCGGTGGTGGCGCCTGCCGGGGCGGCAGCCTCCTCGACCACGTGATCGTGGTCGCCGTGCAGGTCGGTATCGGTGCCGTACAGGGCGAACGCGTCGACGGTCCGCTTGCCCGGCGTGCCTGCGAGGACGTCGTCGATGAACTCGTCGTAGCCGCCGCCGTTGTAGACGACCAGGTCGGCATCGGTGATGGCGGCGGCGTCCCGGGGGCTGGCCTCGAACGAGTGAGGGTCGGCGAACGCGTCGTCGATGATCGAGGTGACGTCGGCCCGGTCGCCCGCGACGGCCGCGGCCACCGAGCCCCAGACGTCGGTGGAGGCGACGATGTTGGCGCGCTGCCCATCGGCGAGCGGGGTGCCCGCGCCTGCGTCCGGGTCGGACGAGCAGGCGGCGAGGGTCAGTGCCCCGACGAGCGCCAGGCCGGCAATGGCGAACGCCGAGCGGCGCCGGGTCGGGGCGGTGAGCGGCGTCAGATCTCCCTTGGGCATGGCCTAGATACTAATGGAAATCGTTTCCGTTGTACATTGGAGGGGGCGTGCTGACGGTCACTCGCGGCATTGCGTACCGTCCCGTTATGCCCAGGTCCCGTCATCCGCGCCGTCAGGCGACGCTGGCGTCCCTGGCGGCGGAGCTCAAGGTCTCCCGTACGACGGTCTCGAACGCCTACAACCGGCCCGATCAGCTTTCGACCGAACTCCGCGAACGGGTGTTCGAGGCGGCCAAGCGGCGCGGTTACCCCGGCCCGGACCCGGTCGCGCGCTCGCTGCGCACCCGCAAGGCGGGCGCGGTCGGCCTGCTGCTCACGGAGGCGCTGAGCTACTCCTTCCGGGATCCGGCCGCGATGAGTTTCCTGGCCGGTCTTGCCGAGTCCTGCGAGGCGGCGGGGGAGGGACTGTTGCTGATCCCGGCCGGGCCGCGGCGTGACGACGTCCAGTCCGCAGCCGTGGTTCAGCAGGCAGGCGTGGACGGTTTCGTCGTCTACTCCGTGGCCGACGACGACCCGTACCTGGCCGCGGTCCTCGAGCGCCGCCTGCCGATGGTGATCTGTGACCAGCCGCGCGAGATCGAGGGCGCGTCGCTGGTCGGGATCGACGATCGCGGCGCGATGCGCAAGATCGCCGACTATCTGTTGTCGTTGGGGCACAAGGACATCGGCGTGATCTGCATGCGGCTCGGCCGGGACCAGCGGGACGGTGTGGCGGGCGCCGACCGTCTCGATTCGCCGAACTTCCACGTCCAGCGCGAACGGATCGCCGGGGTGCGCGACGCCCTTGCCGCTGCCGGGCTGGACCCGCGATCGTTGACCGTCATCGAGCGCGCGGAGCACAGCTCCCGGTCCGGTCACTCGGCGGCCGAGCAGGCGCTCGCGACCGATCCACGGATCACCGCGCTGCTGTGCACCACAGATGTGTTGGCGCTCGGTGCCCTGGACTTTGCGCGGTGGCGCGGCATCGACGTACCCGGCCAGCTGTCCATCACCGGGTTCGACGGCGTCGACGAGGCGCTGCGCGAGGGCTTGACCACAGTCCGTCAGCCCGCGGAGGAAAAGGGCAGGCGGGCCGGGGCGCTGCTCCTGACGCCCTCACATTCCGGTGTGGCCACCGTCGAGATGCTCGACACCGAATTGGTGCGCGGTCACACCGCGGCGCCGCCGCCCGCCTGACCGGGCTCAGTACCTGGCGAGGTTCTGCGTGGCCCAGACCCGGCCATCCAGTGGCGCCGCAAGGGGTACCCCCCCCAGAGCGGAGCTCGTGCCGGCCCCGTCCGACTACCCCCGGAACACCAGCAGCGGCACGTGGAGCTCGGCGGAGGTCAGTGATCCGTGATGACCGATGAGCATGGACTGGAGCGGCTCGGCGCCGGTTCGGATCAGCGCGCTCGATCCGCGGGCTATCGCGATCACGTCACCGATCCGTTCGGTGGCTGCGGGGGAGACGGTCGGACCGAACCAGCCGTTGTCGATCGCCTCGGCGCGGGTCAGCACCGCGAATTCGTCGCCGAGGCGGTCCCGCCAGGACGCGACGACCTGGTCGGCGGCGCCGTCGTCTGTATAGACGTGGCGGGCCCGGGGCTCGCCGCCGATCAGGTGGACGCCCTCCGTCAGTTCGGGGGACGTATCGATGTCGACGGGGGATCGCACCTCGACCATGCCGTGGTCGGCGGTGACGATCAGCGCGGCGTCGCGTGGCAGCCGCTCGGCGAGCTGGCGTGCCATCAGGTCGACCTGCGCCAATTCCAGCGCCCACGCGGCCGAGGTCGGGCCCCTGGCATGCCCGGTCAGGTCCAATTCGCCGTGATAGGCGTAGACAAGGGATCGAGAACCCAGCCGGAGCGCACTCGCCGACGCGTCGACCAGGTCGCCGAGCGAGAAGCTGGGCAGGAACTCCCCGCCGCGCAGCGCGGCCCGGGTCAGTCCGGAACCGCCCTGGTAGGGCGGGGCCACCCTGGATACGGAGATGCCCGCCGCGGCGGCGCGCTCGAAAGCGGTCGGCGTCGGCTGGAACTCCTCGGGTACCAATTCCTTGAGCAGGTCCACCCGGGGGCCCTCGCCGTGCAGGCGCCACTTCAGCGGATTCATCAAGCGGTCCTGCCCGGCCGCGGGGATGAGGTAGCCGACCACTCCGTGCTGTCCGGAGGGCAGTCCCGTGCCGAGCGAGGCGAGGCTGGTCGCCGTCGTGGTCGGGAAGCCCGCGGTCAGGATGGGGCCGAGTCTCGCGGAGAGAAAGGGTGCCGCCTCGGGGTGTGACGCCAGCAGTTCGGCGCCGAGTCCGTCGATCAACAGCACGCAGACGCGGGAGACGCCCGAGAGGTCGAGCCCGATCCGGTCGGTCTCGCCGGTCACGCCGAGGTGAGCGAGCACGGAGGGGACGAGGTCGGACAGCGTCGCCTGGCCATAACGGGGTGCGAGGAGCATGACGCCAGGCTATCCGCGCCCTCCGAATGAAGGGGCGCAAGCGAAACCAATTCCCAAGAATGGCGCTGACCAGGCGATTTGACGCTGTGTTCTTGTTCGCGTAACTTTTGTCGAGTCAGAGCGACACGGACACCGACCCGGCCGAGAGGCGCGGGACACGAGGTTGGACGTCAGGCGCCAGACAATCCTAGAAGTTGTAGCCGGTTTCGGTCGGCTGCGCTTCACTGCCTTCTTACTGGGGCGGGGCCGGTTTTGACCGGGTCTGCTCGATGAGATAGGCTGGAACAGTTGCCCCGGAGCGGCCGAGAACGAGTTTCTTGGTGGTGATGGTGTGTGCGTGTTCTTTGAGAACTCAACAGTGTGCCGATGAATGTCAGTGCCAATATTTTGGTACTCCACACTCACTCTTTCCAATTGG